>NZ_JBNPXV010000008.1:0-188056 GCF_050433125.1 Roseimarinus sediminis | reverse complement strand
CTGCCCTTTGTTGAACTGGCCAATGGCGGTGCCAGCAGCAAAGTTCAGCTGACAGGTAACTACTTCTCGTTTGCCGATGTAAAACCTTACCACGATGTGAAAGCCGGATATGCCGGGTTTAGCGACGATTATCAATTGGCACAGGAAACTCAGGAAGTAACTGCCGATATGGGTAGTTCTTTAACATGGGAATTAGCTGTTGATGGAAGCGAGGCGTATGCCTGGTTTAAAGATAACGGTGAAGAACCTGTTTCTACTGAAAGCAGTTACAGCATTGCTTCTGTTTCGAAAGCTGACAACGGAGTATATGTTTGCAAAGTTCAAAGCAGCTCGGTTCCTGATTTCGATATTCGTGCAACTTATATCCTGAATGGAGGAACAGTAATTCCAGTTTTTGAATCGGCAACTACCAGCGAAGATGGTTCTGTGATTTATGTTAAATTTGATTACGACATGGCTGATGCTGCTGATCAGGCAGAGAACTTTACAGTAACAATAGACGAAACGACAGCAACAGTTACTGCTGTTACTTTAGATTCAGATGATGCAACAACCTTGGTATTGAGCATTGATCCGGTTGTTCCGGATGACAAGGCTGTTGTGACATTGACTTATACTCCGGGAGCCTTGCAAGGTGCAACAGGTGGAGCCGTTGCTGCTTTTGGACCTGTTGATGTAGGCAATGTGGTAAAAACTGGTGTAAACGACTTTGGTTTGCAAGTACGTTTATATCCAAATCCTGTTTCAGACATGTTGTATGTAAACGGACAGTCAAAAATTGATGAAATCAGAGTAATGGATTTCTCCGGTAAAACAATTATTCAAATGGATAATATCAATGACAATCACGCACATTTGTCATTGCAAGATCTCGATAATGGAATGTATCTCATAGGCATTCGATCAAATCAAAAGCAATTAGTTCAGAAAATAGTAAAGAACTAAGAAAAAGGAAAGAGAAAGAAGCACCTGAAAGGGTGCTTCTTTTAATTCATTTCAATTCTTTCAGCAGGAATCATCTCATCCTTACTCAAAATGAATCTTCTGCTGAACCTACCCAGCTATATTAAAAAGGATTAATCAGGTAAATCATTAAAATTTAAAATCTAAATTATGAAACGAACTTAAATTTTAATCATTTCAAATTCATAAAAAGACAAAATGATTAAATTTTATGTGCGTTCCATCTTATACAAACCAATTCATTAAATCTAATAAGATGAAAATAATAAACCCTTTTATACTGATTATCCTCATTTTTATCTCATTTAGTTGTGAGAAGAATAATCTTGAAGAGTTAGAGAACAACAAAAACACCACAAGTTCAAATTTAAAATCAACTGTTATTGCAGGAGATTTCACCGTTCTAACTTACAATATTGCAGGTCTGCCTGAGCTTATCTCAAGTGGTAATCCGGCAGTAAATACACCAAAGATTTCAGTGCTTGTAAACGATTACGATATTGTTCAGGTGCAGGAAGATTTCAACTATCATGCTGCACTTTATGCCGACGATTATCATCCTTATAGAACGGCTACAAGTGGCGGCGTTCCGTTTGGCGATGGATTAAATACGTTGTCTAATTTTCCGTTTTCCGACGATATTGAACGGATCGCATGGGACGACTGTAGCAATACTGATGGAAATTGCCTTACACCCAAAGGTTTTACATTAAACCGTATTCGTCTTGAGGAGGGAGTATACCTCGATGTTTACAACTTTCACACAGGTGCCGGCGATGTTGAAGCTGCTTTAGATGCACGTCGTAAAAACATCATCCAAATAGTGAATTACATCAATGCAAATTCAGCAGGTAATGCTGTTTTGTTAACAGGTGACTCGAATTGCCGCTACACACGTTTAGGTGACAACATACGATTAGTAGCCAGTGAAACCGGCGCTACCGATGTTTGGCTTCAAATGATTAAGGATGGTATTGCACCAACACAAGGTGACGACGCTTTGGTTTGTGAAGGTTCTACAATTATTACAGATTACGAATGTGAGATTGTAGATAAAATCTTTTACAGAAGCAATAATTTTATTACACTTACTCCTTTGGAGTTTACCTATGAAGACTCGACTTTTCGTGATGAAAACGGAGACATGTTATCAGATCACAGACCGGTATTTACCCATTTTCAATATGCCCTTAACAGCAACCTGAAAATGAGTGATCAGTTTGGAGGTCCTCATGGAACCAGTTATAACGATGCTAATAATATTCCTGCAAATCCTGTAGTAGGTATTGTTGGAATCAGAACCGGCAGCAGGGTAGATCAAATCAACATCATGCTAAGCAATGGCACATGGTTTACTCACGGCGGTTATGGCGGAGATTATCATTATTTAAGTCTTGCTTCAGGTGAATATTTGAAGTCTGTAAAACTATGTTCCGGACAGAAAGATGGACATACTCGAATTTTCTATACCAAGTTTACGACCAGTAACGGAAGAACGCTTGCAGGTGGTTCAACCACCGATTCATCGGTTACATATACAGCACCTGATGGTTGGCAAATTGTTGGCTTCCACGGACGGTCAGGCGACGAAATAGATAAAATGGGTGTCATTTATGCTCCCGTAAATTAATTATTTTTTTTGATTAGTCAGTTTTTATATAGTTGGGTTCTTTTTATAATTATTACACATAAAACGATTCCTAATTAATTTTTGAGTTAGAATGTATCTTGTATTTGTACCTATGAATTCTTTTAGAAATATTTTATTTATCGCGTTATCGGTTGTTTTTTTTAATTTATCAGCATGTAAAAAAACGTCAGACACCTGTCAATCCGAAGGAACCGAAAAGGAATTTATTGTAGGGCTTCGCGAGGTTTCTTATCCTTTGCCTGTTGTTGATTATATTGGAAATAACAACTTCAACTTCGAAAAAAGCAGAAGCATAGACGACAATCCAATTGCTTACATCCTTCGTGGAATAAACGATATTTGGAAAGGAACTACCGATGAATATCAAAGTGCATCATCGGAGAATGGCCCTGGTAACGAAGACCGTGAAAAAGGTAACCCAATTGTCGATTCAGTTGTCTGGGCAAGAAACATTCAATACGTAATAAGGGCAACACATAATCGTACCGACGAAGAAACTGTTTTAGCATATTTAGATGAAAACAGATCAAAATACTATAGTGTAATCGATGGCTTTGGCCCCTTAACCGAAGATTATGTGAAAAACTCAGGTGCATACGTCGATCTGCCAAAAACTACAACCGACCAGATTTTAAGAAATTACCATTATAAAAGTGTTTATAACGATGATGCTGTGTTTGCAGGATCAGAAGAGAGTCCTCTAGGTGCAGTTGTTAAATTAAACAAAGCATTTCGAGATATAAATTCAAGTTCTAATCCTGTAAAATATCTTTACTCAACCCCCAGACCATGGCGAATGAATGATTATGGTGCCGTAATTTTCAAAGGGACTACTTATGACACCACCACTCATAGTCCAACTTACAGCTGCATTGATTACATGGGGCAGGAAACACTGGAGATTTTCGACATATACGAAAGCAGTGTAAAAATTGTTCCCGGCTTAATGTGTTCAAGAAAAAATCACCAAATAATTTATGACGACGAACATCCTACACTACAGGATTTATATACAAACACCACAGAAAACAGAAGAACAGATAATGCCTATCCAAGCGGGCATACCAATGCGGGTTTTCTATCTTCACTAGCCTATGCGTATGCATTTCCTGAAAGATTCAGCGAGTTAGTATACCGGGGAGCCCAGTTGGGCGAAAACCGGATTGTTGTCGGCATGCATTCCCCTGTTGATGTTATTGGCGGTAAAATTATGGCGCTTTCTATGGCCTGTGCGGCCTTAAATAATCCAACGGTAGCAAAAAATGCAGAAGAAGCAGTTCGTGTAATGAAAGAATTTTTTGGGGCAAAGGCCGACAGTGCAAATTTAAGCTTGTACGACTTTGCCCATTCCAAAGAAGAAAACCCGACCGGATATATTCTTGGAGATTTTGTTAATCCCGAAGTATTCAACAATAACTATTACAATGATAAGGCAGAATTGAAAAAAATCTTCAGGGAAAGAATGACCTACGGTTTTCCTCAGGATTCAACAAAAGCAAATCAAGCTCCCATTGTCCCCAAAGGTGCAGAGGCCATATTAAAATCCCGGTTTCCATATTTGAGCGATAATCAGAGGCGAGTTGTTCTGTATACCACAGAAATTCCTTCTGGCTATAAAATTCTGGACAAAACAAATGGATGGGGAAGGATTGATTTGCTTGCTGCGGCAGACGGATATGGTTCTATAATTGGAAAGGTATGTGTCGATATGGATGCTTCATTGGGAGGATTTAATGCTCTAGATACATGGGGAAATGATATTGATGGAGAAGGACTGCTTATAAAGAAAGGTAGTGGAAAATTAATACTTACAGGTAATAATTCCTATATTGGTAAAACCCTTATTGCTAATGGCACTTTGAGTACAACATCAAGAAGTGCATTGGGAATCAGTGATGTTAAGATTGAAGAAAGTGGAATACTTGAAGTCATTGAACCGCTGGAAATAAAAGGTGGACTTTATTCGAAAGGCGGGACTATTTCTGTTCATGTAAGTTCAACCGATACAGCACAGATTATGGTAGGCGGCAAAACAAAATTGGAGAATGCAATTCTAATGATCAATTTTGATCAGAACACCGAACTGAAAACAGGAGATCAATTTGTAATTATTAAGGCAAAAGAATTAATAGATAATTTTAAAAACATCACCGCGAACAAAAAAGAAGTTACCGGGAAAGTACTTGATAATACCTTGTACGTAGTTGTTGAATAGTTTAACTGATAGATAATTTCAAGATGAAGAAATCATATTTTGTCTCTATATTATTTGTGTTTATTGTAGCAAATAGCTTGGCGCAATCGGATCAATTTACCGCTTCCTATTTTGAGAAACTAAATAACACGCACGACGTTGTTTCCTTACCCAAGTGGGGGCCCTACTCAAAACGATATGCCGGCATTTCACACATTCCCGATATCCAAAAAGGAATGCGCTTTGACATCACTGCCATACCGGGCTATTACCGCAACCGCGTGATGGTGCCCAATGTATTGTTCGAATCTGGCTACTATCCATGGGACATCAGCTCCGATCTTTCCAAAATCACCTATCGCTACGAGATGGAATGGAAAGACCAGGTTTATGTGGATGTTACCTATTCCACCCTCGATACCTCAACGGTATTGGTAAGTATGAAATGTGTAAACAACACAAGCCTGCCTCAAGAACTTCAGCTTAACCTTGCCGGCTTTATCAACTATCCGGCACCCTATTCAAATGTAAAAGCAGTTTGCTCCAAAAGTATACAGTTTATCAATGCAACGGATTACAGCGATTTAGAATTCGCAACAGCACGCCCATCCGATCACCTGGTTTACGATGGCTGGCTAAGGGGCGAAGAACGAGATGCTGCATTTTTGAATGAAAATGGCATAGGGAAAGGCTTTGGAAAAGAAAAAGGCGACCAGGTAAGTTATGCGATTAATCTGAACGAAAAAGAAGGTGTTCTGACCATTCGTTATAAATTAGAGGAAAATAGCTCGAGCGAGCTCATTGCATCCGGTTTAGTAAACGAACCCATTTTGCTAAAAGCAAGTAGCCAATTCGAATTGATACAAATTCCATATAAATCTGAAAGCAGTCAAACCGAATTAAAACTAACAGCTTCCGGAGGAGGAGAAATAAAACTTGACGGGTTTTTTATAGGTCCTGAAACCGATTCGAAAGACATTCAAATTGTTCCACAACAAAAGCAATTCACTCCAGAATTCACAAAAGACCTTGAAACCGGAACGCTACTGCTAAAATACCCCGATGTGGATAATTATTATGGAATTGCCTGGGATTACCCTTCATCGTTTGTCCGTGAAATTCTGGACGAAGACCTCGATATTATTTTCCGCAAATACGTTCATGAACACAATTATTTGGTGTTCCCCGGTGACAACAACGGTCATTACATTAACGTATTCATGCGGCCTGTCGAAGTGGAAGCCATGAATGAAAATACGGTTTATGCTATTTTGTGCACCGGAAAAAAAGACGAAGTTCAAAACCGGATGAGCGCTTTCAGCAAAAATCCAAAACAGTTCACCTCAAAAGAGAAGGAATCGGATAATGCTTTTGCAGGCGATCTGGAGGATGGAAAACCTTACCGTTTCAGTCAGAACATGATGCGAACTGTTTTGCAATCGAACATTGTATATCCCATATACACGCAAGGTCAGTTCATCCGTCATTATACTCCCGGAAAATGGTGGAACAGCCTGTACACCTGGGATGGTGGCTTTATTGCTTTGGGACTTGCAGAAATAGATATTCAGAAATCTATTCAGTTTCTAAATACATACACCACTCCGGTTGGCAGCCAGTCGGCTTTCATTCACCATGGTTCGCCAGTACCTGTTCAAATGTACGCTTTTTACGATTTATGGAACAAAACCCAATCAAAAGAGCTGTTGAATTACTTCTATCCAAGGCTCAAACAGTATTATGAGTTCATGGCCGGACACACACACGGTTCAACCATCAATGGTTTTAAATCGAATCTGCTGAAAACCTGGGATTACTTTTATAACTCTGGAGGCTGGGACGATTATCCACCACAAAAAGCCGTTCGCGATAACCAGCTCGAACAGACCGTTTCGCCGGTAATTACCACAGCACACATGATCCGTGCAGCTAAAATCCTTCGCAAGGCAGCCATCGAAACAGGCAATAAAAAAGACTTAAAACAGTACGATACAGATATCAAAACCTTTACCAACGCCTTGCAAAACATTGCATGGGATGATGATGCCCAATATTTCAGTTATATGGTGCATGATGCAGATGGGAACCCAAAAGAATTTTATCGCGATCCCAAAAGCGGCGCCAACTTTAACATGGGACTCGATGGCGCATATCCCATTTTCTCGGGAATCTGTACACCCGAACAAGATTCAATTTTAATTGAAAGAATATTCTCCGAAGATCACATGTGGAGCAAGGCTGGCATTTGTGTAGTTGACAAACAGGCGCCTTACTACCGCATCGACGGTTATTGGAACGGCGCCGTTTGGATGCCTCACCAGTGGTTTATTTGGAAAGCCATGCTCGATTTGGGCAAAACCGATCTGGCCTGGAAAATAGCAGATAAAGCGCTCAACGTTTGGAAACGCGAAACCGACGAAACCTATTTCACCTATGAACACTGGTTTGCAAAGAATGCCCGTGGCGCAGGCTGGCATCAATTTGGAGCTTTATCCGATCCGGTTCTTATCTGGTACAATGCCTACTACAAACCCGGAACCGTTTCAACAGGTTTCGAAACATGGATCGAAGAACAGTCTTTCAATAACGATAACTCGAATTACACGGCCACACTTTCCTTCGATGAGGCCACTATAGCCCACCCACGAAGTATAATGGTTTGTATGAATCCTGATTTCGCTTATACGGTTTTCATCAACGGAAAAAAGGCTGAAAACAAAACAAGATACAAGGGTTTATTAGAGATTTTACTTCCTGTAAGCAACAAAACATGTTCTGTTTCAATTAAAAGGTTGTAGAATGAAAACAGGGGAAAAAGCATTAAATTGGAAATTCAGTCTTAAAAACTGCATTGTTTTTTATAGCATTCAATTTTTGCTTTTGACTGCCGTATTAATAATCACTCAATTGGTGGCAACATCATGTCAGTCCGCTGAAAAACCAAGTCCGGTCGATATGGTTTACCCGCAGCTAGATGCCGCCCATTCGCGCTGGTTTTACTTCTCATCCGCCTGTTGTCCGTTTGGAATGGTCAGCCTTTTTCCCGATAATAAAATCGATGGTGCATGGCGCAGTGGTTATCGTTATGGATTGGACACCATTAAAGATTTCAGCCATATTCACGATTGGCAACTTTCGGGTGTATCCGTAATGCCCGTTAGTTTCACCACAAACGAAATAAACGGCATTTTCGAAAGCTGGTCGTCCCATTTTTCACACGAAAATGAAACCGTAAAACCAGGCTATCATGCTGTTCTACTCGACCGTTACAATACTAAGGCTGAACTTACAGCAACCAATCGTGTGGGCCTTCATCGTTATACGTATCCATCAGGGAAAAACAATGGAATCATTTTTCAGTTAACAGGTCACTTAGGTCCCTCTGATCTTCCGGAAGGAGGCTTTGAGCAGATAAGCAATACTGAAATCAGGGGTTATGTTGTGAATGGGCCAACCATGCGCCGCCCTAAAAACACGCCCGTTTATTTCTGTGCACAATTCAATCAAGCCATTAAAGCCATCCATCTTTCAACATGCAATTCCACCGTTTCCAACTGGAAAGGAACGGACGGCAATATGTTGGTTGAATTTGATTCAGATAATAAGGAACCGCTCCTTATGAAAGTAGGTGTTTCTTTTACCAGCGAAGATGGAGCAGCAGAAAACCTGAAAGCTGAATTGCCCGAATGGAACTTCGATCAGATTGTGACCAATGCCCAAGACCAATGGAACGACATGCTTTCACGCATCGAAATTGAAGGAGGTACTAAACAACAGCAACGCCGCTTCTATACCGATTTGTGGCACGCTTTGCAAGGCCGTCGCATCATTAGCGATGCCGATGGGAAATATGCCGATATGACCGGCTCAGAGAAAATTGTTCGTCAGGTTCCGCTTGATACAAACGGTCGGCCTAAATTTCACATGCACAATTCCGATGCTTTCTGGGGAGCACAATGGACACTGAATACCCTTTGGGATTTGGTTTATCCTGAAATAACCGAAGAATTCTGCAATTCATTTCTTGAATATTACAAAAACGGCGGACTCGTTCCCCGTGGCCCGTCAGGCGGAAACTACACTTACGTAATGACCGGAGCATCAAGTACGCCATTTTTTGTCAGTGCTTATCAAAAGGGCATTCGCGGTTTCGATATCGATCTGGCTTATGAAGGCTTAAGAAAGAACCACTTGCCAGGAGGGTTAATGAGCAAAATCGGTTACGAACACAATACCGCCAAAGGCGGAGGGCTTGAGTACTACATTAAAAATGGCTATGTGCCTTACCCGCTTTCCGACACCATTTACGGAAGTCATCAGGACGGAGCAGCGATCACACTTGAAAACGCTTATCAGGACTGGTGTTTGGCTCAGCTTGCGAAAGCGCTTGGAATGGAAGAAGATTATAAAACTTTCATGAAACGGTCTGAAAACTTCAGGAACATTTTCAACGCTGATCTGGGATTCATGGTTCCTAAAGATAAAAGTGGCAACTGGAAGAATCCTTATGATCCGCTACTATACGACAATGGTTTTGAAGAAGCCAACGGAGCACAATCGACCTGGTTTGTTCCGCATAATTTACCTGAACTGTTTAAACTAATGGGGGGTGCTGATTCAGCAGTTGCCCGTTTGAACAGTTACTTTGAATATAGCCGCCAGTACCGTTTATGCAACGAACACCCCGAATTGGAAGATCAGGGACTGGACAAATACGTGAATGACCGCCGTACGTGGATCAATTATTCAAACCAGCCCAACAGTCAGGCCGCATTCATTTTCAACCATGCAGGCGCACCATGGCTCACCCAATACTGGAGCCGAATGGTTGTCGACAGCGCCTTTTCAGCACTCTCGCCATACTTTGGTTACAACGGCGACGAAGATCAGGGATTAATGGGGGCGCTCTCGGTGCTGATGAAAATGGGCATTTTCCAAATGACAGGTGGTTGTGAAGAAGATCCGGTTTATGAAATAGGTTCACCTGTTTTCGATAAAGTAACGGTACACTTAAACCCGAAGTATTATGAGGCCGATAAATTCAGTATCGAAACAAAAAACAACGGGAAACATTCACCTTATATTCAGGAAGCCAAACTGAACGGAAAAACGTTGGATGGTTATTATTTCAGGCATTCCGATATTAATTCGGGCGCCAGATTGATTCTGAACATGGGCACAAACCCGGTAAAGCAATCATTAGAACAGTAAACGGAACGAGATAACAAAGGGTGTAAGAAACCAGTTAAAATTAGATCATAATGCGAATAATCTTTCTTTCAATACTATTATCTATACTTTTTAGTTCAAATATTGGGCTGGCACAAGATTCAATCAAACACGAAATTGCCAGCGGTAAATATTCTCCCAACTGGGATTCCTTTATTGAAAATTATGAATGCCCCGAATGGT
The DNA here is from genome assembly GCF_050433125.1 of Roseimarinus sediminis. Classification (NCBI taxonomy): domain Bacteria; kingdom Pseudomonadati; phylum Bacteroidota; class Bacteroidia; order Marinilabiliales; family Prolixibacteraceae; genus Roseimarinus; species Roseimarinus sediminis. Next base: position 177,836 of record NZ_JBNPXV010000008.1, on the reverse strand, counting down.
TTCGCGACGTAAAGTTCGGCATCTGGGCACATTGGTCGGCTCAATGCATTCCCGAAGACGGCGACTGGTATGCCCGCAATATGTACATACAAGGAACCAGGCAGTATAATTTCCATGTTGAGCATTACGGGCATCCTTCGGAATTTGGTTTCATGGAATTTGATTATTTGTGGAAAGCCGAAAACTGGAATCCCGATAAGCTGATGAAGCTGTACAAAAAAGCCGGTGCAAAATACTTTATGGCGCTGGCCAATCATCACGACAACTTTGATGCCTACAATTCAAAATACCATTCGTGGAATTCAGTAAATATAGGTCCGAAAAAAGACATTGTGGGAACATGGGAAAAAGTAGCCCGTAAAAACGGATTATACTTTGGGGTAAGTAACCATTCGGCACACGCCTGGCACTGGTTTCAACCTGCCTATGCCTACGATGCTGAAGGCGACATAGCCGGAGTGCGTTACGATGCTTACCAGTTAACCAAAGAAGACGGCAAAGGAAAATGGTGGGAAGGCCTCGATCCACAGGAGTTATACACTGGCCCCAATATGGTTGTGCCCGACAGCATTACTTCTATCGATGAAATGAAAAAATGGCACGATGACAACGATGGGCAATGGCTCGAAATTGCACCGAAAAACAATCCTGCGTATACTGAGAACTGGTATTTACGTGCTAAAGACCTCGTTGACCAGTACCAACCCGATATGGTTTATTTCGACAATTACGGTATTCCCATGGAACAGGCAGGCCTTGATGTAGTTGCCCATTATTACAATGCAAGTGAGCAATGGCACCACGGAAAACAGGCCGCGGTGGTAACGGCCAAAAGACTGGAACCCGGACAAGCCGAAGGTATTGTCGAAGATTACGAAAGAGGTTATGTCGATGATATAAAGCCTTACCCGTGGCAAACCTGCACCTGCATCGGGCACTGGCACTACGACAAAAAACTGTTGGAAGAAAACAGGTACAAAACATCGGCACAGGTTATTCATCAGCTTATCGACATTGTAAGTAAAAATGGAAACTTGCTTCTGAGTATTCCTATGAAAGGAGACGGAACAATCGACACACTTGAGGTAAAATTTCTGGAAGAAATGGCCGACTGGATGCAGAAAAATGGTGAAGCCATCTACAGCACACGCCCATGGAAAATATATGGAGAGGGGCCCACAAAAATCGAATCGGGCATGTTTAACGAAGATAAAATTCACTTCTCATCCCGAGATATACGTTTTACGACAAAAGGAAATACACTGTACGCATTGGCTCTGGGAACACCCGAAGATCAACGCATTCTCATCCGATCGCTGTCATTGAACAACGATCTGGCGAAAGGACTTAAGATTTCAGAAGTAAAAATATTGGGATCAAAACAAAATACAGAATGGGAACAAACCGGAGAGGGATTGCTGATCAAGTGGAATAAAGCACTTTACGAAAGTCCGGCCATCGCATTTAAAATTGAAGGCGCATTACCCGGTACAAAATAATGCCAGACTAAAACTGTGAGGTAAATGAATAAGAAATACCGTATATCTATAAGAGGATTAATTGTAGCCATTTTTCTGCTGATTGTGTTTGCCGGTGGTGAAATTGTTAAGCAGCGGGCGTTCAGTTATGGGTACAATCAGCAACAAGATTATCGGTATTCATTCACTACCGGCAATTCAACAATTATTGAAACAAAGCTGGAAAACAACCAACTTGATCTTTCCGGACTTCACTGCGGATACGGAACTGTTTTTGTTGAATTGGGAATACAGGCAACGTTGAGCAGCTTTTGGAAAGAACCCGAAGTAAAAATGATTGCCGGTAGCGATACCCTTTTTCAAAATTTTGAATGCCGGGCCAAAGGAATCCGTTACCTGAACATTAGCGGACTAAGCAGTGAAAAATCTCAAAGAATTCATCTCAGTTTTTCAGGCTGCAAACCAGTTGGACAATCGGTTAAACTAATTGCCTGTCCATATCCTGAATTACAGAAAGAAAGAATACTGATTCTTGCTCCTCACCCCGACGACGCTGAGATTTCAGCTTATGGATTGTATGCATCCTACCCCGAAAATACCTTTATTGCAACCATTACCGCCGGCGATGCAGGCAGCATGCGATACGACGAGCTTTACAGCGACTCCGTTCAACATTTCATTCAAAAAGGGAAAGTGCGGGTTTGGAACAGCCTTACTGTTCCTCAGCTGGGAGGCATTGCTCCCGAACATGCTATCAACTTAGGTTATTTCGATGCGTCACTGGCCCAAATGCATGCCGATACAACTGCTCATGGTTTTTCGCGCTACATCAAAACCGATGATATTCATTTGTTCCGATCAGCCAATTGTCCTGATTTGCCCGGTTCGTTGCAACCGTCCTCCACATGGTGCTCGCTGGTAAACGACATGAAGAACCTGTTGAAAAAAGTTCAACCAACAGCCATTGTTACCGTTTATCCTGTACTCGATTACCACCTCGACCATAAATTCACGACAGTGGCTATGCTTCAGGCAATGCAGGAAATGAAATACGATCAATGCCAGCTGTGGCTGTATACGAATCATTATCCAATGACAAAAATGTATCCCGATGGAAAAATAGGGAGCACAATTACAGTTCCTCCATACTTTGAAAACGCACCAATTTATTTTGACCAATTGTTGTCTGTTCCTCTTTCAAAAGCACAGCAAGGTGATAAAGCACTGGCTCTGGATGCCATGAATGACCTGCGTCCCGACACACAATATCGAAATACAAAAGCGTCGTGGGAACAAACGAAACAGAACTTTTGGGATAAATTATATCTGAAAGAATCAGACTATTTCAGAAGATCGGTGCGAAGTAACGAATTGTTTTTTGTGATTGAAGGGAAAAATGCCTTGCAACCTGACATTCAATCGAAAATTCTCCGAGAGCTTTAAAATACAGGCTATTAGACAATAGATTAAAGACAATAAAACGATGCTTTAGAAAGTAGCGCCAAGACGCTAAGAACGCCAAGAAAAAGATGAAAATAATCCTTTGCGTAATTTACGGCTTGCCGTGGTAAATTAATATGAAACGAATACAACTGCCCAATACATCCCCCTTTAGGGGCTTGGGGCTTAAACTTTAGACGAATGAAAACCTATAACATAACTGACTTTGGTGCCATTGGAGATGGCAAAACCGATAATGCGAAAGTCATTCAGCAAACGATTGATACCTGTTCTGAAAATGGAGGCGGCATGGTTCTGGTTCCTGCCGGAGTTTTTATGACAGGTCCGTTTAACCTGAAATCGTATGTTGAATTTCATGTTTCGGCCAATGCCGTTGTTTTGGCCAATCCCGACGAAATGGTCTATACACAAAGCGCCTTTAAGGAGAATTACGGAGAAGGAAGCATTTGGATGGGCGGTAAAGATGCCATAAATGTGACCATTAGCGGACAAGGAACCATTGATGGAAATGGCCCTGCCTTTATGGGGCCAGAAGAAAAAGCAGCCTACGTACTGAAGGATTTTGACACCTTTGACAGGCGTCCGCATTTATTTACACCTATCAATTTCAGGAATCTAATCATTAAGGATGTTACGTTTAAGGATTCAGCCTACTGGAACCTGCACCTGGTGGGTTGCGACGAGGTAAGCATTCATGGAATAAAAATTCTAAATAACCTGAAAATCCGTAATTCCGACGGCATTGATCCCGACCACTCGAAGAACGTGCGCATCAGCGATTGTTACATCGAATCGGGCGACGATTGTATTTGTCCCAAGACACGCCGTGAGTACGAAGAATACGGACCAACCGAAAACATCACGGTTACCAACTGCATATTAAAATCAACTTCCTGCTCCATTAAATTGGGCAGCGAAAACATGGATGCCATTCGCAATGTGGTGATATCGAACTGCATCATTCGCTCAAGTAACCGTGCCATTGGTATTCAAAATCGTGATGAAGGTGTTGTTGAGAATATTGTTTTTGACAATATTCTTATTGAAGGCCGACTCTTCGACGATGTCTGGTGGGGCAAGGCGGAGCCCATTTATGTGACTGCCTACAAACGCCAGCCCGGAAATGCACGGGATGCCAACTGGCGCTTTGCCAAAGGACAAACGACCGGGAAAGTCGGTCACGTTCGGAATATCCTTTTTTCCAACATCATGGCGAAAAGTGAAAACGGAGTGTTCATTGGAGGCGAAAAAGGAAAGATTAAAAATATACGGTTCCAGAATATTCAGCTTGAGATAAATAAAACAACACATTATCAGGGTGGCCTTTACGATTTAAGGCCATCAGACACCGTTGGTATTTTAAACGATGGTACTTCAGGATTCTATATGAATAATGCTTCAGATATTCAGCTTAATCATTGTGGTATTAGCTGGGGAAACAACTGTCCCGGTTATTATCAATATGCCATCAATGCAAAAAACATAGAACAACTTCAAATTATTGATTTTACCGGAACTGCGGCAAATTCGGAAATTAACGGACCCTTCAAATTCGAAAATTGCCATTTGTTGTAACAACTAAAAAATCTAACTAAAGGAGAAAATTAACATGTATGGTTTAGCGATTATTGACATTGTAGTTATCCTCATTTATTTCGTCGTAATTATTGGCATTGGTATCTGGTCGAGTAAGCGAATTAACAACCAGGAAGATTACCTTTTGGGCGGACGAAAATTTGGCAAGCTGGTACAAACTTTTGCCAGTTTTGGACAGGCCACTTCGGCCGACGGCCCTGTTGGGGTGGCCACCACCACCTTTAAAAACGGGGCAGCGGGTATCTGGAGTTCATTACTCATGGTTTTTGCCACACCGCTTTTCTGGATCACCTCACCCTGGCAACGCAGGATGCGGGTGCTTACCATGGGCGATTTTTATGAAGAACGCTATGGTTCGAAAAAAATGGCGGCTACCTATGCGCTTGTTGGAGCAATTGGAATGATGGGATTGATATCGGTAGGCTATACGGCCATGAATAAAACCATTATGGCCATTACGCCCAAAACAATTGAGGATTTTACCCCGGCAGAAAAAACAGAATACGATCAGGCGATGGTGCTTTATTCACTTGAATCGAAGAATTTTGAAACGCTTTCTCCAGCAGAAAAAAGCGAATTGAAAGAACTAAGGATTCAAAAACCTCGTTCGGTTTTCTCGTACATCAACGAAAATATGTTGGTATGGATTGTCTGCCTCATCATTATTGTTTATGCCGTTATGGGAGGGCTCGAAGCGGCGTTCTACACCGACATGTTACAAGGCTTTTTCATTATCGTGTTGTCCGTGATCCTGATTCCTTTCTCTTGGTGGAAAATAAAACATCAGTATGGAACGGGTGGAGAATCGGCTATGCAAATACTGCATGAAAAGCTGCCCGGTTCTTTCTTCGAGATTTTTGGTGCACCAACACTTATCGATTTCACCTGGTATTTTATTATTGCAGCCTCTCTGGTTGCAGGAATTACGGTTGTTACGCAACCCAACCAGTTGGTGACCAACGCTGCTGCCAAAGACGAATATTCTGCTCGTTTCGGTTTTGTTACCGGCGGTTTTTTGAAACGTTTTTGCACCATTATGTGGGGCGTAATTGGGCTGGCGGCCATACTGCTTTACGCTGGGAAAGTTCAGAATTCAGACCTTATATGGGGATATGCCACCCGCGATCTTTTGGGCTCATTAAAACTCGGCTTGGTTGGATTAATGGTTGCTTCAATGATGGCTGCCTTGATGTCAACTGCCGATGCGCTTATGCTAACGGTATCGGGCTTAATACTTCATAATGTATACCGACCGTTGGTTTCAGGGAAAAGTGAAATACATTATGTATGGGCCGGCCGGCTCTTTGGGGGGCTGTTTCTTATTGGTGGCGCAATAATTGCCACTAGCTTTGATAGCATTCTGGATATCCTGAAATTCGTTTGGGAATTCTTTGTGATTTTTGCCGCCGCTTTCTGGTTAGGACTGAAATGGCGACGGGCTAACCGTCAGGGAGCCTGGACATCGATACTCGGAACATTGTTCATCTTTTATCTTATCCCGGTACTGATGCCACAACTGTTCCCTGCAATGAAGCAAAATGAAAAACTATTGCTGCAAACCCAACCTGCTCCGGCTGTAAGAACTTATATTGCCCGTGAAGCCGATGTACTGGATAGAACAAACGAGATCGCGCGTTGGGAAAAAGCAGCTGAAGATGGAAAAGTACAGGGAACATGTCCAAAGGCGATTACTATTGGGGAAGAGTTCACCAAAACTTTTGAATTGCCTTCGAAAGCCATCTTCTGGTCGAAGCAACCTGCAAAGAACAAAGAAGGGAAACTTGAAGCGCGTGGTTACTTTTACCCTGAACTGATCATCCTGCACAAGCTGGGAATCAACTTGCAACAAAAGCCATATGCATTGAATGAAACCATTCGGATGATGATCCGTTTAGTCTTCCCCTTCCTGTTACTCATTATTGTTTCCTTGCTGACCAAACCACAAAGCGATGAAATAACGCTCCGCTTCTTCCTGAAAATGAGGACTCGTGTACGAGGAATGGGGCACGAAACCGATGCCGAAGACATACAGGAAGCCTTCAACGCCCCTGAAAGAACCGAGGCCGTTCTGTTGTTCCCTAACACACAGCTTGAAGTTTATAAATGGAACAAACAGGATACAGTTGGATTCTTTATCTCGGTTGGCGTTGTGTTTATCGTACTGGGAACCTTATTTGCGGTAGTAAATATGGGAGGATAAAAAATGAAGGAAGCCATCATTTTGTTGGCTTCCTTTCATCCAATCAATAGATCGTTACAATCTTTATATCTCATTACCGATCTTTCTGGCCCGAACCGGTTTGTCCAGATCAATGCCAAGTGCAATTCCTGTTTCAACAAGCAAGTTCCAGCCGGCAGCCAGTTCAATATAGTTATTAAATACTTTTCCATCGGGTATCCTTATGGTTGGAAAAATGGTTTCGCGGGATGATATAGCAATGACATGCACCCCAACATCTTCCTCAAGTATTGATTTAAACTTGATTTCCTCCTGTTCAAACGGATCGATGACTACCAGTACTTCACCTGCATTCATAACTTCTTCTATTCCGTGCAAGGCATAAGTGCCTTCCAGAAAATCAGATTTCTTGCGGGTTATTTCATTGGTTTTTAAGGCCAGTTCTTCAGCTACACCATTATTGCGTCCGGCAAAATAAATAACCGGGGCTTCAATCATATAGTTAATAATCTCTGAAGGAATTGAATGCTCCAGGCTTAACTGGATTTTTGCGGCAAACTCTTTTAAGGAAGGGAAATCAATACTGAACGCTTTTGCCAGAAGTGTACTGAAAAACAGCCCTTGTTCTACAACACTCTTTGTTGCAGCAACAGCATCTTCTTTTCCACAGGAAAGCACCAGCGAGTCGGTCGCCAATTGGCCAACCGGAGTGTTCGGTGTTGCTGTTATGCCATAAAAAACAGGATGTTGTTTGTCTTTCAGTTTTGTAAACAGTTCGACCAATTCTTTCGTTTTCCCCGAGTTCGATAGTCCAAATACCACGTAATCATCCAACTGATATTCTGCCGACTGGGTAGCACCTTCAATAACCACATTGTAATCGATACCGTTGGCTAACAAGTGATACCTGAAATGTTTTCCGGGGAAAATCCGGCTGCTTCCTTCGCCTGTTATCAGTATATTTTTATTTTGTTTGACTGCAGGAACAAATGGTTCAACTGCCGCCACATTAAATTTTTCTATCACCTCAACGGTTTGCATCATTTCAATACAAAGCGCATATTGTGAATATTTCTTTTCAGCTAAATTCATTTTTAATCATTTATCCAACACCAACGAAGCAGCCCCATAAATAGCCAGATTATCCAGTTCAGAACGTTCAATTCTAAGTCCTTCAAGCGATTTTGGAAAAATGAAACCTTCGTGTAAGGACTGGATCATGCTCTCCCTGAAGTAAGTAAACGAACTTGCAACCGAACCGCCCAGTACGATCATTTCAGGATCGTAAGCATACATAAGCGCCTGCAAAAACCTGCCCAGGTGAAAACCAAACTGGTTAAAAACATCCAGCGCTTCACGATTCCCTTCCGAGGCTAACTTTGCCATTTCCTTCCCCGAAACTTTCATTTCATCTTTAAAGAATTGTCCGCTACAATAATATTCGTAATTATGCTGAAGATAGGAGAGATTACATAATTCCCCTGCTCCGCAATTTTTCCCTTCGTACAAATGGTTATTGAAAATCAATCCGGTTCCCAATCCGGTTCCGAGCGTTACGCCTGCCATTGATTTTGCCCTTTTGCCTTTACCAAAATATTTTTCACCTGCAGCAAAACAGTTGGCATCGTTATTTACAAATGCCGGCACTTTAAAACGCTCTTCCAGAAAGTCTTTAAGGTATACTTCGTTCCACGAAGGAATATTGGTGACACTGTAAACTATGCCACGTTCCACATCAACGACACTTGGAACCCCAATGCCAATTGCTTCAATGGGATAGCTTTTAAACTGATCACACAGACCGGCTATGGCTTCCAGTACTTCTTCTTTGGTTCCGGATGCGGGAGTCGGTCGAGACTTAACCTCCTTCAGTACTTCACCTGAGACTATTCCGGCCCTAATTTGGGTTCCACCAAGATCTATTCCTAAAATCATATGACATCTTATAAACGCGATTAATTTTCAGAATCCAAAGATAAGAAAAACAAATATAGTTTCGTTTCATTTCATATAAAATATTAAATTTGCTATATGAAATTATTCGAAACCATTTATTGATTGTAATCATGACGATTTCAACAACCGACAGGCGGCTACACATTACGAAGCAAATTGAACAGAACGAGCAGGTTGATGTTGCCTTGCTTAGCAAACAATTTGAAGTGAGTGAGGTAACAATCCGTAAGGATCTGAAGTACCTTGAAAAAAACAACATCCTCATCAGAACGCGTGGTGGAGCAATAAAGCAAAGGGTAATCAATACCGATCTTCCGATTCTTGAACGACGTAAAAAGAACGTACATTATAAGAAGAACATTGGGAAACTGGCAGCCGGATTAATCGAGGATGGTGAGACTATTCTGCTGGATTCAGGTACTACAATTATGGAACTTGCAAAGAATATTTCGAAAGGTATCGAAATCACCATTATCACAAATGCAATTGATATTGCTTATCAGCTAACCGAATATACTAACATTAAAGTAATTGTGCCGGGTGGATTTCTTCGACGAAACTCCATTTCTCTTGTGGGAGAACAAGCTGCTGAAACCTTGCGAAATTATCATTTTGACAAATGTTTTCTGAGTGTAGACGGTATTGATGCAGAAAAAGGATTACTGACCAACAACCTGGAAGAAGCTCATTTGTCGAGAATTGCTATTCACAACTCGAAGGAGGTGATTTTATTGGCTGATTCAAGTAAATTCGGAAATAATGCCGTATTATCAATCGCACCTCTCCGAGCCATTCACACCATTATAACTGACGAAAATATCTCTGCTGAACACCAGGGACTATTCCGTAAAGAAAAAATCAAAACACTCATTGCCAAAAGTTAATTTGAAAAGATATGAAACGCAACTATTTTATTGTCGCCCTTATTTTTCTTGTGTTCTTTGCCATATCGTTCCTTACCAATATATTGGGATCGATTAATCCGAATGTAAGTGACAGCTATCAATTGAGTGGAGCCATGACCGGCTTGCTCCCTTTTTCTTTTTTCATTGCCTATGCCATCATGTCGATCCCATCAGGGATGATTGTGCAGTGTTATCGGGAAAAGATGAGTATGATTTCGGCATGGGGTACTGCTACTCTTGGGGCATTATTATTTGCACTGTTCCCGACTTTCCCTGTATTCCTGGCTTCCCTTTTCATGATTGGAGTTGGAATGGCTATGTTGCAGGTGGCCATAAATCCGCTGTTACGCGTTTCAGGAGGTGAAAAGCATTTTGCTTTTCTTTCGGTAATGGCCCAACTGGTTTTTGGCGGTGCCTCGTATTTAAGTCCTATGGTGTATTCTTATTTGGTTACCCATTTGAAAGCAGGAACAAATCCTTCAGGAATTTTCCTCGGAACCCTGTCGAAACTCACACCTGATAAGCTGCCATGGGTTTCGTTATACTGGCTTTTTGCCGCAGTATCCCTATTAATGGTGATCATCCTTTTGGTTTCCCGTTTCCCAAGGGTAGAACTGAAAGAAGACGAAAAAGTTGGTGCCTGGGATATCCATAAGAAATTGTTCAGGAATAAAACTGTGATCCTGTTTTTCCTGGGAATTTTCGCTTATGTGGGCACTGAGCAAGGCATTGCCAACTGGATATCTGAATTTTTAAGAACCTACCATGGTTTAGCTCCTGAAATTGAAGGCGCTGCAACGGTAGGCTGGTTCTGGGGGATGCTGACCATTGGCTGCCTGTTAGGCCTGGTATTGTTAAAACTAATGGACAGCAAACTTGTCTTGCGAATTTTTTCCATAGGCGCTTTAGGGGTTCTTATTGTGACCTTATTCGGAAATGCTCAAACAGCATTGATCGGATTTCCGGCACTTGGATTTTGCCTGTCGGTGATGTGGTCCATTATCTTTTCGTTGGCCCTGAACAGTCTGGACAAATTTCACGGTACTTTTTCCGGAATCTTATGCACTGGTATTGCGGGTGGCGCAATTGTGCCTTTAATTATTGGACAGTTAAAAGATATGATTGGATTGCGCCTCGGGATGTTTGTCCTGCTGATCACCTTGGGATATATTTTTAGTATCAGTATTTGGGCCAATCCGCTTGTGAAAAATGAAACCATTAAAATGAAGAAAGCAAATGCATAAACTCAGCTTATAAAAGGTCATAGAGTTGGTCCATGGAATAAAATACACTCGCACCACGTTCAGCCAATTCTGATGCGTTCCCGTTTCGGCTTAGTGCATATACATCGAACCCGCCTTTTCGGGCTGCATCAACACCGGCAAGACTGTCTTCTATAACGGCGCATTCTGAAGCCTGAAATCCCATCTTTTGGGCAGCATACAAAAAGATATCGGGCTCAGGTTTCCAGCTGCCTATTTCATAGGAACTGAAGATCCTGCCCTCGAAGAAATGAAAAAGACCAGTTGTTTGCAAACTAAGCTGAAGCTTCTCAAACGGGCCGCTGGAAGCCACACAAAATGGGATATCCAACTTTTCCAACAGGGATACAACACCTTCAACCGGCTTGAGATCGGTTATAAACGCTTCATAGGTCCGTTTGCGAAATTCCAATTCAAAACCATCCGGGAGTGGTTGTCCTAATTTCGCTTCAATTACAGAAAGCGTATGGGCTATCGATACTCCGGAGAAATACTTGATGGCATATTCCAAATCGATATTCACCCCAAGTTCAGCGGCCATTTCCACAATGGTCCGATTGGCGATCAACTCACTATCGACCAAAATGCCATCGTTATCAAAAATAATGCATTTGTATTTCATGTCTCTATCCAACAGCTCCTTTGGGAATAATGTTTATTCGGGCAAATTTCATTTTATTCAGTGTTTGCCAAAGCAAGAATTATTTTAAACCAATTTTTTGATTACGGGTCACGTCCATGTCCATGTCTATTCTACCACCTTGACCATGATTTTATTTGTCCGTCACAATAGGCTTGGAGAATGTGTCGCATTAAAGATACGTTTTTCTGAAAGGCCATACTGCAAATAGAATATTTGATATAGGCCATTATACGACCTCATAAATATTCTCTTTGCAAATAATTTTTGCTTTGGCTTTACCAAGCCTGCCGGTAGATTCCAATCGGGCAATAATGGTTTCAAAGTAATCGAATACGTGGATTGATGCTGTTGGGATATCGTATAGGTCAGCTACATCCTGAATGGTATAAAATGGATTCCGGGCTTTCAGGTTAATGATTTCAATTTTGAGTTTTGAGCGTCTCTTCAGCAGTTTGGAGTTAATCAATTCCAGCTTCCGGTTTTCATCATTGGACTTTGATTTGGGCTCGATCTTACCTTCTTTTTCATTCCAGAAATCTTCTACTTCAGACTTTTTGCTGGAGACCAGTTTTCTAAGACTTTTTATGATGTATCCGCAAGAATATTGGATATTCCTCGTTGGAATATTTTCTGGATTTATTGAGTACATACTTAACTTTTGTCATGGGATGGCTTTTAAAAGTGTAACGTTTAGTGTGACGTTTTGATTTCTTAAAGTTCTTTTTAATTCTTAGTAATGTCAATAAAATGAATGAAATTACCAATATATACTATTGATGATGTGCTTATAATAGAATATATTTAGAAAGTTATAGAATAGGGTTTTGGATGAAACACAAGGATCAGCTTGTCTTTGCAGGCAGTTCGCTGAAATAAATCAGCTCAATCATCATTTAGTGCTTAATGCTGAAATAGTTTGTTTGTCATCAATAAGCACCTATATTTACAATTGGTTATGGATGCAGGAAAAATGATTAAATGTTTAACAAATTGATAGATCCATGGATTCAAAACCACGTTTTTCAAAAGGAGAAGAACTGGCCAATGCCATCTCGCACGGTATTGGTTTAGTGTTGGCCATTGCAGCCACAGTAATCATCATCGTTGTTGCCGTTCAAAATAGTGACCCCTGGCAAATTGTGAGCAGTTCGGTATTTGGTGCTACCCTGGTATTGCTTTATTTTTCTTCAACAATGAATCATTCGCTGGCGCACGGTAAGGCAAAGGATTTCTTTCATAATTTCGACCAGATTGCCATTTACCTCTTAATTGCCGGGACTTATACGCCCATTGCATTGACGATTATGCGTCATGACCAGGGCTGGCTGATGTTCGGTATTGAGTGGGGGCTTGCATTGGCAGGCTTGTTGGTAAAGGCCTTCATTCCCAATAAATTCGAAAAGGGAGTGAATGCATTCATCATTATTTCGTATGTTTTGATGGGCTGGCTGCTGTTGTTGTTTATTAATCCGCTTTTTAATAACCTATCGACCTTTGGTTTGGTGATGATTTTTGCAGGTGGACTGTTTTATTCATTGGGTATTTTCTTCTTTAAAATGAAAAAACTGAAGTATGCTCACCTGATTTGGCACCTTATGGTTATTGGCGGAAGTGTTTGTCATTATCTTGTGGTCTTAACTTATATGCTTAATAGTTAGTTGGTCTTTGCTTTGTTTGTGTGTATTTTACTAAAAAGTCAGCTTGTAGATTGCCGTGTTGTTTGCAGTATTTGAAAGTCAAAAATTGTGGCATTATTTAATTTGCAACTCGCAATAATTCGTATATTTAAGCAGACCAAAAAATCGTATTTTAATTATATCAGCTAAAATTTATAATAATTTACTGAAAGATCAAAGGTTTAGTAGTAATTGTTGATTGGATTTCAATGCATAGAAAGTTCATATTCAGACTTATATTTCCAGTACTTCTTTCCAGCTTTTTTTTAATAGTTTGGGTATATGGACGTGTGCTCGTTCGAAACCTGAAAGAAGGTATCCAAAACGAGTTTTCAAGTGTTGGAGAGATCAGGCATGATGCGCTTAAAAGCTGGTATGATGAAGAAAGAAGTGATGCTTTTATCATTGCAAACAACCAGTTGCTTCTCAATCAGTATTTACAATGGCAACTTTCGGGCAATCAGAGCGACTCCCTGCAACTCGACAATATGAGCAGCAATGTCGTTGTTGAACACGGCTACCATCATTTGAGTATTGTAAATGAAGAAGGAACACTGTTGTTTTCAAGCCTCAAGGAGAAGTATGTGCTTGATGGTGAGAGTAAAGAAACTGCGCTGCTTGCATTTCGTACCGATTCGGTACAGCTCAGTAACTTCTATATCAGTCGGTACAATCAGCAGTTGTTAATCGATTTTGCTTCCCCTGTGCAAGTTGATCAGTCAAATAACAGCGTGGTGTTTATTTTTCATATCGATCCCTCGGAATCAATCTTTCCACAATTGCAGGCATGGACCATCAATGAGCACGAGATTGAAACCTGGTTGGCATTTCGTGATAAGGGAATGAATTACTTTGTGAGTTGTAACGGTGCCACCAGCATCACAAATTCCATCGGACTGGAAACCATTGAAGGCGCGCTGTTTTCAGGTTTAATCGGAACTGAGCCGACAGGAAAAATTGTTGAAACCATTCATTCCACCTCTGAAAAAGTACTCACCTACTTTCGCCCTGTAAAAGGAACACCATGGTTTTTGATCGCGCACATCGGGCAAAGCAAAATTTACGACACAATTTATCAGAAAGGGAAAATTTATTTTGTTCTGGTATTTCTAATTCTTCTGCTTTTAGTCCTAGCCACCGCGCTGATGTATAATTTGTTTCGAAAGCGCTTTTTCCGATCAATGCTTGAATCGCAGGAAGAATTCAGAACGACCCTATACAGTATAGGCGATGCTGTAATAACTACCGACCCCTCAGGGAGAGTAAAACACATGAATCCGATAGCAGAACAACTCACAGGTTGGAAGGAAGCCGAAGCAGCCGGAAATTTGGTAGAAGAAGTTTTTCATATTATTAGCGAGGAAAGTCGTAAGCCTGTTGAAAGTCCTGTATTAAAGGTGCTCCACGAAGGGGTAATCGTTGGTTTGGCCAATCATACCCTGCTGATTTCGAAAGATGGAAATGAACTGCCAATTGCCGACAGCGGAGCTCCCATTTTTGATAAAGGCGGCAAAATTATTGGCGTGGTGCTCGTATTTCGCGATCAGCTGGAAGAGCGCAGGCAACAGCAAGTGATTGAAGAAAGCAGGCGGCAGTTGTACACTTTAATGTCGAACCTGCCGGGAATGGCCTATCGTTGCCTAAACGATGAACAATGGACCATGGAGTTTGTCAGCAAAGGATGCGAGAAATTAACAGGATATAAAGCCCATGAAATTATGCATAATGCATCCTTATCGTACGCCGACCTTATTGTTGAAGAGGATCGGGGTAAAGTTTGGAGGCAGACTCAGCAGTCACTGGATAAAAAAGAGGCGTTTGAGTTGGAATACAGGATAAAAACCTGCGATGGCGCCATCAAATGGGTATGGGAACGCGGGCAGGGAGTTTTTGATCAGGATGAAATCTTGCTGGCCATTGAAGGTTTCGTTAGCGACATCACAGAAAAAGTGAAACAGGACGAGCAGCTTCGATACAATAAAAACCTGCTGAATACCATTGTTGAAAGCATCCCTGATGCACTGTACATGAAGGATGTAAATGGACGAAAGATGGTGGCGAACAGCGCAGATGTTAAAAACTGTGGCTACCTGTCGAAGGAGGAAGTGATTGGTAAAACCGATTTCGATTTGTTTCCCCCCGAACTTGCCCATCAGTTTTGGAAATCTGACCACAAGGTAATTCATGACGGCATTCCGGTAATTAACCATGAAGAGTTATTATCGAATCGGAATGGAGAGGAAAAATGGCTCCAGACATCAAAAGTCCCCTTTCGCAATGAGAAAGGAGAAATAGTTGGTCTGGTAGGAATTGGCCATGATATCACCTACCGAAAAAAGATATTGAACGATTTGCTTGCAGCCAAAGCAAAAGCAGAAGAAGGCGACCGGCTTAAAACGGCATTTCTGGCCAATATGAGTCATGAAATTCGTACACCCCTTAATTCTATACTGGGCTTTACCGGATTGATTACAGAAAGAAATAATATTGACGAGGAGGAGCGCCGGGAGTACCTGAAAATTATCAATAACAGTGCCGATGGTTTGATTCAGATTATCAACGATATTATTGATATCTCGAGCCTTGAAACAGGTCAGATGAAGATCCATTTAGCAGATTTTAATCTGAATAAGTTGCTCGATTCCCTTCATTGCGAAATGCAACAGAAAATCGATTCGGGAAAGAATATTGAGTTGGTTTTGTTGAAGCCCGATCATGATCTTTATATTCGATCGGACGAATACCGGCTCAAGCAGGTTTTTAGTAATCTGCTCACCAATGCCATCAAATTTACCGTAAAAGGCAAAATTACCTTTGGGCTGGTTCAACTCGATGAAGAACAAATAGTTTTGAAAGTAGAGGATACCGGCGTAGGCATTGAAGAAGAATTGCATCAGGTCATTTTTGAACGTTTCAGGCAGGGACATGTAGAGGAGGATCGCAATTATGGAGGAAACGGATTGGGGCTGGCCATTGTCAAAAATCTGGTTGAATTGTTGGGAGGAAGCATTTCGTTAAAGTCAGAAACGGGCAAAGGTTCGTGTTTTACCGTGATCATTCCCCTTCGATATAAAATCCCTTCCCTCCTTTGATCAATTTATTGCGCTGCTTTGTTTTTACTGCTTAATTTTATTCCTTTGATCCCAATAATATTTATGTGAGATGCAGGATAAATTCCCTTCAAAACTTCTGGAAAATGCAGTGGATGAATTCGCCAAGCTGCCTGGTATAGGACGTAAAACAGCACTTCGCCTGGTACTGTTCATGTTGCGTCGGGAACAAAGTGAAGTCGAAGAATTTGGAACAGCCATCATCCGGCTGCGTAAAGAAGTTAAACATTGCAGGGTATGCCATAATATTTCCGACACCGAAGTGTGTAATATTTGCAGCAGCACTTCGCGCAACAATGCTGTCATTTGTGTTGTAGAGTCGATCAGGGATGTTTTGTCGATCGAAAATACCCAGCAGTACAACGGATTGTACCATGTGCTTGGCGGCGTCATTTCACCAATGGACGGCATCGGCCCCAACGATTTGGAAATCGCTTCCCTCATCAGTCGGATTGAAGAAGGTACCGTAGTGGAGGTGATTCTGGCACTGAGTACCACCATGGAAGGTGATACCACCAATTTCTATATTTACCGAAAAATAAAGGAAATGGAAGTACGACTGACTACGATTGCCAGAGGAGTTTCGGTGGGGGGAGAACTTGAATATACCGATGAGTTGACCCTTGGCCGCTCAATTGTGAATCGTATCAGCTATAGTGATACATTGAAACATTAATTTTAATAAATAAGATAGTTAAGGCAAAATTTACTTCGCCGGAATTCGTTAGTTGAAAACGGGATGGCGGCCTTATACAGCATGTTGTCGCTTGTTTGTTTATTTAGCCGTTTTGGTGTACAATGAATTGTTAATTATAAGTACCTGATTATGAAGATTGCTGTTGATTTTGATGGAACCATTGTAGAACATCAGTATCCCGAAATTGGGAAGCCCGTTCCTTTTGCACTCGATACGCTGAAGATGCTTCAGGAAAAAGGTCACCAGTTGATTCTCTGGACTTATCGTTCGGGCACTTACCTTGACGAGGCAGTGGAGTATTGCCGGAAAAACGGACTTGAGTTTTATGCTGTAAACAGCAATTATCCCGAGGAGGTATTCGACGGAAAGAAAAGCCGGAAAATTGACTGCGACCTTTATATCGACGATCGAAATGTTGGTGGATTGCCTTCGTGGGGTGAAATTTATCAGATGTTATATCCCAATGAGGGCCGCAAGCCTTCGGCCGCAAAAAGACAAAAGAAACGTCCGTTCTGGAAATTGTAACAGACGGTATTCAACATACAAGCTGAATGAAACTTACGGTAGTCATAGTAAATTATAATGTAAAGCATTTTCTTGAACAGTGTTTGCATTCGGTTGAAAAAGCGACCGAAAACATAACTGCCGAAGTGTACGTGGTCGATAATAATTCGGTCGACGGGTCGCATGGCATGCTGCTGCGCAAATTCCCCGATGTTAAATTAATTCTGAACAAACGCAACCTTGGTTTCGCTAAAGCCAATAATCAGGCCATTCGCAAAGCGCAGGGCGAGTATGTGTTGTTGCTTAATCCCGATACGGTTGTAGAAGAAGATACTTTTGAAAAGGTGATCGCTTTCATGGATGAACATCCTGATGCAGGTGGGCTTGGTGTAAAAATGATTGATGGGAAGGGACATTTCCTGCCCGAATCGAAACGAGGATTACCAACACCCTGGGTTGCCTTCTACAAAATGTTCGGGCTTTCTGCTTTGTTTAAAAAGTCAAGGATATTTGGCAAGTATCATCTTTCGTATCTCGACAATGATCAGATTCACGAAATAGATGTGCTTGCCGGTGCTTTTATGTTAATGCGAAAGGAGGCACTTGATAAAGTTGGACTGCTCGATGAAGATTATTTCATGTACGGCGAAGACATCGATCTTTCGTACCGGATCACCCAGGGAGCATATAAAAATTACTATTACCCCGAAACAACCATTATACATTACAAGGGAGAGAGTACCAAAAAGGGCAGCCTGAATTATGTGCGCATGTTTTACAATGCCATGATCATTTTTGCACGCAAGCATTTCTCGAAGCAGTATGCCGGCTTTTTTTCTGTATTAATTCATCTGGCCATTTATTTCAGGGCAGGCATCGCCGCTGGTCATCGATTGGTGAAGCGCATGTGGCTTCCGCTGCTCGATTTCCTCGTAATTTTTCTGGGTTTCCTGTTTCTTCTGCCTTATTGGGAAGCCGTCAGGTATCATCCGGGCTACTATCCCGATAAATTGATTCAATTTATTATTCCCGCTTACATTCTTACCTGGCTGGTTGCACTTTACTATTCGGGAGCTTATGAAAAACCGGTTAAACTTTTGAATATTCTGAGAGGATTTCTTTGGGGTACTATCTTTATTCTGGTTGTTTATTCACTCTTACCAAACAGTGTACGTTTTTCGAGGGCCATTATATTACTGGGTTCAGGAATGTCACTAATCGTGGTTTTTCTTGTACGTATTTTACTTCACTTTATCGAAGGGAAGCAATTTCGCCTGGGAACCCGAAATCCCAAAAAAGTGGTCATTGTCGGTTTAAAGAATGAAAGCAAAAGGGTGAAGGATCTTTTAGCCAAAACAGGCATTGTGACCAATCTGATCGGTTACATAAGTCCTAAAGTAAAAACCCGTTCGGGACGTTATCTGGGATCGATTGATCAGATCGATGAAATTGTCAGAGTTCATGGGGTTGAGGAGTTGATTTTTTGTTCAGAGGATGTAAGTTCGCGGCTTGTAATACAAACCATGCTACAACTTTCGGCTTACAATATTGAATACAAAATTGCACCCCCGTCGAGTGTTTCAATTATAGGAAGCAACTCGATTGATACGGCCGGCGATTTGTACATTCTCAATGTAAATGCCATTACCCGCGAACAAAACAAACGAAACAAGCGGCTTTTTGATGTACTGTTCGCCATGATGTTCTTAATTTTTCTGCCTTTCGTTATCTTATTTGTTGAACAAAAGCGAGGGTTTATTAAGAATATTTTCAGGGTGCTGTTCAAAAAACACAGTTGGGTGGGCTATCATAAGGTAAATACTGAAATGTATCTTGGATTGCCCATGATTTCTAAAGGGATTTTGCGAACCACCTTTGCATTCGATTCCGATCAGTACGATCTGGATGCAGTCGATCGGGCCAATATGCTTTACGCACGCGACTACAGCATCTTGAAGGATGTTGAGATCATCTTTCGCTCGTTTAAAAAACTGGGACAACAAACATGAAGTTATCTAACGAAATAGTTGCTTTCAGAGCGCTGGAACCCGCCGATGTGGAATTGCTCTACCGTTGGGAAAACGATGTGGATGTTTGGCGGGTGAGTAATTTGCATCAGCCCCTATCGCGCTTCGATCTGGCTGCCTACATAAAATCAGCACCACAGGATATCTGGGAAAGGAAAGAGCTTCGTCTTGTTATCGAATTACTCAACGGCAGTGCCGTGGGTACCATCGAACTCTTTGATTTCGATCCGTATCACAGCAGGGCAGGAGTTGGCATCATGATTTATGAGCAGGAGCAGCGGCGAAAAGGAGTGGCTACTGCTGCGCTCGATTTGCTTATTGCTTATGCTGAGAATGAGCTTGGAGTTACCCAGCTATATGCCAGTATTGCAGCGAATAATCAGGCCAGTCAGGCCTTGTTCGAAAAACTGGGTTTTGAACGTACAGGCATCAGAAAAAAATGGCTGCGTACTCCTACAGGATGGAATGATGAATATTTTTATCAGCGGGTGCGTTAAAAATCTTCCCTGAATTCAGGTATTTCTCTTAGAAAATCATAGCGGGTGTTCTCAAAATCGGCAACGCAGCAAAAATGTTGCAGCCCATTGGTAAGCATCAGGTAGGGAACTTTTAGTTGGAGATTGTACACTGCTATCTGGTCGAAGGTGCTTTGACTGATTTTAACGTCAGGCGCTTTGCATTCGACCAGTAAAACAGGCTGGCCCTTTTTCGAGTAGGCAACCAGGTCGTAACGTAACAACTGATTATTGATTTTTATTCCTTTCTCAACAGCCAGCAGGCTGATGGGATAGCGTTTTTGGCTGCGGAGGTAATGTAAACAGTTTTGCCTGACCCACTCTTCGGGAGTGAGTACTACATAGCGACGACGCGCTTCGTCAAATATCATCAGTTTGTCTCCGGCTTCTTTTAGCCTGAAATTAGATTCAGGGAAATTTAAGCGGGGTAGCTTTGCCTTCATATTTTGTACACTCGATTTGTGTAAAACTAATCATTTTAGGTAAACCTTCTTCTTTCATAATTTGTATTTTTGTTGTTTATTGGTGAATACTAAACTGAAGCACATGAAGTCGAAAGAAGAAATTGTAAATAACTGGCTACCCCGCTATACTGGTTTGCAACTGGAGGAATTTGGTAAATATATTCTTCTGACCAATTTTCAGTATTATGTTGATTTATTTGCCGAAAAGTTTGGTGTTGAAGTGGTGGGTGAAGAACGTAACATGCCCAATGCTACGGCCGAAGAAATAACCATTATCAATTTTGGCATGGGAAGTCCCAATGCAGGAATTATCATGGATCTGCTCAGTGCAATTCAACCCGAAGCCGTACTTTTTCTTGGCAAATGTGGTGGATTAAAGACAAAAAACAAGCTGGGTGACCTGATCCTGCCCATTGCAGCCATTCGGCGCGAAGGAACGTCAAACGATTATCTTCCGCCTGAAATTCCGGCGCTTCCGGCATTTAACCTTCAACGGGCAGTTTCAACCTCGATCAGGGATCAGGGGCGCGACTATTATACCGGAGTAGTATTTACCACCAACCGGCGGGTTTGGGAACACGATCTAGAGTTCAAGGAATACCTGAAGCAAACGCGTGCCATGGCCATCGATATGGAGACCGCTACCATTTTTGTGGCAGGTTTTGCCAATAAAATTCCTACCGGTGCACTCTTGCTGGTTTCCGATCAACCCATGATCTCTTCGGGGGTAAAAACCGAGGAGAGCGACCAGCTGGTTACCCGGGAGTTTGTTGCCGATCACATCAACGTGGGGATCAAGGCAATGAAGATCATCAGAGACAACGGACGCTCGGTGAAACATCTTAAATTTTAATTGAATGACTTATAACGAACTGCTCCAGCATCTGCAGAAAAAGATTTACCATCCTGTTTATCTTCTAATGGGTGATGAGCCCTATTTCATCGATCAGATAAGCGATCATATTGCCAAAAACGTTTTACCCGAGGAAGAAAAGAGTTTCAATCAAACCGTACTGTACGGAAAGGATACCGATGTTGACACGGTACTTACGGTTGCACGGCGTTTCCCGATGATGTCGGCCAGCCAGGTGGTGATAGTGAAAGAAGCACAAAACATGAAAGGGCTGGAAGAGGGTTTGTTGCCTTACGTGCAAAATCCGTTGAAATCAACCATTCTTGTTATTTGTTACAAATACAAGTCGCTTGATAAGCGTAAGAAATTGTACAAGCTGATAATGGAAAACGGAGTGGTACTCGAATCGAAAAAGATTTACGAGAACCAGCTGGTGCCATGGATCCAGAATTATGTTACAGCAAAAAAGTACCAGATTCATCCGCAGGCTGTGGCCATGCTGGCCGAATACCTTGGAACAGAGATGGGCAAGGTGGCCAACGAGCTCGATAAACTGATGATTTTACTCGATGCAGGCAGTACCATAACGCCCGGTGATATCGAGAAGAACATCGGGATCAGCAAGGATTTCAATGTGTTCGAATTGCAAAATGCACTGGGCGAGCGCGATGTGTTGAAGGCCAACCGCATTATCAACTATTTTGGTTCGAACCCTAATCTGAACCCGATTCCAAAGACCATTGCTTCACTTTATTACTATTTTAACCGGCTGCTAAAGTACCACCTGATGCAGGATAAGTCGAAAGGGAATGTGGTGAAGATGCTTGGTGTTCAGCCATTTTTTGTCGATGCCTACATCAAGGCTGCCCGAAATTATCCTACTCCCAAAGTAGTCGGGATTATTTCAATTCTTCGGGAATACGATATGAAATCGAAGGGAATTGGGAATGTATCGGCTAGCACCGGCGACTTACAGCGCGAAATGATTTATAAAATTCTGCATTAGTTATGTCATTGATAATCGTATTGTTAACTATTGGAGTTTCGGTATATGCTTTTTATAAGCGACAGGTTTTCGAACAGCTGAGTCTCCGCCCCAATCTGGTGTTTTACCGTTACCAAATACATCGTGTACTCACTCATTCGCTGGTTCATGCCGACTGGCCGCATCTTATTGTGAACATGTATGTGTTGTTTATATTTGGTCAGGTTGCAGAGCAATATTTTGCCATTCACTTTGCGGGCAAGTCTGATTTCTATTTTATTCAGCTCTACCTTCTGAGTTTGGTCGCTTCGAGTATTTATACCCTGATCAAATATCGTAAAAATGTATACTACAATGCAGTGGGGGCTTCGGGTGCTGTAATGGCAGTCGTTTTTACAAGCATCTTTTTTGATCCGTGGAACAAGTTGTGGTTTTTTGGTCTTATTCCTGTGCCAGGCATCGTCTTCGGAATTGCCTATCTGGCCTACAGTTATTATATGAGCCGTAAAAATGTAGACAACGTTGGGCACGATGCTCATTTTACCGGCGCCGTTTTTGGCTTTCTGTATCCGGTGTTAATTGATTTTTCGCTGTTGGCCGATTTTTTGGAAAAGCTGCTGAATCGTTGATTTGTGTGCTTGTGCTGAATGCTAATTCAATCCGGGATTTTCGGGATAATTTTCCCAAAGTTTGTACTTGCCTCCCTGTTGCTGTACCATTTTTTTCCATAGCTGCTTATTGTTTCCAATCACCATGGCAGGCGGAATATCGGCCACAAGCCATGAGTCTTCAGACAGCTCTTCCCGAAGCTGTTCCTTATCCCAGCCCGAGTAACCTAGGAAAAAGCGCACCTGTTTTTTGGATGCAAATCCTGAATTGATCAAATCTTTCAGATGATCAAAATCACCACCCCAAAATAAATTGTCTTTAACATGTATGCTGTTGGGAACATGGTCGCCCAGTGTGTGAATATAGTACAGCGATTCAATGTTGACCGGGCCTCCAATGTAAAGTGAATCATCAAAATCGGGGAATTCATTCCTGAAATCTTTGATTGGAAAATCAACCGCTTTGTTCAATATAAAACCAACCGAGCCTTCTTTGTTGTGCTCAACCAAATAAACAATCGAACGGTTAAAGTAGCTGCCCGGCAAAAAGGGTTCTGCAATCAATATACGTCCTTTTTTAGGTACTACATTGTTTGTTTTGATTTTAAATATGTCGAGATTCAGATTTGCCATGATTTACAATTGGCTGTTGTTTAGACCAATTATAAGCAATATAAAAAAATAAGTGAACAAAACAAATAGCAGGCGATTCTGAAAACTTCCTTTTGTGCTACTTAATGTTGAGATCGAAAACCAGCCCGGTTTCAACATATTCAGCTTTAAAATAGTGTGCTTTCACATTCAGCACCATTTTGGCCCATGGTGTAAGATGAAAAGCAATTCCAACCCTTTCGTAATAAAATTTGTCCGAAGGCATGTTGTAAAGGTAGATACCAAACTGGGTGGCGATGGTGAAGCGTTCAATAATGAATTCGTGAGCAGCAAAAACAGCATGTGTAAGCAATTGTTGTCCCTTATAATCCTCTTTGCCTTTAACAATTCTGATCGATTCATTGAAGGCCAGCTCATAACCGATACCAACTCGTCGTTTGTACGCGGGCCGATAGTAGATTGCAGGTGAGATCACCAGCTGGCGATAGTCTTTAACGCTTTCGGTTTTCCATTTTCGGGTGCCGCCTCCAACAAAGGTCAGAAGTTCCCATTGGGGTTTAAATTCAGCTTGATTCAACGGATATATTTTTTCTTTATAAACGGGTTGGTACCTTATTCCTGCCTTTAACGAGGGGATGTTCAGCCCGAGATTGGGATAGCCCAGAGCGCCGTTGGAATAATGGGTAAAGCCACCACTTACAAAAAGATCGGTGTGTTGGCCCAAATCGACAGCCTGTTCCAGATAAAGTCCAAAATAAGCATTGGTGCTTGATCCGGTTGAGAAATTATTAGGATTACTTACTTCATCATAAGGGTTAATACCATACGAAATTCCAAAATTGACTTCCAGGTCGAGGCGGGAATAGCGGGTGCTTATCTGTGGGAAACTGGTAAAGAAATAAAGGGCCAGGGGTTCGCCGAGAATAGCTGTTTTAAAGGTATTCCAGTTAAGACCAATGCCATACGAAGGGTAACGGAAGGCCTGTTGCCATTGCTTGTTTCCCAACGACTGCCAGCCTAATTTCAGGTCGACACCACGATACGGATAAGTTAAGTTTTTGATTACTTCGCGGTGGGGTTTGTTTTCACCGCTGCGGTAATTGATACTGAAAAATGAAGGGGAGCGTTCGCTGGTCTGGGTGTAAGCAGACAGCGGATGTAGAATGCCCGTTAAGCAAAAAAGAAGGATGAGTAAAAAGCCCGACCCCTTCATTCTTCTTCAATAATAATGAACACTTCTTCATTCTTCTGCTTGAGCAGGTATTTTTCGCGAGCAAAACGTTCCAGTTCCTGGGTGTCGGTCTGTAAGGTTTTTAACTGTGCACGGTCTTCTTCAATTTTTTGAAACAAATAAGCTTTTTCAGTTTTCAATGCATCGAGTTTTTGTTGGTCGTTGCGCATACGTAACCAGTTGTACTCATCAAAGAAAAGCATCCAGATAAGGAAGAAAAGCAATAAGCCCACTTGTATTTTGTATCGTTTGATGTATTGAATGATGAGTTGTTTCATTCGTTTATTTCTTTTATGTATTTATTCTCAGCGCGCCTGACTCTTTCCTCTTTCTTTCATTTTTTGAATTGCCGGTAACTCATTATGGCAATGTTTATTAGGGCAGTGCACAGGGTTTGTTGAAGCGCAACGTTTGCCTTTTCAATGCAAAGCTAAGATAATAAAGTGATGAATATTTCGAAAGAGATACAATTCTTTTGCTTCATTTTGATTGTTTTTGTACGGAAGTTGCTGAACAATAGCGACTTTAAATAAAAACGGGAGCAATGATGAAAGTGCTCCCGTTTTGTTATTGTATGTTCCGCTTAGTCCTGGTCGGGCAGGAAGCTGGGATACATAAAATGTTGAGCAGGTACAAAAGTTTCCTTGATGGTTCTGATAGAAGTCCACCGCAGGAAGTTAAATACCGATCCTGCTTTGTCGTCGGTACCCGAACCGCGGGCGCCTCCAAAGGGTTGCTGACCTACCACTGCACCTGTTGGCTTGTCGTTGATATAAAAGTTTCCGGCACAGTTTTCAAGCCGTTTGGTAATCTTTTCGATGTGATAGCGGTTTTGTGAAAACACGGCTCCTGTGAGAGCATAAATCGATGTACTGTCGAGCAGGTCGAGTGTTTCATCCATTTTCTCGTCGGCATATTTATAAATGGTCACAACCGGTCCAAACAGTTCTTCCTGCATGGTGATGTATTTAGGATCGTGCGCAAGAATTACGGTAGGTTCAATGAAGAAACCTTTCGTTTTGTCACACTTTCCTCCGAAGATTACCTCGGCATCCTTGTCGGTTTTGGCCGCATCGATGTAGCTTTTCAGTTTGTCGAACGACGATTCGTCGATTACAGCATTCACAAAGTTGGTAAAATCTTCGGGCGGGCCCATTTTCACTTCACCAAGTTGTTTCGAGGCTTCAGTCCAGAATGGTTCCCAGATGCTTTCAGGAATGTAAACCCTCGACGCTGCCGAGCATTTTTGACCCTGGTATTCAAAGGCTCCCCGAACCAGTGCTGTTGCAAGCGCGGTGGTGTCGGCGGTATTGTCGGCAAAGATAAAGTCTTTACCACCGGTTTCACCTACTATGCGCGGATAGCTTTTGTATTTGTATATGTTTTCACCAATGGTTTTCCAGATGCTTTGAAATACACCGGTTGATCCGGTAAAGTGAATACCGGCAAATTCGGGATGGTTCATCACTACATCGGCAGCAACAGGTCCCGATACAAAAACCAGATTGATGACTCCGTCGGGTAAGCCGGCTTCTTTAAATATTTCCATGATTACGGCAGCTGAATAAACTGCAGTTTTCGAAGGTTTCCAAACACATACATTTCCCATCATGGCAGGTGCTGCGGGCAGGTTGCCTGCAATCGAGGTGAAATTGAAAGGAGTAAGGGCAAAAATGAAACCTTCGAGCGGTCTGAATTCATTGTAATTCCACATTCCACTGGCCGATTCGGGTTGCATTTTGTAAATATCGGTCATGCATTTTACTCCAAAACGGAAAAAATCAGCCAGTTCACAAGCTGCATCAATCTCGGCCTGGAAGGCATTTTTTGATTGCCCCAGCATGGTGGCCGCATTGAGTTTTGAACGATACGGACCTGCAAGCAGGTCGGCAGCTTTCAGAAAAATAGCAGCCCGGTGTTGCCAGGCCATATTGGCCCATTCGGTTCTGGCCTCCAGTGCTGCATCAATGGCCATTGACACATGAGTGTCGTCACCCTGGAAATAATATCCCAGTGTATGCTCAATTTCGTGAGGAGGAAAAATCCGTACTTTTTTTCCTGTGCTCACTTCTTTACCACCAATTTGCATCGGAATGATCATCTCCTGACTTCTCAGGGTCTTAATCATCTCCTTTAGCTCCTGGCGTTCGGGCGATCCCGGTGCATAGCTTTTTACCGGCTCGTTTTTGGCAATGGGTACATTGAAGAATCCTTTAGGCATAAATCTTAATTTTAATATTAAAAGAAGTTCAAATTTAAAATCAAATTTTGCGATAAAAGCTAATAAATGTCACTTAGGAAAGTCATGACATCAAAGGGAGTGAAAATGTAAGACCTAAATCTTCTCTATTAAAGAACATTCCTTATATTTGTTTTTATGATGATGGTAACATGCTAAATTAATAAGATGAATTTTGATTTCCTATTTCAGCACTTTGAAGGGGTTTTAGGTGTGATCAAACGGAAAGCAAAAGTACTAGCAGTTTTATCATTGGCAGGAATATTGGCTTCGGTAGTTGTGACCATCGTATTTGCTTTGGGAATAGACAGCTCAAGGCACATCCCCGGTGTAATGGTGCTGGGAATAATGATGGTTTTAACTATCGTATCGATGATGCATGGAAATTATAAGGCAGCTGTCAGGGTAGTTTATGCCCTGCCCCTGGCATTGTACTTCCTGTTTATCAACGATTTTTATGCGCTTTTGACCGGGACAGATGCTATTGGTGGAATATTGGTAAGCAGCTATCTGATCCTGCTGGCGCTGATTGTTTTCAGTTACTCCCTGTATGTTTTTCTGTATTTCTTTCTCGAAATGGCAGGGACGATTGTTTATGCCCTGTATGTAAAGGGTTTGCTTGCCAATACTGGCTTTTGGGAATCCACCGCCGTTTTTGCCGAATGGAGTCCGTTCATTGAGCTGGCAATCGTTGCAGCTTTCAGTGCCGGCGTTTTTTGGTTTTATCAGCAAATACTGCAGTCCAGTAATACAGAACTTCAGCATCAACGGGCTTTTTCCAATGAGCTGTTTCAGCAGTTTGAAGATGGTATTCTGGTATTGGAAATTCAACGTGATGAAAGAGGTGAAAAGTCGGGAATGCTTGTAAAAAAGGCCAATGCAGGCTTTAGAAAGAACTTCAGGGTCAATAAGGACGAACTTTTTCTTTGCGATTATTCTGAAGTATTTCCAAAAATTTTTAGATCTTCTTTTAACTGGCAGGAGGTCTATTTTCACGCTGGCAAAAGCAGGGTGGAAGTCAACTTCCAACATCTGGGAAAATGGTTTCTCATAAATAATTTGTATCCCGAACCGGATATTACTGTCAGTTTCTTTTTTGATATTACGAGACTCAAACATGAAGCAATCGGGCTGAGAGTCAGGGAGCAACGATTAACGCGACTGATGGGCTCGTTGCCCGACATCTTTTTTATTATTGATCACGATGGTACCTACATCGATTATGTTTCAAACAATTCCGAACTCATGGAATTGAGTCAGAAAGACATCATTGGGAAAACCATCTTTGAAATGGGCTTTTCGAGCACCATGGCCTATCAGATTTATTCCAGCATTCAACATGTGCTCGACAACGACAACATCGAAACCATCGAATACGGAATGGAACTTGCTTCGGGCGGTTCACTTGTTTTTGAAATGCGACTGGCAAAGCTTAACCAGACTCAGGTTATTTCAATAGGGCGCGATATTACTTCTAAAAAAGAACATGAGCAGGAGCTTCTGGCAGCCAAAAGAAAAACAGAAGAAGCATCGAGATTGAAGGATGCTTTTCTTGAAAACATCTCGCACGAGATGCGTACCCCCATGAATGCAATTCTTGGTTTTTCATCGATGCTGAATGAAAACTGCTATACAGAGGAACAGAAGCAAAAGTTTGTCGAAATTATTATGCAGAATGGCGACAATCTGATGCAGATTGTCACCAACGTGATCGATATTTCTGAAATTGAATCGGGCAACATGGGCATTAAGTTGCTCCCCTGTGATGTTCGTGAAATTTGTTTAAGGCTGTATCAAAAATACAACGAGCAGATTAATTCATTGGGGAAAGACATCGAAATACGTTTACTTGCTTCGGGCGACGAGCAGGAAGTGATGATGACAAGCGACAAGCATCTGCTCGATAAAGTGCTGAGTCATTTACTCGATAATGCCGTAAAATTTACCGATAGTGGATTAATTACGCTGGGCTATACCTTGTATAAAAGCGAAATCGCCTTTTATGTTGAAGATACAGGAATAGGGATTCCAAACGAAAAGTCGGAATTAATATTCCAGTTATTTGAACAGGCCGATAATCGGATTAACCGACGCTATGCCGGAACAGGTGCAGGTTTAACCATTGCACGTAACCTGATCAGACTATTGGGAGGCAACATGAATTTTGAGTCAGAGCCTGCGAAAGGGTCGCGCTTTCACTTTACCCTGCCGCTTAATAACAGGAGTCTGAGTTAATAAGAGCGGGCAGTACTTGAGTTGAAGCGCTCATATCCAATGAGTCTGTCGTAGCGGTCGGTCATCCGGCCATGGTAAACAAAAATCTGGTAATCGTTTTCTGTCTCATAGTGACTGCCTTCGAGGTTTTCAACTTTGACTCGTCCGCTTGTCTGGTCATAATATGCATACATAAAGTTGTAGTAACCCTGTTTAAGGAGCATGCTCAGTTCGTACTGGCCACGGTCGAAGTTATAGCGCATTTTGTTTTGCTCGTTGCACTGCCAGTTGCTGAGTTTACCAAAAACATGAATACTTCCACCAAGCAGGGGCTGATCCATGTCCAATGCAAAATGGACCATGAAATAATCTGCCTCCACGTCGGGATACCGGAGATTGGGTGCTTCTATTGAGAAATTTCCGTTCATTTCGCGATAAAAAAAGTAGCGGTCCTGTGTGCGGGGTTTCGAAAGTGGGAGCGTGGCATGGTACAGCGGCGGAATATAATTTACCGCTTCAACTCCGTCGCCTGCATATTTTATACTTCTGATCTCGAAAAAGCGAAATTCATTTCCTCCTTTAAAGGTATTTTCTGTTGAATAGTCGTAGTCGAGTATTCCATTAGATATGAATAGCGGTTTCAAACTGCTAAGGGCATTGTCATCACGATTGTTTTGTTTCACCACAACTTTCAGATCGTTAACCGGATCCTGAATTGGAAAACTGCCATGAATAATTCTGAAATCAACCTCCTGATTTTCGCCGTGCAATGCGTCGTGCGTGGCACGTCTGATTCGTGCTTCGACCGAAACCTTTGATTCAACTACATAAAATCGCCAGGTAATGAGGGGAGTATCGGGCTGCTTGCGATCGAAAACGACCATGGCATAATTGCCCGAAAAAAGCAGTGGTACATCGTTGTTGGGAAGTTGCACCAGATAGTTGGTATAGGCCACTCTGGTGTTCACGGCAAATTCGTAATCGGTTAGCGGAAACTCGGTAAACGATTCGAGGTATTCCTGTTGTGCCATTGCCGAAAGTTTCCAGTTACGATCGCAATGGAAGATGGTATAATAGTAATCGCCACGGGCATCCGAAAAGTCGTCGAAAGTAAAAGTCAGTTGTTCATCACTGTTAAGCACAATAAGCGGATTCGACAGTTTATTTCCCGAACGGTGCATTTCAACTGTTCTGATTTGCTCTGAAAACACCTGGTTTTCGATTACGAGCGGCAGCTGAATCGCTTTACCCGTTTGGGGAATGAAAATAATGGCAAGCAACAAGGTCGCAAATAATTGTTTCATAATTTGATGATTTGATAATTCAGCTTGCAATAATGAAGCCATAACGTGAAATATGGTACAAAATTGCCGACAGATGCTTCAGGATTGCTGTTGTATTTAATGCACTTAAAACAGCATGCCGTCCATCACAAATATAACAGCCAGGGGCAAAAATAAAAGAACCTGATCCAAAGAGGATGGTAAATGTTGTAAAACCTCAAGCAATTATCTAGATATTTGCACTCAAAGTTTACTTTAATATTCTAAATTATTTACCTTTGTGCGTCTAAAAATAAAATCTAAAATTCAGCAATGTCGAAAACTATTAGAATCAGAAAAGGTTTTGATATTAAATTAAAAGGTGCGGCTGATAAGCGAGAGGGAGGGCTTG
Organism: Roseimarinus sediminis; assembly: GCF_050433125.1. Classification (NCBI taxonomy): domain Bacteria; kingdom Pseudomonadati; phylum Bacteroidota; class Bacteroidia; order Marinilabiliales; family Prolixibacteraceae; genus Roseimarinus; species Roseimarinus sediminis. The sequence goes on along the minus strand of NZ_JBNPXV010000008.1, from coordinate 146,947 downwards.
TTGAAGCTTCCCGCTATGCCATTAAGCCTGCCGATTTTCCGGGACTCACCCCAAAGTTGTCTGTAAAGGCTGATGACATTGTAAAAGCTGGCACACCCTTATTTCATGCAAAATCGAATCCGGAAGTACTTTTTACTTCTCCGGTAAGCGGGAAAGTGGTGGCCATCAATCGCGGTGAGCGTCGTCGTATTTTGGAAGTCGAGATCGAGAGTGACGGAAAATTTGAATCTGAAGACTTTTCTACAGGAGAAATCCGGTCGTTCGACCGGGAAACGGTTAAGCAAAATTTACTGAAAAGTGGCTTATGGCCTTACATCACCCAACGTCCGTTTGGTGTGATTGCAAAGCCTGCCGATGTACCACGCGACATTTTTGTTTCGGGTTTCGATTCGGCACCAATGGCACCCGACTATGAATTTACCTTGGCCGGTGAAATGGAAGCCTTACAGGCTGGTTTTGATGTACTGTCGAAGCTGACCGATGGTAAAGTTTACCTTGGTTTGCGCAGTGGTTCTAAATTCGCATCACTAAAGGGGGTTGAGGTGAATTACTTTGAAGGGCCTCATCCTGCAGGCAATGTTGGCATTCAGATCCACCACATCGCCCCGATAAATAAGGGTGACCTGGTGTGGACGGTCGATATGCAGGCAGTGGTCTTTATGGGCCGACTGTTTACAAGCGGCAAACTAAACCTTGAACGACTGGTTGCATTTACCGGTTCGGAGGTAAAAGATCCTCAGTATTACAAAAGTGTGGTGGGGGCTTCGGTTGAAACCCTGTTGAAAGATCGTACCCTGAAAAAGCAGACTGAGCGAATTATTTCAGGCAATGTGCTTACCGGAACCCAAATCAAAGAAAAGGGCTACCTGGGTATGATTCATCATCAACTATCGGTGATCCCCGAGGGCAATGACATCGAGCCTTTTGGCTGGGCAACACCCGGACTGGACAAATTGAGTCCCGGCAAGGCCTTCCTTTCAAAACTGTTTCCCAAAAAGGAATATGTACTCAATGCCAACTATCATGGTGGTGAGCGTGCCTTTGTGATGTCGGAACAGTACGAGAAATACCTGCCCATGGACATCCTTCCCGTATTTCTGTTGAAGTCGATTCTGGTGAACGACATCGATAAAATGGAACAGCTGGGAATATATGAGCTGATTGAGGAAGATATGGCTTTGTGTGAATATGCATGTACTTCAAAAATCGAAGTGCAGGAGATTCTGCGCACCGGCTTGAATGTAATGATAAAAGAGTTAGGATAATCAATGGTTTATTCAGGGCTCACGCGCTGAAAACAAAAAAGATATTGCATGAAATGAACCTTGTGTGCTGACTTTATTTAAGACTGCCGGGGTGATTTACATGAGATTCCTTTTTATAAAAAATTAAATCGAATGAAAGGACAAGGAATTAAGAATTTTTTCGATAAACATCGGCCCAAATTCGAAAAAGGAGGTAAACTGCATCCTTTCCACAGTGTCTTCGAAGGTTTTGAAACGTTCCTGTACGTTTCAGATAAAACAACGAAGAAAGGAGCACATGTTCGCGATTATATCGACTTGAAGCGAACGATGATCTTTGTGGTAATTGCACTCATCCCTACCATGCTTTTCGGAATGTACAACATCGGGTACCAGCATTTTGCTGCGATTGGTGAATTGGGTAACACAAGTTTCCTTCAGGTGTTTATTTACGGTTTATTACGGGTATTGCCTGTAATTGTGGTGTCTTATGGTGTTGGACTGGGTATCGAATTTGCCTTTGCCCAGATTAAGGGACACGAAATTAACGAAGGCTACCTCGTTTCAGGCTTGCTGATTCCATTGGTGTTGCCAATCGATACTCCGCTTTGGATGACTGCAGTAGCTGTAGCTTTCTCAGTGATTATTGCCAAGGAGGCATTTGGAGGTACCGGAATGAACATCTGGAACCCTGCTTTGATTGCGCGGGCCTTCCTGTTTTTTGCCTACCCAACACAAATGAGTGGTGAAGAAGTATGGATCAACCTGGGCAACAATGCCGATAAGGTGGTGGATGGTTTTTCGGGTGCAACGCCACTGGGGCTTGCATTAACCGGTATTATCGACTATGACATCTGGGATGCCTTTTGGGGCTTCATCCCCGGGTCGATTGGTGAAACTTCAGCCTTTGCCATCCTGCTGGGAGCAATATTCCTTATTATTACCGGAATTGGAAGCTGGAAAATTATGCTTGCCACTACCTTGGGTGCCTTATTCACAGGAGCGATACTCAATGTCTTTGCAGTAAATGCCTACATGGAAATCCCATTCTGGCATCATCTGTTCCTGGGTGGATTTGCTTTTGGTGCCGTGTTCATGGCCACCGACCCGGTTTCGGCTTCACAAACCAGCCGCGGTAAATGGATTTATGGCTTCCTGATTGGTGTTGTTGCCATCATCATACGTGTTTTGAACCCGGCTTATCCCGAAGGCATGATGCTGGCCATTCTGCTGATGAACACCTTTGCCCCGCTGATTGATTACTATGTTGTGCAGGGCAATATCAGGAAAAGGATGAAAAGAGCAGCAACTGCTAAAGTGTAATCATTAAAATCGACGCAAAATGAATAGAAACGGAAATACTTATACTTTCATCTATGCTTCGGTAATGGTGATTATTGTGGCTGCCGTACTTTCTTTTACAGCCATAAAATTGAAGCCTTATCAGGAGCGTAATATTGAAGTAGAAAAGAAACAAAACATACTGGCTGCAATTAATATTGCATCAACAACGATTGATGCAGAAACAATTTATGCCGATAGAATTACCACTTCGTATGTGGTTAATGTAAAAGGTGAAAAGGTAGAAGGAGAAGCTTTTACCGTTAACCTCAAGCAACAACAGGCACTCGACCTTGAGAAAAGAATACTGCCTGTTTATGAAGCCGATCTGGGTGACAAAGGAAAAAAATACATTATTCCTTTACGTGGTAGCGGTCTTTGGGGACCGGTTTGGGGCTATATTGCCCTGAACGATGATCTGAACACCGTGTATGGAGCCATTTTCGACCACCAGGGTGAAACTCCCGGTTTGGGTGCCGAAATTGTTACTCCGGCCTTTCAGGAAGTTTTTGTTGGCAAAAAATTGTTTAACGAAAGCGGAGAATTTGTATCGCTAACGGTTGCCAAAGCTGGAGAAAAAGCGCCCGAGGAACACAAAGTAGATGCAATTTCGGGAGGAACCATTACCAGTAAAGGGGTGCAGCAAATGCTGTACGACGACCTTTCGAACTATGTAGCATTCTTCAACAAGTTAAAAAATGAGTAGTATGAGTGATAAAGAAGCAATGTTCTCGAAGAAGAATCTGAAACTGCTAACCGACCCGCTGGGAAGCAAAAACCCGATTACCGTGCAGGTACTGGGTATTTGTTCGGCACTGGCAGTTACTGCACAGTTAAAACCTTCGGTGGTAATGACCATTTCGGTAATGGCCGTATTGGCGCTTGCCAATGTGATTGTATCACTGATTCGAAATAGTATTCCTAACCGGATCCGTATCATCGTACAGCTTGTCATTGTTGCGGCCCTTGTTATTTTGGTTGACCAGGTTCTGAAAGCCTTCGTTTACGATGTAAGTAAGCAATTGTCGGTTTTTGTGGGGCTGATCATTACCAACTGTATTATTATGGGACGTCTTGAAGCCTTTGCACTGGGAAATAAACCTTGGCCTGCGTTTCTCGACGGAATAGGAAATGCCGCCGGTTATGGTGTGATCCTGATTATTGTTGGTTTCTTCCGCGAATTACTGGGATCTGGTACGATCTGGGGCTTCCATGTGATACCCGAAGGATTCTACAATTTTGGATATGTAAACAACGGTTTGATGGTACTTTCACCCATGGCCCTCATTACTGTGGGGATCATTATCTGGGTACAGCGCTACCGCAACCGCGAGCTGATTGAAGAAAACAAGTAGCTAAGCTAAAAGAAGAAGAAAAATGGAAAACTTAATTAACATATTTGTGAAGTCAATCTTCCTCGAAAACATGGTTTTCGCTTACTTCCTGGGAATGTGTTCCTATCTGGCAGTATCGAAATCGGTGAAAACAGCTACAGGACTTGGATTGGCAGTTATTTTTGTGCTGGGTATTACCATTCCGGTTGACTACCTCCTTGAAAACTATGTTCTGAAAGAGGGAGCACTGAGCTGGATAGGACCTCAGTTTGCCAATGTCGATCTGAGCTTTCTGAGCTTTATTATGTTTATCGCGGTAATTGCATCGATGGTACAGCTGGTTGAAATGGTGGTTGAAAACTTTGCCCCTTCGCTTTATTCGAGTCTGGGTATCTTTCTTCCGCTTATCGCCGTAAACTGTGCTATTCTTGGTGGATCGCTGTTTATGCAGCAGAAAGAATTTCTGAACATTGGAGAAGCAACAACCTATGGTATTGGCTCCGGTGTTGGCTGGTTCCTTGCTATTGTGGGTATTGCAGCCATTCGTGAAAAAATCCAGTATTCCAATATTCCCGGCCCCCTGCGCGGATTGGGAATGGCCTTCATTATTACCGGTTTAATGGGGATGGCTTTCATGGGATTCTCGGGTATTAAACTTTAATTGAAACTACTTAAAATCAGATAACATGATTCTTTTAGCTACACAATCAACAGTCATTATTACCAGTGTGATTTTCTTCCTGGTGGTGATTTTGTTGTTGGTTAGTTTGTTGTTGTTTGCCAAAAAGAAACTTACACCATCGGGTGTTGTTAAAGTCGATATCAACGACGGTGAAAAGGTCCTGGAAGTAAATCCGGGTTCCACTGTTCTTTCGACCATGGGAAACAACGGCATTTTTCTACCATCGGCATGTGGCGGAGGTGGAACCTGCGGCATGTGCAAATGCCAGGTAGTTGACGGTGGTGGATCGATCCTTCCAACCGAGGTCGACTTTTTCACCCGCAAGGAACAGCAAAACAACTGGCGGCTTGGATGTCAGGTCAAGATACGTCAGGACATGAAAATAAAGGTTCCCGAGGAAGTAATGGGAATCAAGAAATGGGAATGCGAAGTGGTTTCGAATCATAACGTGGCCACCTTTATCAAGGAATTTGTCGTTAGACTTCCCGAGGGCGAAAACCTCGATTTTCAGTCGGGTGGTTATGTGCAAATTGATGTTCCCAAATACGAATGCGACTTCAAGGATTTCGACATTGAAGAAGAATACCGCGACGAATGGGATAAATTTGGTTTGTGGGATCTGAAGATGAAAAACAACGAAGAAACCTACCGTGCCTACTCCATGGCCAACCATCCTGCCGAAGGGAACATCGTAATGCTGAATATTCGTATTGCCACTCCGCCATGGGATCGTCAGAAGAATACCTGGGCCAATGTGCCTGCCGGAATATGTTCGTCGTACATCTTCTCGCGCAAGCCGGGTGATAAAGTGACCATCTCAGGCCCTTATGGTGAATTCTTTATTCAGGAAACCAATAACGAAATGCTTTACATTGGTGGTGGTGCCGGAATGGCTCCTTTGCGTTCACACCTTTTCCACCTTTTTCATACGCTGAAAACAGGTCGTAAGGTAACTTACTGGTATGGTGCCCGTTCGGTGCGCGAAATCTTTTATGAAGATCATTTCCGTGCCATCGAAAAGGAATTCCCGAACTTTAAATTCACCATTGCCCTGAGCGATCCTCAACCCGAAGATAACTGGGAAGGACCGGTTGGTTTCATCCATCAGGTGATTCATGATGAATACCTTAAAGATCATGATGCTCCCGAAGACATCGAATACTACATGTGTGGCCCTGGCCCAATGGTAGGCGCAGTAAACAAAATGCTGTACGATTTGGGTGTTGAAAATGAGAACATCTATTACGACGATTTCGGAAATTAAGTACTTGTTTTTATTAAAAATAGAAGAGCCATTCGTCAACTGACGGATGGCTCTTTTCATTGTTGAATAAATATAAAATAATGTGTAGTGAAAAATTCCTTTTTAGCTTATAGCTGAATGGGTATGCCGTTATAAAAATCAAGAATTTTTGAACGGAAAATAAAGTCATATTTGGCTTGAATAAGGTTCGATTCGGCGATGGCCAGATTGGTTTTGGCATCGTTGTATTCAACTGAATTTACACGCCCTACATTGAATTTTTCTTCAATGTAACGAAACGATTCCTGCATCGACTTTACCGCCACCTTGTTGGCATTGTAGCGCTCAAGTGCAGCCAGTGCATTTACATAAGCCTGTTCGATTTGTTTACGTAACTGCTTTTTGGCACTTTCGAGTTCCAGCTCACTGTTCAGAATCTGCAATTTCGAATTCTCTACATTGGTTTTATTCTGATAACGGCTAAAAATGGGTACGCTCAGGTTGACTCCTACATTCTCGCTCAGGTTGTTTTCAAGCTGATCGGCAAAGGCTGGAGAGAATTCTGATGCAAAATAGTTGTTCGAAATGCCTGCATAAGCCGAAAGGGTTGGCATTTTGCCACCTTTGGCAATATCGAGTTGTACTTCGGAACTTTTCAACTGATACTCGGCACTTTTAATTTCGGGGCGAACCTCAACCGCCTTGTCAAATACCAGCCTGGCATTCATCAGGGTAATTTGGGCTTTTAGTTCAGGAATTTCAGGTACTGCAATGTTGAAAGTCGAATAATCTTCGAGTTCAAGCAATTGGGCCAGGTTCAGTGTGGCAATCTGCAGGTTATTCTTCCTGTTCACCACATCGAGCGATTCACGGGCAAGCTGCGATTGTACTTCAAGCAAGGCTCCTTCGGCAATCTTTCCGGCCTCGACCAGCTTTTTTGTGCGTTCAATTTGCTTCATGGTCTGTTCAAGCTGCGATTCGGCTACTTTGACCAGCTCTGTGGCAAATAAAATGTTGAGGTATTCCGAGGCAATGCTCAGCATGATATCATCCTTGGCTTTTTGCAGGTTCTCGATGCTCGATTTCAGGTCCAACTCGTTTTGTTTGATGGTATTGTTTAAAGTACCACCCCGCCAGATGAGCACATTGGTATTAATACCTGCACTGGTGTTGCCCTGTGTGATATTGTCGTAGGTGCCTGCCTGGGTTTCTGAGCGTCCAAAGTTGATGCCCTGTGAAAGGCTGCCATTCAGGTTGGGCAGACGATTGTAGCGGGCCTGCTTAAACTCATTTTCCTGGTAGCGCGAATTGATTTCGTACTGCTTGATCATGATGTTGTTGGTCAGCGCATATTCGATACACCGTTCAAGTGTCCATTGTTCCTGTGCCCTTGTTGTTGTAAACAGGGCAAACAGTATGATGAGTAGAATGATTTTCTTCATTTTTTCAGCTTTTTAGGCAAAGTCGGTTTTAGGCATCAGCCCCGGCCGATTCTGCTTTTTGTTTTTTCAGTTCCTTAGGGTCGATTTTTTCCCCTTTAATTTTGTCTTCAAATTCGAGTCCTTCGAGTACTTCAATGTTTATTCCATCGGAAAGACCTACCTGAACAAAGCGTTTTTCAAATACCTGAGAATCGGTTTCGACTTCGACAAACGATGAATCGTTTTCAAACTTTAACAGGGCTTCGGGAATTACCATTACACTGTCGCGCTCTTCGAGTACGATACTTGCATTGGCACTGTAACCAGCTCTGATAAACTGACCTTCCTTGAGGTTGACATCGGCCTTAATTTCGAATTGTATGGCTCCGTTTTCTTCTACTCCCTTAGGAGAAAGATAGCGTAAAATGGCATCGTAGGTTTCGTTTTCGATGGCGCCAATGGTAAGGATGATGTTCATTCCTTCCCTGATTTTGCCTACTTCGGTTTCGTCAACTTTTCCTTCGAATACCATGTCGGTCATATCGGCTACTATGGCAATGGTGGTTCCGGCATTAAAGGTATTGGCCTGAATGACCGAGTTGCCTACTTCAACCGGAACGTCGAGCAGCATGCCGTTGATGGTTGAACGAATGAGCGTGTTGGTGGTTTTTTCCGATTTTTTGGTCACCCCTTTTTTGATCAGCTCGAGATTGTTCTCGGCTGACGAGAGCTCTTCGCGTGCCGTGTTAAAGGCAAGCTGAGCTTTTTGGTATTCTTCAAATGGAATGACTTTTTTCTCAAATAATTCATGCTGACGTTCGTAATCGATTTTAGCATCTTCGTAATTGAGTTGTGCACGGTTTACCCTCGATTCGGCATTGTTGAGGGTGACCATGTCGGGGATGATTTTTACCTTGGCAATGATGTCACCGGTTTTCACCATCTGACCAGCTTCGAGATAAACTTCTTCAATAATTCCCGATACCTGTGGTTTGATTTCAATTTCTTTTCGTGGAACAACCGACCCTGTAGCCACTGTTTTTTTGGTAATGGTTTCTACCTTGGGTGTCTGGGTTTTAAATACCACCGGTTTGTTTTTCGATTTGGTGTAGAGAAAGTAAAACGTACCCAGGAATACTGCGATCAGTAGTACGATTCCTGAAATTCTAAAAAACTTTTTCATGACTATTCTATTTAGTTTTATTAATTATTTTTTCGATTCATTGTTGTTTTATTCGGCCCTGAGTGCATCAATGGGCTTTATTTGTACGGCCTTTCTTGCTGGAATGTAGCCCGCAACAGCCCCCGATACGATGAGTACGGTAAGACAGGCGATGGCTACCGAAAGGTTGATTTCGGGGTTCTTAATAAAAACTCCTTCGGCTCCGCTTGCGGCTGCCATTTCGAGGGCATAATTGAAACCTTCGAGTAGGAGAATTCCCATAAATAATCCGAGGTATCCGGCGGCAGTAGTCAGGAAAACACTTTCGAGGATAATTTGCCCGATCACTTTGCGTGGGGTGGCTCCAATGGCTCTCATTACGCCAATTTCCTGGGTTCTTTCCTTAATAATTACCAGCATGATGTTGCTTACTCCGATAACTCCGGCCAGCAAGGTTCCGATTCCTACAATCCATGTCAGAATTTGAATCCCCATAAACAGTGAACTGAACTGTTTGAACTGCTTCTCCAGGTTGATGTGGCCAATGGCCTGAACATCGTTGGGGGCAATTTTGTGTCGCTGTTTCATGGCGTCCATTACGATTTGTTCAACCTGGGTTGCACTGTACCCTTCGGCAGCTGTTATACCCATAATGTGAACATCGTTTCCGTAGTTGTAGGCAACCTGCATGGTGCTGAAGGGCATGAAAATGCTTTCCTCCGTGCGTCCATTGATGTTGATTCCCGAAATTGGTTCAACAACCCCGACTACCTGGTAATAAACTCCGTTAATGCGCAGGTACTCGCCCAGTGGGTCTTCGTCTTTTGCAAACATTTCTTCATACACCTTGGTGCCAATGACGCAGATTTTTCTTTTTTGAAGAATATCAACTTCATTGAGCCAACGGCCCTTGAGCATAGTTCCGGGGTCGATGTCGTTCCATTCGGGATAATCGCCTTTGATGTAAAACGAGGCTGTTTTATCTTCCCTGACGGTGTTGTTTCCACCACCTCCGCCGGCAAAAAGTCGCGGTGCCACAATGTCGGCTTCAGGAATGTGTTTCCGAATGAATTCAACATCTTCATTCTCGTAGCTCCACCAACGGCCCCGGCGCAGCCCCTTGTAGGGTTCGCCCGTACGCTGGGTCCACATAAAGAAGGAATTGGTGGCCACCTGACCTACGCCTTCGGTGATTCCGTTTTCGAGTCCTTTCCCGGCTCCGGCCATTATAATGAGCATGAAGATGCCCCAAAATACACCGAATGCGGTGAGAAAGCTTCTGAGTCGGTTTTTCTTCAGTGCGCTTATAATTTCTTTCCAACGATCTATATCAAACATGGCTATAATTTTATTCGTCGTGTAATGCTTCGATTGGTTTTACTTTTGAGGCTCTTTTGGCCGGGATGTAACCTGCAAGGGCTCCGGCCGATACCAGCAGCAGCATGGCACTTACTGCAATGCGCAGATCAACGGTCGGATTCAGGAACATGCGCATTTCTCCCTGGTCGCCACTGGCTCCCACCTGGGCATTGGCTTGCTGTTCCATCATGAAATTGACGCCTTCCATCAGGCTGATTCCAAGAAACATTCCAACATATCCTGCAAGGGCTGTTATCAGTATCGATTCGAGCAGTACCAGGCCAATAATTGATCCCGGCGTGGCTCCCAGTGCTTTTCGAATACCAATTTCCTTGGTTCGTTCCTTCACCACAATCAGCATGATGTTGCTAACGCCTACAATACCGGCAATGAGGGTACCGATACCAATAAGCCAGACAAACATTTTAATGGCGCTGAATATTTTCATGGTTTCGATGTAGTTTTCAAGCGAATTGTAGATGCCGATGGCTCGCTGGTCGTCGGGGTTGAACTTGTGATTTTTGGCCAGCAACAAACGAATTGCTTCTTCAATGCCTTCACTTTCAGCTTTTGAAACATCGACGGTGGTAAGTGCCAGGTTGTGAATGTGGTTCCCTGCATTAAAAAGCGTTTGTGCAGTCGAAATCGGAATCAATCCCTGGCGGGTTCCTTCACGGGGATCAAGTTCATTGTAAACACCTACCACTTTAAAGGGAACATTCCCCACCTTAAGTATTTGCCCGATGGGATCGACGTGCTTGAAAAGGGCTTCGCGAATGTCTTCACCAATTACCATCACCTTCCGGTTGTATTTCATGTCGATGTCGTTGATAAACCGGCCGCTTGTGATTTCAAATTTTTCAATATCCATAAAATCGGGGTGACACGACTGGGTGTTGTAGTTTCCGTATTCATTGTTAAAAGAATACGTGCGATCGCCAATCCAGTAACGGGCCGATATTTTGTCGATCTTGTCCATTTCGCTGATGGCTTCGTAGTCGTCCATGGTGAACTGGATGCGCCTGCCTGATTGAAATCCGGCATGCGGCATACTTGTTTCCCTGCTCCAAATCCACATGGCATTGAGTGCATTGCCTTCGAAGTTCGAACCAACGCCGTTGCTTAAACCGTTACCTGCTCCCAGTAAAACCATCAGCATAAAAATTCCCCAGGCAACGGCAAAGCCGGTGAGAAAAGTACGCAGCTTATTCTTCTTGATCGTACTCAGGATTTCCTGCCATTTGTCAATATCGAACATAGCTATACAGTTTGTGGGTCTTTTGCGTAGTTGGCCTTGAAACTGGCCAAATCGCCATTGATAATCATGTCGCCAATGTTGCCGTCGCGCAGCTTGATAATTTTGTCGGTCATGGCTGCAATGTCGTGTTCGTGAGTAACAATAATGATGGTAATGCCATCCTTGTGAATGGCCTTGAGTATTTCCATCACTTCATACGAGGTTTGGGTGTCGAGTGCTCCGGTAGGTTCGTCGGCCAGAATTACCTTGGGCTGAGAGATCAGGGCTCGCGCAATGGCCACCCGTTGCTTTTGCCCCCCCGAAAGCTCATTGGGCATATGATCGGCCCAGGGCTTCAGACCCAGTTTGTCGAGATACTCCAGGGCGATGGCATTGCGTTTTTTCCGGCTTACGCCCTGATAATAAAGTGGAAGTGCAACATTTTCCATCGCATTCTTGAAGGAAATTAAATTAAAAGACTGAAAAATGAAACCCAGCGTTTCGTTGCGGTATTTGGCCGCATTTTTTTCACTCATGTTACTGATCAGCTGCCCATCGAGATGATAGGCTCCCTGGTCGTAGTTGTCGAGTATGCCAAGGATGTTGAGCAGGGTCGATTTTCCTGAACCCGAGGAGCCCATTATGGAAACAAACTCTCCGGAGTTGATTTCGAGATTGATTCCTTTAAGTACATGCAGGTTGTTCGATCCCGTGTGATACGATTTGTGAATGTTTGTAAGTGTTATCATGGCTATTCTTCTAGTTTGCTTTGGAAATTGGTATCAAATGTGAGGCTATCGTTTCAGAAATTACCTTTATTATAGATGAACGGTTGATTTTTATCGGTAATTAACTGCTTTGTCCGATTAGTACCGTATTCACTCATTTATTACGTTTTTTATTTTTTTAACTATTTCAGACTACAATAATCGTGCACAATTAATATTGTAAATCAGTGTTTTGAAAGTTGTTTGAGATTTCTTTCCTACAGATTTTTAAACGTTGCACAATACTGCTAGGACGATGAATGGTAGTGAGAAGTTACAAGGGAATGAATTTCTTAAACAGTTTTGAAATATTAGCACGACCATCTTATTCGTCTGACTGATCGATTTTGAAAATTGAATTAAAACCTCCATTTTTGCATCTCTGAAATGAATTGTTAATGGTATTAATGAAGTTGAAATACAAATACATCGTTGCAGCATACATGGCCATGTTGATCCTGTTCTCAAGTATAGGATTTAATGTTGTTGAAACCTTGTGTGATGTATGCAATGTGGTTTCCACTTCTATTACTATTGCTGAAGAAGAAAAGAGTGATGAGTGTTTGTGTTGTACTGAAAGCACCGCCGATTCATGTTGTACCAACGATATGAGTCATCAGGCCGATCATCATCACAGCACTACTTTTTATGCAAAACTGGATGTCGATTCACTCAAAGCCAAAAGCCAGAAGGTAAATTTGTCAACGCCTGTAATTGCCTTGTTTGTTTGTCATCTGCTGCCTGAATTCATAAGCGAGTTTTCTATAGATAAAATTGATCTTTTCCAGTTTCTTTCTGCCGATACGGGCCGTGCTGTATTGGCAAGGATTTGCATTCTGCGGATTTGAATACCGACAATTGTACTTATTGATTTGTAATAAATAGTTGTCGAATTCTTATTTCAATTTAATTATGAGATTTTGTTTTTTTACCCTGCTTTTGTTGGGTATACTATCCATACCGGCTGCCGGTGATGAGTTAAAAGGCGTGGTACGCGACAAGGAGCAAAACGATGCGCCGCTTGTTGGGGCCAATGTATATTGGGCCGAAACGACGCATGGCACCACTACCGATGAAAATGGAAGTTTTAGTATCGATGTGCATCATCACGGAGCTCATCCGCTGGTAGTATCCTTTGTAGGTTATCATCCCGACACCATTCAGATTGCTGATCAGGAGGACCTGATTACGGTTTATCTTGAAAAGCAAAGCGAACTGGGTGAAGTGCTGATACGAGAGCGGCAGAAAGGCCAGTACCTTTCGACCATGGATGCAGTGCAAAGCACAAAGGTTACGGCATCGGAGCTGCAGAAAGCCGCATGCTGTAATCTTTCTGAGAGTTTTGAAACCAATGCCTCGGTCGATGTGAGTTTTACCGATGCGGTTACCGGTGCCAAGCAAATTAAAATGTTGGGTCTTTCGGGTATTTATGTGCAAACCATCGCCGAAAATATGCCTTCGGTTAGGGGAATGGCTGCACCTTACGGTCTGGGCTATGTCCCAGGGCCCTGGATGGAGTCGATCCAGATATCAAAGGGTACTTCGTCGGTACTAAATGGCTATGAAGCCATTTCGGGGCAAATTAATGTAGAATTCAAGAAACCTCTTGGCGACGAAATTCTTCATGTAAACCTTTATGGTAATGATGCGCTGAAAAGTGAAGCCAATTTGAACTATACCTACCGGTTCAACGATAGTCTGGCCACCACTTTCTTATTACATGCCGAGAATCATCGTCTTGAAATTGATGATAACGGTGACCACTTTCTCGACATGCCCCATATTCAGCAAATTAACCTGATGAACCGCTGGTATCAGACAACTCCCGATGGCGGAGATCGTCAATTGGGTGTTAAATTACTGAATGAACACAGGCAGTCGGGGCAGGTAGGAGCCTTTAATGATCTAAGTTCAGGTTTGTATGGCATTGATATTAAAACCCGTCGAATTGAACTGTTTGCAAAAAACGGCGTACTCCTGCCAAGGGTTGGAACGAGCATTGGCATGCAGCTTTCAGGTAGTTATCATGAGCAAATTGCCAGCTATGGCAAACAATTTTACGATGGTTCGCAGTACAATGCCTACTTCAATCTGATTTATCAGGGCAATTTTGGTACTGATCTGCATACCTACAAAACCGGGGTTTCGTTTTTAGCCGATGCCTTTGATGAGCAACTCGATGAGGCCAATTATCTGCATCGTGAGTGGGTCCCTGGTGTTTATTATGAATACAATTATCATTTGCGCAATGGGTTTAACTTGCTGGCCGGCCTCAGGGCCGATTACAGTTCGCAGTTTGGATTCTTTGTAACACCCCGTATGCATGCGAAATGGGATGTTAGTTCATGGCTTACCTGGAGAGCTTCGGCAGGCAAAGGTTACCGTACGGCCGTTCCTCTGGCCGAAAATAATTATTTGCTTGCCAGTTCACGAAACATCGTGATCGATGATGACCTGCAGCAGGAAGAAGCCGTGAACCTTGGTACAAGCCTGATAGCTGAACTGCAGTTGGCCGGGCGTGATCTGACCCTGATGTTTGATTATTATCGTACCCGTTTTATCAATCAGGTAATCCGTGATGTCGACAGCAGTCCGTACGAAGTGCATTTTAGTAATCTGAACGGTAGCTCCTTTTCAAATGCCCTGCAGGCTGAATTGATTTATGAAGTGCTCGATGGCTTAACGCTTAACGCAGCCTATCGGATCAACGATGTGCAGCAAACAGTTGATGGAAGGCTAAGAGAAGTCCCCATGAATAACCGCTATAAAGGGCTTGTTAGCTTAAGTTATGCAACCCGTCTCGACAAATGGCAGTTCGATTTTACCAGCCAGTTTAACGGAGGTGGGCGCATGCCCGATCCCGATCAGGACGATCCGCTGTGGTCTGAAACCTATGGAAGTTATACCGTTTATAATGCCCAAATTACCAGGCGCTTCCGAAAGTGGGAGTTTTACCTGGGGGGAGAAAACCTGGGCAGTTTCACCATTCCACAGCCAATAATAGCAGCCAATGATCCATGGAGCAACAACTTCGATGGTTCGATGGCCTGGGGACCGGTTCATGGACGGAAAGTGTATGTGGGACTGCGTTATACCATTCGTTCGTACAACTAATGATAAATTGGATTTAAGCAGGATTGTGTTTGTGCAGGCCCATAAGTGCCTTAAAAAGAATTATGTATAATTTTAAAAAATAAGACAGATGAAAAGTTTAGCAATTTTTTCAACTTTTGTAATGTTTTTCTTCTTTGTTTCAATATCACAAGTTGAAGCGGCCACCAAGAAAAGTGAAAAAACCGTCGTATTTGAAGTAAGCATGGATTGCCATGGCTGTGTGAAGAAAATAGAAGACAATATTCCCTATGAGAAAGGAGTGAAAGATTTAAAGGTTTCACTCGATCAGAAAACCTGTGAAATAACTTACCGTGAGGACAAAACCTCCGAAAAACAGCTGATTAAAGCTTTTAATAAGCTGGGCTATAAGGCAGAAATTAAGAAAGCGGAAAGCGAAACAAAGTCAAAAAGCAAGGAATAAGCAGCTAAGGAAGAAGAGGTACCCCCGGGGGTGTCTCTTCTCTGTTTAATCGAACGAAGTAAGGTATTCGAGTGCTTCGGCCATCGTTTTAAATGAGCGAATGTTGCGTGAACTCGCTTCCAGAAAACCATTAAATACAAAGGCTATCATTCCGTACAGTCCAATAACGGCACTTGCTTTTACAAATGAGGTATTTTCACGTGCTACTTTAATGAAATGAGTTCTGATTTCATGATTGAAGTACATGTGCTCGAGATTCGACAATACCAGTGCTGAATGAATATTGCGTTGTCGGATGATCTTGCCTCCTTCAGTTTCCAGTTCTTTAATCTCCTGAAGTTTTCTCAAATTGCTAAAATCGAGGTAGATAATAGTTTTTCCTTTATGTTCAATTAACACGGGTTTTCTCATCGTTTTTCCTTTACTAAATAAATGAAATCTGGCATTTTTAGCTGCATTAAAATTAAAAAAGAACACTTTAGCTGGTGTTCAAAAAATATACCGTCTTTCGCATATTTTTCGTAATCTTGCACCATGATACAGATTGGAAATACCATTGTAAGTTTTGACCTGTTTGATCGCTTTTTTTTGTGCGACTTAATGGCCTGTAAAGGAGCTTGTTGTGTTGAGGGAGACTCTGGTGCTCCGCTAACTGTCGATGAAGCCCAAACAATAGAAGCCAATTATCAGCATTATCAACCTTATTTAATCGAAGCATATCAACAAACGATCGCAGAACAAGGGTATGCTGTAAGCGATGAGGATGGTGATTTGGTAACACCGCTTTTTAATCATCGCGAGTGTGCTTACACTTTTAAGGATGAGCATGGTATTACCCGCTGTGCCATTGAAAAAGCGTTTCTTGAAGGAAAAACCAATTTCAGAAAACCCCTTTCGTGTCATCTGTTTCCCGTCCGAATTACTTCCTATACCGAATTTGATGCTGTTAATTATCAGCAACTCGACATCTGCAAGGATGGACGTGCCTGTGGCAAAGCACAAGAACTTCCGCTTTATCGCTTTCTGAAGGAACCACTCATTCGCAAATATGGTGCTGAATGGTACAAAGAGCTTGAAATAGCTGCAGAACACCTTAAGCATACTCCTCATTGATTTTGATTGATAAACGCGATCTTTGCATTGACCGAATCGATTAATTCGTGCAGGTAGTCGGGAACATTGCTTTTCTTTTGATCAATTAACCAGTACCGGTCAACTGTGCCCTGGCTTACAGCCAGATAAATTCCACCCCAGTCGCCAGCATCGGGCTGACCAATTATGGTATCGCTTTCATCGTATAACTTTTCGGGAACAATGTCCCATAGATCATTCACCCGATGATAATACCGTGATTGAGAAAGAGAAAAGTCTCCTTCGTAAGGATTTGTATAAGCCGGATACTGATCGCGAACATCCTCGAATAAAAGCTGGTTGTCCAGTCTGAAAATTTCGACGCAGCCTTCGCCCATGCATTCACCATAAAAGTGTCCGAATACCAGGCTTGCCTTTTGCTGATCACCATCGTTGCTTGTGCATGCAATAGTAAGCAACAATACAGCTGCTGGTAAAATGTGTTTTAATTTCTTCATTGCTCAATTATTTTAATGTAAAGCCAGCATACTTTTTTCGGGTTAGCTGTGTTGATTTCTTTCAAACTGATGTGCAAAGTAACTGATCGGTTGCGTGCAATACAAAACATTCTTTTCCTGTTTATTACACTTTTTGCTGAATTGATTCAATTATCTTTGTGTATTTTAAATGAAATTCTTGTTTATCTTTATCTTTATTTTGAAAACCAGCGGTCTAACTTTTACCATCATATGAATTTTAAGCTTTTTTTATTATTTTATATGTTTTTACTTTTGAGTGGAAAGGCACAGGAGCCAACCTACTCATTAAGTCCTGATAAAAAATTATCGCAATATAATATCGACCGCTGGAGCACCGAAAACGGGCTTCCAACCAATTCCTTACTGTACGTATATCAGTCGTCCGACGGCTATCTTTGGATTACGGGCTATGCCGGACTAATTCGATACAATGGGCATGAGTTTAAAGTTTTTAATAATGCCAACACCGATGTTCTGAATAGCAATGTTATTCGAAACATTCGTGGCGACGATCAGGGCCGCTTGTGGATCACCACGCTCGAAAACGGACTGATTATGTACGATAATGGTCGCTTTGAAATGTTTGGTGAGGAACAGGGGATTGTTCACCTTTACCGTGGCCTGCTGGCCGACAGCAAGGGACGAATTTGGGCAGCATCGCCCGATCACGGATGGTTCTACTTTAAAGACGGAGTTTTCAATTTCATCGATTTTAGTTCTCCCCTTAAACACATCGAAGTGAGGGCAATTGCCGAAGACCGGAAAGGATCGATCTGGTTTGCTACCATGGGCGAGGGCCTTTATCGATACAGTGCCGGAGAGTTAACCCGCTTTGATGCCAGCGATGGGCTCGACAATGAGTGGATCTACAGTCTCTTTTTCGACAAGGACGACCATTTGTGGCTTGGGACGGCTCAGGGAATCTATCATTTCGGCGGAAAACGCTTTGTTCGGGAAATACCCGAAATAACATCTACCATTAGTGAAATGCTGACTGACCGTTATGGTAATTTATGGATAGGTAGTTTTGATGGAATTTTCAGATTAAACCTGCAGAGCAGGCAGCTTGAACACATTACCGCCGCCAACGGCCTGGCCAATAATTTTATTACCGATATGGAATTTGATGCCGAAGGAAGCTTGTGGATCAGTCATTATAAGGGAGGCTTGTCACGTATCAAGGATGGGAAATTTACGAATCTGACATCAAAGGGTGGTTTGCCGGGTAAGGTAGTTAATACGGTATACGAAACTGAAAAGAAGGAAATATTGGTAGGTTTCGATAATGGGAAGCTTGCTTGTATTTCTAGCAATAAAATTAGAGAAGTTCATTTGCCTCAACAGCTTGTCGATGTTCGTATCCGACATGTAACTGTCGATGAGGAACAAAGCAAATGGCTTAGTACTTATTCAGGTTTAATGATTATTAAAGCCAACGGCACCATTGAAATGCTGAACGAAGCCAGCGGCTTTATCGGAACCAAAATAAGACTGACCTTCCATGATAGCAGGGGAAATGTATGGGTGGGAACCCGAAATAACGGACTGGGGATTATTCGTCCCGATGGAAGCATTGATCACCTGAGCGTCGACGATGGTTTATCGTCGAATCTGGTGATGGCCATCGACGAAGATCGTGAAGGCAATATCTGGGTGGGAACCAGCGAAGGCGAAGGAGCACTCAACAGGATCGACAGCCTTGGTAACATCAAAGTGTTTGGAAAGGAAAATGGATTTAAAAGCGATGTGGTTTTTAATATTTCCTGCGACAGAGAAGGAAACGTCTGGCTGGCAACTGTCGATGGATTGTGGTTGTTTCGCGATCAGCAGTTTGATCATGCTACTACCCGTAACGGCCTGTTCGATAATTCTATTTACGATATTGTAGAGGACGATCATGGCCATTTGTGGATGCCCTTCGCACGGGGAATTATGAAGGTAGAAAAATCTGATTTGTTTACACTTTTTAATAAGGCAAGCGATTCGGTGCATTGTCGGGTTTTCGATCAATACGACGGGATGGCTGTTTCCGAATGCAACTCAACAGCCCAGGCACTTAAGGGCAAAAACGGCCTGCTATACTTTCCAACACTCGACGGACTGAGTATTATCGATCCGGGTGATACCCTGGTGAATAATTACCTTACCCCGGTTGTGATTGAACGGCTCGAAGTCGATAACCGGCCACTTGCTTTGGAACAGAACCAGGAATTTTCACCCGAGCATCGCCGCTATACTTTTCATTTTGCCGGTCTTAGCCTTTACGAACCCGAAAAGGTACGTTTTCAATACCGGCTCGAAGGCTTTGACGATAGCTGGAATACGAGTACCGCCCATTCCGTTTCATACACCAATTTACCAGGAGGACAATACACTTTCACGGTTAAGGCCAGTAACAACGATGGAGTATGGAACGAGCAGGAAGCATCACTGAGCTTTTCCATAAAACCCCGTTTTGTTGAAACAAGCCTTTTTTATATTCTGTTGCTCATTGTTTCCTTTGTGAGCATCTTTGTGATTTATACCCTCAGGGTTTCACAATATAAACAAAAACAAAGCGATCTCGAGCTGGCCATTGGCATCCGAACCCGTGAAGTACTTGAGAAAAATCAGGAACTCGAAAATCAAAAAAGCGAAATACAAAAGCAAAACCGGATACTTCAAAAACAAAAAGATGAGATCGAAGAGCAGGCGCTCCGTCTTGCAGCCCATCAAACCGAGCTAAAGGAAACCATCTTAACAAAAGATAAAATTTTGTCGGTAATTTCGCACGACCTCCGCAGTCCGCTTGGTAACGTGATGAACATGCTCGATTTGCTGTCAGAGCATGGAGATGATTACAACAGCGAAAAGCAAAAACGAATCATTGCCGATTTGTCAAAGACCACCCGCTCAAGTTTTTATCTGCTCGACAACCTGCTTACCTGGTCACGCAGCCAGCGCGGGGTCATTCCTTTTGAACCACGTATGTTACTGGCTTTACCTGTAATCGACGAAATCATTCGTTTTTTAAGCGATCATTCCCAAAAGAAAAACATCCGTGTTCAATGCACCGTCGACGAGTCAGTGCTTGTTTACGGAGATGAGAACATGGTGAAAACCATTTTCCGTAATCTGCTCGACAATGCCATCAAATTTACACCGCCCGGAGGATCGATCGAAATTAGTCAGACTACCGAAGGAGAGTACATCCGTTTTTGTTTCCGCGACAATGGCGTGGGCATGTCGAAAGAGAGCATCAGCAGGCTGTTGGAAAACGACGAAATCAAGGCCACTTTCGGAACACAACGTGAAAAGGGAAGTGGCCTGGGATTGCTGCTCGTAAAGGAGTTTGTATTGAAAAATAAAGGGAAATTCAGCATCGAAAGTGCACCGGGACAAGGAAGCTCATTTTATGTGCATTTAAAGCGCTTCCAGTTATAAGAAAAAAAAGACCTGCCCCGGCCGGATTAACCTTTGAGCAGATCTTACTGTGGAAACTAAAACCAATGGTTAGTTATAACGACAGCTTTTCAACCTGGTGGTTGCACTTGCTTGCCTTTATTCAGAGTCATCGTAACATGATTGGAAGGGTAACAATAAAAAGGGCCTCCCGTTTTCGGAAAGCCCTTTCAAATATCGTAGTGAACTACTTAGTTTACTTCACTTTTAGGAGCCACAGATACATACGATCTGTTTTTCTGTTTTTTCTGGAATACAACCTCACCATCAATCAATGCGAAAAGGGTATGATCTTTACCCATGCCGACATTGTTTCCGGGATGATGTTGTGTACCACGCTGACGAACGATAATGTTACCGGCTTTTACGGTTTGTCCGCCCCAAATTTTTACGCCTAATCGTTTGCTTTCCGATTCGCGACCGTTCTTCGAACTACCTACACCTTTCTTATGAGCCATGGTATTTAATTTTTTTTATTATCCTACAATATCTTCAATTTGAATCTGAGTTAAATACTGACGGTGTCCGTTTTTAACCCTGTAACCTTTACGGCGTTTTTTCTTGAAAACGATTACTTTATCACCTTTCAGGTGCTCCAGAACTTTGGCAGTAACCTTGGCACCTTCAACAACCGGTGTTCCAATACTAACCTTTCCGTCGTTATCAATCAAAAGCACTTTCTCAATGTCGAAGCTCTCGCCTTCGGCTGTCTCCAAACGGTTCACATACAACTTGGCATCTTTCTCAACCTTGTACTGCGATCCGTTAAAATCAATAATTGCGTACATTTTTATCGAATAAAATATTTCATCCGGAAGGCGGAAAACCACTGGTTCTCACTTATCGGGCCAACTCGGAAACTTTCGGATTGCAAAAGTAGATAATTTTGAATGATTGCCAAATAATTAGCCTCAAAAAATTGCATTTCGATATCGTTTTGGGGGGCTGCAAGCACCGGGCCATCCGCTATAGTTGCCTTGTTTCGGGCCGGTGTCACTGTTTTTTCGCCGGGCTCCCTCCGGTCGCCGCCAAAAAAACGTTCCACCAGGGCCCTCACCGTCGGCAAGCTGCCGCTCCTGTCCCTGCCCCGCCAGGGAGGATCATTTTACAAAAAAAATGAACAAGATATTGTTCGCAGGACTTAACACCGCCCTCGTGCACAAGGACTGTTGGTAATGAAAAAGCCAAAAAATCCGCCCACCAGCATGCCCCGGGCAATATCGCCAAAGCCGGCAGCACCGGCATGATCACCTAAAAACAAGGTGTAAGCCAAACCCGCTACCGCTCCCAGGGCCATATAAACAATGGTTTTTTTTCCATGAGGAGTCCACACCCGACGTTTGAACCAACTTCCATTGGTTTTTAAATTCAGCGTTTCAACTTCTATTCTGTTCATGGATGCAAATATATAAATAAATAGATACAAATAGACTGGAGATAAAAGACTGAAGATAAAAGACAATAGACTGAAGACAAAAGACTGGAGATAAAAGACTGGTGTACAAAAGACTGAAGATAAAAGACTAAAGACCGAAAAAAATAGTAATGAAGAAATTGAGATTGATCCGAAAATTATCCCGTAAGGGGCAGCATTTCTACTGAATGACTTTTTCCTTAATGACTGCTGACTTTTCTTAAGCTCAGCCTGCTTCCTTTTCATAAAAAGCCTTTTTTGATTATTCAATGCCAAAACAATTTTTATCTTTGTTTGACTTGCAACACGATTTCAAACGATTCTATGCTCAAAATAAAATTAAATGTATTGGGGTTATCGGTAAGTCAAACGCAAACAGGTGCTTATGCGCTTGTTTTGGCCGAAGAAAATGGCGACCGACGCATTCCCATCATCATAGGTCCTGTCGAAGCCCAGTCGATTGCCATTCAGCTCGAAGGCCTGCACCCGCCAAGACCCTTAACCCACGATCTTTTTAAAAACATTGCCCAGGCCTTTAATATCGATCTGGTTGAAATTATCATTTATAAGCTGGAAGAGGGGATCTTTTATTCCGAGCTCATTTGCGAGCAAAATGGTTCCCGCATTGCAGTCGATTCCCGTACCTCCGATGCAGTGGCACTGGCTTTACGCTTTAAGTGCCCCATTTATACCAGCGAGGAAATCTTGTCGAAAGCCGGCATCGTCATCGAGGTAAACGACAGCGTCGACGAAAGGGAAGACGACGATGATATGTTCAGTCCCGAAGATCAATACAACACCAGCAGCATCGAAGAGCTTGAACAGCAATTAAAGGATGCCATTCAGGATGAAAATTATGAACGGGCATCGGAATTGCGTGATGAAATTCACCGCAGGAAAGAAAAAGGCAACTGAAACCGGTAGTGCTGAAATGGTTCAGCCTGTTCTTCGGGAGCCCGATGTCGATAGTATTAACCACAACAATCTAATAACAAATGAAGCGTTTAGGCTTGCTTCTGCTTTTGGCAGGGATTCTTCTTCTTAGTGTTGAGCCACTTTTGGCCGACACCGGCACCTTGGTTCAGAACGAGGTGGAAACAGTGCTCAACACCCCTCAGCCCGACAAGGCCAATTTACTGCTCGATATTTCCGACACCGGTGGCTTTAGCATGATCGCTGTTCTTCGCGGCTTGCTGGGCATTGTGGTGCTGCTGGCACTGGGCTGGCTTTTTAGTAATAACAAGAAAAATATTCCCTGGAAAACAGTGTTTGTTGGACTGGCCCTGCAGCTTGCACTGGCGATTGGCATTCTCAACGTACCTTTTATCAGGTGGATTTTTGAATTCTTCGGAAAAATATTTGTTGTCATACTCGATTTTACCGAAGCCGGAACCAACTTCCTTTTCGAGGGTTTTCTCGACGTCGAGAAATTTGGTTACATTTTTGCTTTTCAGGTGCTGCCAACCATTATTTTCTTTTCGGCACTTACCAGTGTGCTGTTCTATTTTGGTGTGATACAGATTGTGGTAAAAGGACTGGCCTATGTGTTTTCACGACTGATGGGCCTTTCGGGTGCCGAAGCGCTTTCAGTGGCCGGAAACATATTTCTGGGCCAGACCGAATCGCCGTTAATGATTAAAGGTTACCTGCCTGCCATGTCGAACTCCGAAATGCTCCTGGTGATGTCGGGGGGAATGGCCACCCTGGCCGGCGGAGTACTGGCTGCTTATATTGCCATGCTGGGCGGCGACGACCCGGTGTTGCGACTCGAGTTTGCCAAACACCTGCTTACCGCATCGGTAATGGCTGCTCCGGGTGCAATTATCTTTTCAAAAATCATAGTTCCTCCGGTTGGCGAAGTAAACAAAACGGTTGAGGTAAGCAAGGACAAGTTTGGCGACAACCCGCTCGAAGCCATCACTACAGGTACCACCGAAGGCATTAAGCTGGCGGTGAATGTGGCTGGTATGTTGTTGGCTTTCATTGCCTTCATTGCCATGTTCAACTTCATCATGAATAAAATCGGGAACATTGGCAATCTGAACGAATCCATCGCCCAGATGACCGATGGCCGATACGAAAACCTTTCATTGCAGTTTGTGCTGGGTTATTTATTCTCACCGGTGATGTGGCTCATTGGTGTACCTGTTCAGGATATCACCCTGGTGGGACGGCTGCTGGGTGAAAAACTGATCATGACCGAATTTATAGGCTATATCAGTCTGGCCGACATGAAGGCATCGGGCTTATTTTCAAGCCCTAAATCGATCATCATGGCGACCTACATCTTGTGTGGATTTGCTAACTTTGCATCCATTGGTATCCAGATTGGCGGAATCGGTTCGCTGGCACCCAATAAGCGCACCTTGTTGTCGCAATACGGTTTACGGGCCTTGTGGGCCGGAACGCTGGCCTCCCTGCTCTCGGCTACCATCATCGGAATGATTATGGGATAGAATCAGACGATAGATATTAGATACTAGATACTAGACTTTTGATAATTAACTATAAACAAAGAGATTAGGAAAGAAACTTGTTATAGTTGAAAAATAGTATTTTAATTCAAAACATTTCAGGACAATAATTATTCTCTTTCCTGTGTGAATCAATGACTTAATGACCAATGACTTTTTTTATTAGCGATGAAACAATACCTCGATTTATTACAGCATACGCTCGATAAAGGCATACGGAAAGAGGATCGCACCGGAACAGGTACGATTTCTACTTTTGGCTACCAAATGCGCTTTAACCTGCAGGATGGTTTTCCGGTGGTAACCACTAAAAAACTGCACCTGAAATCAATTATTCATGAATTGCTCTGGTTTCTTGCCGGCGATACCAATGTGAAATACCTTCAGGACAACGGAGTGCGCATTTGGAACGAATGGGCCGACGAGAAGGGTGAACTGGGACATATTTATGGACATCAGTGGCGCTCATGGCCCGATTACAATGGAGGCTCGGTCGATCAGATCAGTCAGGCCGTCGATGCTATTAAAAACAACCCCGATTCACGACGCATCATTGTCAGTGCCTGGAATGTGGCCGATTTGCCTAACATGAACCTGCCGCCCTGTCATGCCTTTTTCCAGTTTTATGTGGCCGATGGCAAACTCTCCTGTCAGTTGTATCAGCGAAGTGCCGATTCGTTTCTGGGAGTGCCTTTCAACATTGCATCGTATGCGCTCTTAACCATGATGATGGCTCAGGTATGCGGGCTCGAACCCGGCGATTTTGTGCATACCTTTGGCGACCTGCATATTTACACCAACCACATCGATCAGGTGAAACTGCAACTAACAAGAGAACCTTATCCGCTGCCGGTAATGAAAATTAATCCGGAGGTGAAAAGTATATTCGACTTTCAGTACGACGACTTTGAGCTGCTTAACTACCAGGCCCATCCACACATCAAGGGCAAGGTGGCCGTGTAAAAGTCAGTAAGTCATATACTCAGTAGTAAAAGTTACTAAGTTAATGTCTGGTCAATGACCAATGACTTTTTCTTTGTGCAATGAATCAATGACTTAATGACCAATGACTTTTTTCTTTTTACAATGACTTTTTCCTTTTATTATGACCATACACAACAACATATCCATCATCGTAGCCATAGCACAAAACTTTGCAATTGGCAAAAATAACGATCTGCTGTTTCATTTACCCAACGATTTGAAGCGTTTTAAAGCGATTACCACCGGAAAAACATTGATCATGGGGCGCAATACGCTGTTGTCGTTGCCCAAATGGCCTTTGCCCAATCGCAGGCACATCGTGATCTCCGACCAGATGGATGATTGCTTCGAAGGCTGCGAAGTGGTTGCTTCGATTGAAGAAGCACTTGAAAAGGTGAAAGATGAAAAAGAAGCATTTATCATCGGTGGCGGAATGGTGTACCGGCAGTCTTATCCGCTGGCCAGAAAACTATATCTGACTTTGGTTCACAAAGACTTCGATGCCGATGTATATTTTCCTGAAATCGACTATGATGAATGGAATGAAGCCGCTCGCGAAGACTACCATGACGATAAAAACAACTTCGACTATTCGTATATCGATTTGCTGCGAAAATAATAGGGGAGCATACTTCTTGCTACCGAAGGGGAGTTAGTAAAGGCCACATCTTATTGGAAAAGTCAAAGCAAAAGCAATTAAGAATATTTAGGTAAGCACATCTTGTTAATTGTAGTCGTAAAAGGCCTTTTTCAATACTCAATCAATGCATGCGGCAGGTAATAAACAAATTCGTCCCCATCTATTCAACACGATGCGTATTTCTTTGTTGTAAGCCTGCAAACTGTTTCCATTTGAAAGATAGTTTCTATTTTGGCATGGCTATTGACCAATAAGCATGCACGAAAAATAGAGCAGCTGACAAGACACTCTGTCAGCTTTAAATTTATATTTGTAATATGGGTGACAAAAATATCAAAGATAGCAGAGGGTTTATATTTACAGGAATGAGCGATGATGATTCCGATTTTGTGCCAATCATAGCCGATGGAGGGGAAGATGATTTGGTGGTGAAAGAACTGCCTGCGGTACTGCCAATTTTGCCGCTTCGAAATACGGTGTTGTTTCCCGGGGTGGTTTTACCCATCTCGGTTGGAAGACACAAATCGCTGAAACTGGTTCGGGAGGTTTATAAGAAGAATGGACTGATGGGAACCATGTCACAAATCGATCCCGATGTGGACGACCCTTCAGGAGATGACATTCACCGGGTGGGAACAGTTGCCAAAATTTTGAAAATACTGGAGATGCCCGATGGGAACACCACGGTAATTATCCAGGGCAAGCAGCGTTATCAACTCGAACAAATGATCGAGGAAGAGCCGTATCATGTTGCCAGAATCAGCAACCTGAACGACATCCAGCCAAGCGAGGGTTCTGCTGAATTTGAAGCCATTGTTGAATCGCTGAAGGACATTGCCATTAAAATTGCCAAAAATTCGGCCAATGTTTCTCCTGAAGCAACATTTGCTGTACGCAATATCGAAAATCCGGCTTTCCTTATTAATTTCATCTGCTCCAATTCGGAAATAAAGCTGAGTGAAAAGCAGGGCTTGCTGGAGCTCAATAGCCTGAGCGAAAGAGGAATTCAGGCCATTTCGTACCTTGTTCGAGAGTTGCAGTTGGTTGAATTGAAGAAGGATATCCAGTCGAAAGTGAAAACCGACATGGACCAGCAGCAGCGTGAATATCTCCTGCAACAACAAATGAAAACCATTCAGGACGAGTTGGGTGGTAACCCAATGGAAAAAGATATTCAGGACCTGAAAGAAAAGGCAAAGGATAAAAAATGGAATAAGGAGGTGGCTGAGCTTTTCGATAAGGAAGTTGATAAATTGCAACGATTAAATCCGGCTGCCGGCGAATATTCCATTCAGCTTACCTATGTGCAAACCCTGCTTGATTTGCCATGGAATGAGTTTTCGGAAGACAATTTCGACATGAAACATGCCGAAGAGGTACTCGACGAAGATCATTACGGACTGGAGCTGGTGAAGGAGCGAATTCTGGAACACCTTGCAGTGCTTAAATTGAAGAACGATATGAAGTCGCCAATTATTTGTTTGTATGGTCCTCCCGGAGTAGGTAAAACTTCGCTGGGAAAATCAGTAGCCAAAGCATTGGGACGCAACTATATTCGTATGAGTTTGGGTGGTTTGCACGATGAAGCCGAAATTCGTGGTCACCGTAAAACCTACATCGGTGCCATGCCGGGCCGAATCATTCAGAACATCAAAAAAGCAAAAACCTCGAATCCGGTTTTTATTCTCGATGAAATTGATAAAATATCGAAAGACTTTCATGGCGATCCCGCTTCGGCACTTCTTGAAGTACTCGACCCGGAGCAAAATTTTGAATTCCACGATAATTACCTCGACATTGAGTTCGACTTGTCGAAAGTTATGTTTGTCGCAACCGCCAATACCCTGAGTACCATTAGTGGTCCTTTGCGCGATCGCATGGAGTTGATTGAGGTAAGCGGTTACCTGGTTGAGGAAAAAGTTGAAATAGCCAAACGGCATTTATGGCCTAAGCAGTTGCGAAACCATGGCTTGCCCGAGGATTCCTTTAAGCTGAAAAGCAACGTTTTCGAGTTTATAATCGAAAAGTATACACGTGAATCGGGTGTACGCGAACTCGACAAACAACTGGCCAAACTGGTTCGCCGCCTGGCCCGTAAAATTGCTTTCGAAGAGGAAGTGGATAAAAGCATTGATGTGGAAGCGGTACAAAAATACTTGGGCATTCCCCGTTTCCTGAAAGAAAAATACCAGGGCAATGAGTTTGCAGGTGTTGTTACCGGACTGGCATGGACTGCCGTCGGAGGTGAGATTCTTTACGTAGAATCGAGCCTGAGCAAAGGGAAGGGACAACTGACCCTTACCGGCAATCTGGGTGACGTAATGAAGGAGTCGGCCATGCTGGCACTTGAATACCTTAAGGCGCATGCTGACGAACTTCAGCTCGAACCATCGGTTTTCGAACGCTGGAATGTGCATGTTCATGTTCCCGAAGGTGCAATTCCCAAAGATGGTCCTTCAGCCGGAGTTACCATGGTTACCTCGCTGGCTTCAGCTTTTACTCAACGTAAAGTGAAGAGTGGTCTGGCCATGACCGGCGAAATTACACTGCGTGGAAAAGTACTTCCTGTTGGTGGTATCAAGGAAAAAATACTGGCGGCCAAACGTGCCGGTATTAAAGAAATTATTCTTTCGGAGGAAAACCGTAAGGACATCGATGAGATCAAGGAAATCTACATCCGTGGACTTAAGTTCCATTTTGTTGCCACCATCACCGATGTACTGCAACTGGCGCTTTTGAAAACCAAAGTAGACAAGCCGGTGAAAATACAATAGCAGGCAATTTTGACCTGTCGAAGAATTATAAGAGATGCCACAGGTGTCTCTTTTTTTTCTTTCCATATATTTTCAACCAAGAAAATGACAGATGGACATATTTCAGGTAAAAATTGCTTCTTCTTCAATAATGCACTATTTTTCCAGACTGAAACAAGGTTCGCGGAGGGATGAGATACATGAAGATAAAGTGCTTCTTAATCCTTTTGTGGCTGTTGCCGATCGTTTTGCCTGTTTGGGGTGCAGGTATTTCAGAAGGCGATGCCCGGAAGGTAGCGGTCAACTGGCTGAACAGTCAGGGACTTGGTGTAAGTGAATATCAGATTGCTCATTTGCAAAGCCATACTGAAAACAAACAGGCTTTGTTCTACCTTGTGTCGTTCGACCCCGAAGCATGGGTGCTGGTTGCCGGCATCGATGCCCTGCAGCCTGTTCTGGCCTATGGTTTAAAAGGAAGCTTTCAGCTTGAAAATACCCCTGCCGAAGTTGGCGCATGGATTGAAGGGCTTGAAAGTGAAATTCGTGAAGCAGGGCAGCCAGGCTATGAACCTTCACCCGAAGTTACATCTTTGTGGACGCGCTACAGCACCGATGACTACCGTCCATTGAAATCGGACAACATCGACGAGGCAGGTCCACTGCTCACCACGACCTGGGATCAGGGACCCTTTTACAACGAGCTGGCACCAGCTGACCCTCTTGCAAATACCGGTAACGGGCATGTATGGATTGGCTGCGTGGCGACGGCGCTGGCACAGGTCATGAAATTCTGGTCCTTCCCACAAAAAGGTTTTGGCGAACACAGTTATTTTCATTCAAAATATGGAAAGTTATCGGCCGACTTTGCCGCTGCAAATTATGTTTGGGGAGCCATGCCCGATCATCCGCTAACCGAGAATGCACAAATACAACAAATCAGTTATCATCTGGCTGTGGCCGTTGAGATGGATTTTGGTCCCCTGGGTTCAGGATCCTACCTCGAAGATGCCATTCCGGCAATGATCAACCATTTTGGCTATTCTAATGCTCAGTATCTTCCCGAGCGCTACAAATGGGATGAACAAAGCGAATGGGAACAATTGTTAAAAGACGAGATACAGCGGGGCAGACCCTTTATCTACGCCGGCAACAGTCCGTCGGGAAGCAACGGTCATGCCTTTGTATGCGATGGCTATCGTGACAACTATTTCCATTTTAACTGGGGCTGGGGTGGCAACTACAATGGCTATTATCTTTTATCGGCGCTCAACCCGGGAAGCTCGAACTATACCCGGGAGCAATCTGCCCTGCTGGGGATCGAACCCGTCTATTCACCAATTAGTGCAATGCCGCTGGCAGCAGGTTTTGAGACAGGCAGCAGCAACGGTTTTTCCTTGTCGGGTGTGGCCGAAGTGAACAACGAAGTAAGCCATTCGGGAGCGTACAGCATGCTACTGTCGAAACCCGGATTTTCATCCTACTCAAAGAATACTGCAACACTCACCTTCACCGTTCCCGAAAACGGCCTGCTGAGTTTCTGGGTAAAACGAACAACGGCAGAACTTTCGACTAAGAACAATCAGCAAGCCGCAGTTTATTCACAATATGGTAATGAATTGTTGACCACCATCTTTAACGGCAGTTTCAGCGATGAAGCATGGCAACAATACCGTGTGTCGCTGGCTCAGTACTCCGGAAAGGTGGTACGCCTGCAATTCAGTCAGCAAAACTACGATTTTTACGATGAGCAATGGATGTTTATCGACGATGTAAGCATCAGCAACAGCAAACAGAATATTGAACCCCATGTACCCGGAAACCCCTTGCCGGCCGATGATACAACAAGAATTAGCATCCATCCGCTATTGAGCTGGACTGGTGGTGATCCCGATGGCGATCAGCTCATCTACAGTATTTATGTGGGGAAAGATGACAGTTTGAAGTTGATGGGAACGACAACTGAAAACAGCTTTCAACTTCATGGACTCGATCCTTATACAAGCTATAAGTGGCAGGTTGTTTCCAGCGATGCCTACAAAAGCAGCACCGGGCCGGTCTGGTCTTTTTCGACCAAAGGATTGCCGCCCGAAGTTGAAGTAGGCGATGTTCAGGTCTTATCTTCCAGCGAGGCCAATGTTTACGGGCAACTGATCAACAGCCAGGGCAAAGTGGTAAGCGAACGAGGCTTTGTTTTAAGCAAAAGTACGCATGCAGCCGATAGTGTGATTATTGTCGACAGCGATTCGCTACTTTTTAGTGCCAGCCTTCAAAAGTTATCGGCATACACCACGTATGAGGTCAAAGCCTGGGCTACAACGGAAGAAGGAACCGGATACAGTGAGCCTTTCACGTTTAGAACATTGCCTGCTCAGCCTGTGCTTGCACTTACAGAAGTTAGAAGTGTTTTTCGTACCGGGGCAGATATTAAAGGTCACCTTGAAGCACTCAACGATTCGGCTGTAACGAGAACCGGCGTGGTATGGAGCACCGATTCATTGCTCGATTTTGCTCTGTGGCGGCCCTTCGAAGTTTCTGAAAATTTACGCGATACCGGTTATTTTGAAATTGAAGTTAGGGGGCTGCCCGGGCCCGATACCATCTGGTACAGCTTGTTTGCCGCAAACAGTGCAGGCCTTGCTTACACTCCCGTTCAGCGTTTAATTACTGTCAATGCAGCTCCGCTGGTCAATCTTGATCAGGATAACAGTTCGGGAGCTCTTGCTAATGATTTCATTGGAACAGTGAGCGAACAATTGTTTGATGGTTTCCTGGCCGACAGCGATGTTTTAATTGAAGATGCAGATGGAGATACGCTAAAGTCAATTCAAATATGGATTGTTGATAAGCTGGAAAACCAGGATGAATTCCTTGTTTTTGCTGACAGCCTTTCATCTGCTCTTGTCTCAGGAAATTATAGTGATACACTCCTTGTTGACTTCAACGAAAGACAGTCAGCTGATGAGCTTCGTGACTTATTTCAACACCTGTATTATTTTGTCAATTCCGATGCTCCCGAAACAAGCACCCTGCGTAAGGTGGCAATTCGTGTGAGCGATGGCTTTGAATACAGCGATACGGCCATGGTCTTGCTCAAGGTAGAATCGATCAACGATGCGCCACTGAATACTGAAGAACCAAAACTTACCGGAGCTGCTGTTTATGGAGAAACGCTTTTTGCAGCAACGGGAAGCTGGTCCGATTCGCTCGATGCCTGTAACGCTGATTGGTCGTACGCATTTCAATGGCAAGTGAAAGATTTGAATGAAGAAATTAGTGAACTTGGGGTGACCGACAGCCTGCTGCTCTTAAATGCCGATACCCTGTGTGGAAAAGCGGTGAGGGCAAAAGTTATAATAAGTGATCAGGGTTGTGGCCATGAGCTGGCAGTGGAAAGTTCTGCTTTTACCGAATGGCAAACCATTGAAAGAGCAGGACAGCAAATTGTATTCGATCAGACAGATTCACTGGCATACAGCAAGCAGCCTTATGTGCTGCAGGGCATCGCAAATTCGGGTTTGCCGCTTGTTTACGAAACGACCACCGACAATGTCCGCGTTGCCGGCGATTCGTTGTATACTTTAGGCACTGGCCAGGCCGGATTGCTGGCACTTCAGACCGGAAATGCATGCTATCAACCGGCTGAACCACTTGCCAGTGAATTTGTTGTGGTGAAAGGAAGACAGGAGATTTTGCTTGTTGCCATCGACAGTCTTTACCCGTATGCCTCGGAGCCTGCTGCTTTCGAGGTGAAATCCACTGCGGGGCTCGAAGTGCTGGTGAGCAGCAGTGATACGGGCATAGTAAAAATTGATGGGAGTTATTTGCGACCCGTCAATGCCGGGCAATGCACGCTTTTGTTTGAGCAGCCCGGAGATGAGAACTTCCTGGCCGCTTCGCCTGTTGAATGGCATGTGAGCGTTGTAAAAGCAGATCAGTTGATTTCGGTTGCCGACAGCATTCACAAGACCTTTGGTGATGATGCATTTTTCCCTGAATTCGAAATAAACTCTGAACTGAAACCCGAAATTAAAATTGAAAATGAAAATATAGCAAGCTATGATGCTGAACAGGGGATCAGTATTCATGGCGCAGGAAGCACCAATGTTTACCTTTCGCAGGAAGGAAACAGCAACTGGAATCAAGGTAATGCTTCTTTTGTTCTGCATGTAAGCAAAGCAGTTCAACTTATTGAATGCCTTGCTCCCGATTCACTGGCCCTTGACTCAGTTTTGACAATAAGCGACTTCAGTGCCACGTCAGGCTTGCCGCTAAGTGAGTTGCTTGTAGTTGAAGGTGAAGGTGTGCTGGCACGTGGCGACTCCCTTATTTTTACGCTTCCCGGGAGGGTTGTTATACTGGCAAAGCACGGTGGAAACGAAAACTACCTTGCAGGCGAACAGCGCTTTGAATTCTACATTTACCAGTCTACCAAAGTCGAAGTGTTACCCGATTTATCATTTGAGCTTTATCCCAATCCGGCCGGCGAATGGGTTCATGTCGTTTTAGGTCATGACTTTGGAACTGTTGATTTGCAGGTGTTTGATGTCTATCGGCGGCTGATTACTTCATGTGTACTCAGTAAACACAACGAACAGATCAAGGTAGATGGCTGGTTGCCCGGTGTTTATTTCTTCGTTTTCGGATATCAACAGCAGCAAATTACCAGGCGCTTGCTTGTGAAGTGATTGTTAATCGGGCTGTTTTCTTGGCAAACTAACGGTATACATGACTTGTTATCTTTATCTTTGATCGAATCAAATTTTTGGAACCCACCATGGATCAGGATGTACTTTTTCAAAACAGTGTTGCACTGTTGAAGGAATTGATTGAAACTCCCTCGTTGTCGGGCAACGAAGCGGCGGCAGCGGCACTTGTTCGTAGTAACCTGCAGCAGGCTGCCATACCGTATCACGAAGCAATGAACAATACCTGGTGTTTCAACAAGTATTGGGACGATCAAAAACCGGTCATTCTGCTGAATTCACACATCGATACCGTAAAGCCGGTCGATGGCTGGACCTACGATCCCTTTAAAGCGACGCTCGAGGGCGATCGTTTGACCGGATTGGGAAGTAATGATGCCGGAGGCCCTCTGGTAAGTCTGTTGGCCGTTTTCAAGTATTTTTATCCCCTTCAAAACCTTCCTTTTAATTTAATTTTTGCAGCAACGGCCGAAGAAGAAAGTTCCGGTCCCAATGGCATGGCCTTTCTGGTGAAACAACTCGAAAAGGTTGATTTTGCTATTGTAGGCGAGCCTACACAAATGAAACTGGCGGTGGCCGAAAAGGGCTTGCTGGTAATTGATGCTGTAGCCAAAGGCAAAGCCGGACACGCAGCACGGGAAGAAGGGATTAATAGTATTTATTTGGCGATGAGTGATATTGAAAAAATAAAAAACCATCGTTTTGAGAAAATTTCCCCCTTGCTTGGACCGGTTAAGATGACTGTTACCCAGATTGAAGCCGGATTTCAGCACAATGTGGTTCCCGATACCTGTCGTTTTGTAATGGATGTGCGTACCAACGAGTGTTATACCAACGATGAAATCATCGAAATCATCAATGCTTTGGTTGGTAGTGAGCTAAAAGCACGGTCGACCCGCTTAAACTCTTCGGGGATTGACATGAAACACCCTTTTGTAAAAAAGGCCTTGCAAATGAATATCGATTGTTATGGATCGCCTACACTCAGCGATCAGTCTCTAATGACGTACCAGTCGGTTAAAATAGGACCCGGCGATTCCGCTCGTTCACATACTGCAAACGAATACATCGAACTGGAAGAAATCAGAAAGGGGATTTCTATCTACATCGATTTACTCAGCGGCCTGCAACTTTGATTGCGCTGCATTTTCAGTTTCGGGATTCGGAAGATGAATGAGATAGCGCGCTACAAAAGGCGACTTTCCTTCATCGGGAAAGAGGTATTTGGCCGTTCGTTTAAGGCTGAAATGCTGATAGCTAATTATGGTGTCAATTCTTTCTTGCCGGCTTAAAATATCGGCTTTTCCTTCTTCGTCGGTGAAAAACCAGGCATCGGGCATGGCCAGTGCTGCTTTCAGTTCTTCGGGGCGTTCAATATGAGCCGCCTGATGACGGCAGTAAAACAACAATTCGTAATTAAAGGAAAAATGCTTTTTTGCCGGAGTTTGATTGAACTGCATGGTATCGGCAGCTTCTTCGTCCCACAAATAGCTTAGATGTTTCAGCTCCGATTTCTGGTAGTTGTATAAGTGAATCTTGCTGTCGGGCAGTTGGTTCAGATAAGCTGCAGCCCTTGGTTGTGCCTGATAACCAAAAAGCACCGGCAATATCATCAGGTTGAGTAATAAGCCCAGAACAGTAAGTGCGGTAAGTGACCGTAGCAGGAGCCTGCGCTCGGTGTTATATTTCTTGGTTGTGTAATGCACAACTAAAAATCCTGTTGCAAGAAGAGGAAGCAGGATGGGTAGCTGCTTTTTTCCAAAGAAATAAACAGCAGCTGCTCCCAAAATCCAAATCAGTACAATGACTGCCTGCTGGATTTTAAAAAAGAGCCTGTTGTACGGCGCCAGCCGGTTCCATTCAACAGCCATGATGACTGTCATCAGCGGAAGGGCAGCCATCAGGTAATTGGGCAGTTTCGATACCGATATCGAAATTAAAAGCAAAAACACTACAAAACCCCAGGTAAGATACTGTAATCCCGGGGAAAGTGTTTTTCTGAGTCCGCGACGAATATGCTGGTAAAGCCCGGCAAAAAACACAATGGTCCATGGCAGGAGCAGGTAGGCCATGTTGTGAAAATAGAAAGTAGGGTCGGGGGTATGTCCCAGGTACGAACCGGTAAAACGGCCGATGGTGTTTCCAAAAAAGAAAAAGCGGATTCCTTCAAACCCCCAGTTGTTGTACATCTGGTAGAAAACCGGGCTGGCAACCAGGAAAGCAATGCCAATCATAAGCAGCCATCGCAGATTGAAAAATATCTTCCATTTTTTTTGTGAAAGCAGGAATGCGACAACCGACAAAAAGGGCAGCATAACACCAAAGGGACCTTTTGTAAGGAGACACAAACCCAGTGCAAACCCCGATAGAATCAGATGGCTGACATGTTGGTTCTTAATGTATTCATGCAAGAGCCATAAGGCAAGAGCCGAAGTGGTAAAAAGTACAGTATCGGTATGTAAATCCTGATTGTAAAGTATAAATATAACAGAGAAAGCAGTAAACAAGGCAGCCTTACGCCCTGCTTCTTTCCCGGCTGTACTTTGCCCAAGCTTGTAGGTGAAGAAGATGCCGGCCAGTGAAAACAAAAAAACAGGCAACTTGTACGAGAAATTCGAATACCCCAACAATTTATACGACAGTGCCGAGAGCCAGAACATCAGGTGGGGCTTTTGTTCGTAGGCTTCACCATGAATCTTTAGATCAATCCAGTTGCCGGTTTGTATAATCTCACGCGCTACATAGGCGTATTTTGAAGCATCGCGGGTTACATCGATAAACAACCCTGAAATGTAGATCACTGCCAGTATAACAAGCAGAAGTGTGAGATAGAGATCAGGCAATTTCTTATTCATATTTTGCAGACGTCTTCAGTTCAATTGGGGCCCTTCTTTCCTTCGCCTGTTTTAACCAGGTAGATTTTTTGAAAGGACTGTGCTCTGGTTTTGGGATTTAGTAATTTCAGGTTTACATCGGTAAGGTAATAATGGTCGAAGCTGTAAACCTTTTCTATATGCATGGCTTTTTGTTCAAGCTGTCTGAAACTATTCTCATCAGTCAGGTACCAGGCATCGGGATCTTGTG
Source organism: Roseimarinus sediminis (assembly GCF_050433125.1). Taxonomy (NCBI): domain Bacteria; kingdom Pseudomonadati; phylum Bacteroidota; class Bacteroidia; order Marinilabiliales; family Prolixibacteraceae; genus Roseimarinus; species Roseimarinus sediminis. The sequence goes on along the minus strand of NZ_JBNPXV010000008.1, from coordinate 110,519 downwards.
CAAGGGCCTCATCAAGTGTAATGTTTACCGGGTCGTCCTGATGCCCTTCGGTGATTATTTTATGCCCTTCGGTTTTGGCATAGAAAAAAAGCTCAAACTGTGCATAGCCAAAAGTATAAAATACTGCATCATCGCTGGCTTCCCGGTTGTATATTTCAGCGGCCCTGATCGATGCCTGGTAGCTGAAGAGCTGTGGCATCACATGGGCATTGATCACAAAAAACAAGGCAACAATTGAAATTACCGATGGAGCAACAATGCGTTGCCAACTTCCGCTTCCTCTCAGGCTTAGTACGATACCCGCTATCGCCAGCAGTAACAGAATGGTCAGGTAAAGCCAGTTGTGAAGAGGGAAGAGGTAAATCACGGCGAGCAGTGCAATGGCCCATAGTATGCCGTTTTGAACCCTTTGGAGTCGTTCTGTAAGTCGCTGAAATCGTGATTCATGATCGAAGATGCTGCCAAAAAACTGTGCGGCAGCGATGGCAAGCAAAGGAATGGCCGGATAGAAATAATTGGGTGCCTGCATACTGGCAAACGAAAGGATGATGATGAGCAAAAGTGCTGCTCCCAGTGTGTAATATTCCTTGTTGAAAACACTGTTTTTCTTAAATAAATGGATAAGTCGTTGTACAAGTCCTCCGGCAAAAAACAGGGCCCAGGGTACGGTGAAAACTACCAGATTGTATAAATAAAAGAAAGGATCGGCACTGTTACTGCGGTATTCTCCTGATATGCGCCCTGCATTGTTGGTCCACAAAAAGAATTTAGGTCCTTCCCAGCCAAAAGTGTCGTACAGTGTTTTCATATACGGAAATACAAGCGCTGTAGTGATGAGCAGACCAACCAGCCAGGCTGGGTGAAAAATTGAACGAAAATCTTTTTTTAACAGGAGATGTGATCCAAGGGCAAAGGCTGGTACAGCTAAACCGAGAGGCCCTTTACTTAAAACTGCCAGTCCGGTAAAAGCGAAACCGGCAATCAGATTAAGCCAGCAACGTTTTTCAACGAAAACTGCGAGTTGCCAAATGGCAACCGTGGTACAGCTTGCCAGAATTACATCGGTATGAAGATCGCTGTTGTAAAAGAAATAAATCAGGCTGGTTCCCATAAACATTGCGGCTCTTTTTCCGGTTTTCCGGTCGTAAAACATGCTGCCCAGGCGCTCAACGGCCAGTAACATCAGCAGGGAAAAGAGTAGCGGAAACAGTCGTGTGGTGAAATTATTGACTTCGCCAAAAAGGAAATAGCCTGCAGCTGATAACCACATCAGCAAGGGGGGTTTTTGATAATAGGGAGCCTGGTGGATGCTTAGTTTCAGAAACTCATGATCCTGATAGATGTTCTTACTGATGGCTGCATACTTTCCTGCATCTCCCGTAAAGGGAAGCGTCATTCCTGCAAGTTGTACCAACACAACAATCAGAATCAGGAGGAATGTTATTTGTTTATTGTATCTCATACTTTGTAGTTTCAAAATAAATAAAACTTTACGAATAAGCCTTAGTTTCGGCATTTAACATTTTCGTTATCTTGCTGTCTTTTGCGTATTTTTGTAATTCAATTTAGCAATTAAAGCCATGAGTGAACATAAAAAGCATGTTGAGAAAATTTGGGAAAAGGGAATTCCTGTTGATGAGCTAATCGAAAAATTTACCATTGGCAACGATCGGGAACTCGATAAGGTGCTGGCTCCCTTCGATGTAATCGGGTCGTTGGCTCATGTGAAGATGTTACATAGCATTGGTTTAATCAAGGACGATGAGTTGCCTAAGTTGATCAACGAACTGCATTCAATTTATCGGCAGATTACTCAGGGCACTTTTGAAATTGAAGAAGGAATTGAAGATGTTCATTCGCAGGTAGAGCTCATGCTCACACGCAAATTGGGCGATATGGGCAAAAAGATCCATAGCGGCAGGTCGCGCAACGATCAGGTGCTGGTTGATGTGAAACTTTATGCTCGAAGTGAAATAAGGCAACTGGTCGACCTGTCCGACGATTTGTTTCAGGTGCTGATTCGCCGCAGTGAAGAAGGGCGCGACGTGCTTATACCCGGTTATACCCACCTGCAGGTAGCCATGCCGTCGTCGTTCGGATTGTGGTTTGGAGCCTATGCCGAGAGCCTTAGCGATGACCTTCAGCTCTTAAATGCTGCATGGAAAATAACCAACCAGAATCCGCTGGGTTCGGCAGCCGGTTATGGTTCAAGCTTTCCATTGAACCGTCAACTTACAACCGACCTCATGGGCTTCGACCAGATGAACTACAATGTGGTTTACGCACAGATGGGGCGCGGGAAAGTTGAAAAAACAATTGCTTTTGCCCTTTCGTCCATTGCTGCAACCCTTTCAAAAATGGCTTATGATGTGTGTCTTTTTACCAGTCAGAATTTTGGCTTTGTTAAGCTGCCCGACAATATGACTACTGGTTCGAGTATCATGCCGCACAAAAAAAATCCCGATGTATTTGAATTGCTGCGGGCCCGGTGCAATAAATTACAGGCACTCCCGGTAAGCATTACATCGGTTACAAACAACTTGCCCAGTGGTTACTTTCGTGACTTGCAGATTGTTAAGGAAGTATTTGTTCCTGCTTTTGATGAGCTGAAAGATTGCCTGAAAATTGCTGCTTATGCCATCGATAATATGAAAATCAACAGGAATGCACTCGATGACAAACGTTACGACCTTATTTTTAGTGTTGAAGAGGTGAATAAACTGGTGAATGAAGGCATGCCATTTCGCGATGCATACAAGCACGTGGCTCAAAAGATCATGGATGGCAACTACGTACCGGTGAAAAAAGTGAAGCATACCCACGAAGGAAGTATTGGTAACCTTTGCAACGATAAAATTGCTCAAAAAATGGAGCAGGTTATTGCTGATTTTAATTTTGAGAAAGTCGATAAAGCCATCGCTTCCCTGCTCACGATTTCGTAATATAAAATTAACAAAGAATTGTTTGAAGGGTGGCGCTATCCAGATACATGTCCGGCTTTTCTTTCTTTAAGGCGTTGTAGGGTAGAAGAATACGAAATCAATACATAGAATAACAAAAATAGAAGATCGATGCTTTTTTGCACGAAAAAACCAGTATAAATTAGCTTCGCCTGTATTATCCCGTTTATTAAAGGATGTTTTATGTAAGTGGCATTAATAGAGCAACTTGGCCTTGTTTGCTTGAGTTGTGTGTCCAGTTGTCTTCTCCTTTTCTTATATTTAATACCTTGCCGTGTATTTTCAATCCATTGTTTTATATTTACAAAAATCCTACTTTTGATTTCACTTTTTAGGAAAACGGGATTTATTGCTTACTAAATGTAATGACATGATCAAAAAAGATGACAAATTAATTGTTGTTATTTTTGAGGTGTACTAAAGCAAAGGTATATGAAAAAGGAAATCGAAATGCAAATGGGATTGCCCTCGGCACAGGGTATGTATGATCCGTCGAACGAACATGATAATTGTGGAATTGGATTTGTAGCCAGCATCAAAGGGCTTAAATCGCACGATATAGTAAAGCGGGGACTTGAGGTGCTTGCCCGCATGGATCATCGTGGTGCCACAGGAGCTGATGCCAAAACAGGCGATGGGGCCGGCATACAAATTCAGGTACCTCACGATTTTATAAGCAAACTGGGGATTGATGTACCTGCACCAGGTCAGTATGGAACCGGCTTGTTGTTTCTGCCTAAAAACAGAAAAGAGGCCGATTTGTGTATTTCTACCTTTAAGAAGTTTTGTCTCGAAGAAGATCTCGATTTGTTTCATGTACGAAATGTACCCGTCGATTCAAAAGCACCTGGTGAAATCGCTCTAAGAACCGAACCAAAGGTGGTTCAGGTGTTTGTAAAGTCGATTGTGAAGCGCGAACAGGAAGCGCTCGAACGCAAGCTGTATGTGGTGCGTAAGTTGAGTGAAAATGAAATCCGAAATTCAAAACTGAAATACAAAAAGGCGTTTTATTTCCCCAGCCTGTCGACCAAGGTGATGATTTATAAGGGAATGCTAACCCCTGATCAGGTGCCGGGTTATTTTCTCGATTTGCAGGATCCTGCTTTAAAAAGTGCGATTGCTCTGATACATTCTCGCTTTAGTACCAACACATTTCCCACCTGGGATTTGGCACAGCCTTTCCGCATTGTTGCCCACAATGGTGAAATCAATACGGTAAAGGGCAACCGCCTTTGGATGCATGCCCGTGAATCGTTACTGAAATCGGAAGTTTTTGGCGATGATCTGAAAAAAGTACTTCCAATTATTGAACCTGATAAAAGCGACTCTGCCTCGTTCGATAATGTACTTGAGTTTTTATACATGGCAGGACGGCCGATGCATCATGCCCTGTGTATGATGATTCCGGAATCGTTCAATGATAAAAATCCGATCCCTGATAGTTTAAAAGCATTTTATGAATACCACTCCACCATTATGGAACCCTGGGACGGACCGGCATCGATTGTTTTCTCCGACGGACGTTACATTGGTGGTACGCTCGACCGAAACGGTTTGCGGCCTTCGCGCTACATCATCACCCACGACGATATGATAGTGATGGGCTCCGAGGTAGGTGTTCAGGATATCGCCCCCGAAAATGTGAAGGAAAAAGGAAGACTGCGCCCGGGAAAAATATTGTTGGTCGATACCAAACTGGGAATTATCATCCCCGACCAGGAAGTGAAAAAAGAGTTAACCCAGCGAAATCCCTACCAGAACTGGATCAATGAAAACCGTCTGATGCTCGAGGACATCGAGGTAAAACAAAGGGTACCTTCATCGATGGGGAGTGAGTATGAAACCTATCTGAAAGAATTCGGATATTCAAAAGAGGACGTGTCAATAATGATCAAGGGCATGTCGGTCAATGGTATGGAGCCCACTTCATCGATGGGAAATGATACGCCCCTGGCTGCCTTCTCAGAAAAGCCACAGCGTTTTTTCAACTATTTTAAGCAATTGTTTGCGCAGGTGACCAATCCGCCCATCGATCCCATACGCGAAGAACTGGTAATGTCGCTCACCAATTACATTGGCTCAGTTAATAAAAACATTCTGGAAGAAAACCCTGAGCATGCCAAAATGATCAGGTTTCGTCATCCGATAATTACCAATACCGACCTTGGTAAAATAAAGGACATCAAGGATGAGTACTTCACGCATGCCACCATTCCCATGGTTTTTCCTGCGAAAGAGGGAGAAAAAGGATTTAAGAAAGCACTGGAGAACATTCTGGCCCTGGCTGAAAAAGCGGTCGATGATGAGCAGAACTTCATTATTCTTTCCGACCGGCACATTAGCAAGGAAATGGCTGCGCTGCCTTCATTGCTGGTTACAGCTGCCGTGCACCATCACCTTATTCAGGTAAAAAAGAGGATGCAGATTGGTATCATAGTAGAAACAGCCGAAGCACGCGAGGTCATGCACTTTGCGCTTTTATACGGCTATGGTGCCAGTATTGTAAATCCCTACCTGGCTTTTGCAGCCATCGACGATCTGGTAAAAGCTGGTGAGATTGAAATGGAATATGGTGTAGCGCGTAAAAATTACATCAAGTCAATCGAAAAGGGCTTGCTCAAGATTTTCTCAAAAATGGGTATATCCACCCTGAGAAGCTACCATGGTGCACAGATTTTTGAAGCACTGGGAGTTCATCCCGATCTGATTAATAAATATTTTAAGGGAACGCCCAGCCGAATTGGCGGTGTTGGCTTAAAGGAACTGGCTGCCGAGGCCTTAATGTTTCATCAGAAAGCTTTTGAACAAACCAATGCGAAATTTCATTTAGAAAGCTCGGGCGTCTACCATTATCGCCGCGATGGCGAACGACATGCCTGGAATCCCGAAACGATTGGCTTACTGCAATGGAGTACACGAACCAATGATTATGCTAAATTCAAAGAATACTCAAGTCGCATTAATGAAGAAAATAAAACCCACTTTATCAGGGGTTTTCTAAAAGTAAAACCAGCGACGAAGCCAATTGATATCTCCGAAGTAGAACCAGTTGAAGACATTATGCGTCGTTTTGTAACCGGGGCCATGTCGTATGGTTCTATTAGCAAGGAAGCACACGAAGCGCTGGCAATCGCCATGAATACCATTGGCGGACGCAGCAATACAGGCGAAGGAGGCGAAGACCCCGAACGTTTCGGAACCATTAAAAACAGTAAAATCAAGCAAATTGCTTCGGGACGTTTTGGGGTGACCAATAATTACCTGGCCAATGCCGAAGAATTACAAATTAAAATAGCTCAGGGAGCAAAGCCGGGAGAGGGCGGACAGTTGCCCGGATTTAAGGTCAATAAGATCATCGCTAAAACCCGGAATTCAACACCCGGTATTACGCTGATCTCGCCACCGCCTCATCACGATATTTATTCCATAGAGGACCTTGCACAGCTTATTTACGACCTGAAATGCGCCAATCCTTCAGCAAAAGTTTCAGTTAAACTGGTAGCTGAAGCCGGGGTTGGAACCATTGCTGCGGGTGTGGCCAAGGCCTTCTCCGATATCATTATCATTGCCGGTCATGATGGTGGAACAGGAGCTTCTCCTGCCAGCTCGATAAAACATGCCGGTTTGCCTCCCGAACTGGGCATCTCCGAAACCCAGCAAACCCTCGTAATGAACGATCTTCGTCGCAGGGTGAAACTACAGGTCGACGGGCAGCTTAAAACGGGGCTCGATGTAGTAAAAATGGCATGTCTGGGAGCCGAGGAATTTGGTTTTAGCACTTCGGCACTCATTGTCCTGGGCTGTGTGATGATGCGCAAATGCCATTTGAATACCTGTCCCATGGGTATCGCAACCCAGCGTCAGGAGCTTCGCGACCGTTTCATTGGGAAAGCCGATTACGTGATCAATTTCTTCCGCTTTTTGGCCGAAGAGGTTAGGGAAACGCTTGCCGTGATGGGCTATACAAAACTCGACGAAGTGGTTGGGCGCCCTGAACTGCTCGAAGTAGACCAGCGTGTTCAAAACTGGAAATCAGAAAAAATAGATTTCAGCAACATCCTATACAAACCCAAAGAAGCTGAAATTTATTCCATACGCAATGTGCATCCCAATACGCTGAATCTTGACGACCACCTCGATCGCACCCTGATTCGTGAAGCCAATCCGGCCATCAAAAGCAAACAAAGGGTGTGGATCGAAAAAGACATCAGCAATGTGCAACGCGCAGTGGGTGCAACCTTATCGGGTGAAATTTCGAAACGTTATGGCGAAGCAGCCCTCCCCGAAGATACCATCAATTGTATTTTCCATGGTTCGGCAGGCCAGAGCTTCGGGGCTTTCCTCGTAAAAGGAGTTACATTCCGTCTGCAGGGCGATTCGAACGACTATTTGGGTAAAGGCTTGTCGGGAGGAAACATTACCGTCGTGCCCCGCTCAAAATCAACCTTCGATCCTTCAGAAAATATTATTGTTGGTAACACAACACTTTATGGTGCAACCGGTGGTAAAGTTTACATACGCGGTGTGGTTGGCGAACGGTTTGCAGTACGTAATTCAGGTGCCAATGCAGTAGTTGAAGGTACCGGCGATCACTGTTGTGAGTACATGACTGGTGGCCGTGTGGTTGTACTTGGTAAAACCGGACGAAACTTTGCTGCAGGCATGAGCGGCGGAATTGCCTACGTGCTCGATGTGGATGGTGATTTTGACTACTACTGCAACAAGGGGCTGGTTGAACTGACAACGGTTGAAGACAAGGCCGATGTGGTTGAATTGCAAACGCTTATTAGCGAGCATCTGATGCAAACCCGTAGTAATCTCGCAGCCCGGATTCTAACCAACTGGGATGAATACCTGCCCAAGTTTGTAAAGGTGATTCCTTTTGAATACAGGAAAATTCTCGAAGAAGATAAATTGCGAAGAATTGAGATGGAATTGCAAAAGTCGGTCGACGATCGCCGTCATGAGTAAAGCTGCCATCGTATAGTGAGTTGTAATTGCTTATTTTGAATTTGAAATTTAGAAAGTTATGGGAAAACCAACAGGTTTCATGGAAATAGGTCGCAAATTAAGCGGCTACCGTCCGGTGCAGGAGCGCATTGGTGATTTTGGCGAAGTTGAACAAACTTTAAATGACGACGATCGCAAAGCACAGGCATCACGATGCATGGATTGCGGCGTTCCGTTTTGTCATTGGGGCTGCACGGTGTGTAGTAAAATACCTGAATGGCAGGACGCGCTTTACAAAGGAAATTATAAGGAAGCCTATGAATTGCTTTCTTCAACCAATGCTTTTCCCGAGTTCACCGGAAGAATTTGTCCTGCCTTGTGTGAAAAGTCATGTGTACTCAATATACACAATGAGCCGGTGACCATTCGTGAGAATGAAGCAGCCATTGTTGAAAAGGCATTTGAACTGGGCCTCGTTCAGCCGCGCATTCCTGAAATTCGTACGGGTAAAAAAGTGGCTGTAATAGGTTCAGGACCTGCCGGGCTTTCGGCAGCTGATTTGCTGAATCAGTTTGGACATGAGGTCACGGTTTTCGAAGCCGACGATGCCATTGGTGGTTTGCTGCGTTATGGCATTCCCGATTTTAAACTGAACAAAGGAATGATCGATCGCCGGCAAAAAGTGCTCGAAGCCGAAGGCCTTAACTTTGTTGTGAATACAAAGGTGGGAACTGATATTTCGAAGCAGGAACTTTTAAAGCAATATGATGCCGTCTGCCTGGCGGTGGGAGCAATGCAGCCGCGCGATCTGCTTACCGAAGGACGAGATACCGAAGGAATCTATTTTGCCATGGATTTCCTGAAACAACAAAACAAGGTAGTGCGTGGTCTTAAAATAAATGATGAAGAACGAATATTGGCTACCGGAAAGGATGTGCTGGTAATTGGAGGTGGTGATACGGGCTCAGACTGTGTGGGCACTTCGGTGCGTCAGAAAGCAAACAGTGTGACTCAGATTGAAATCATGCCGCAACCACCCAAAGAACGTACAGCCAATAATCCATGGCCTTACTGGCCGAATGTATTGCGCACTTCAAGTTCGCATCTTGAAGGTTGTGAGCGTCGATGGAGCCTGGCTACCAAAAAGATTCTTTCGAAAAATGGAAAAGTAAGTGGTGCCGAAGTGGTCCAGGTTGAATGGAAAAAAGATGAAAAAGGTGCATGGAAGATGAGTGAAATTCCGGGAACCAACGAGGTAATAAAAGCTGAATTGATCCTGCTTTCAATGGGTTTTGTGCATGCGCAGCACGACGGTTTACTCGATGAGTTGAAACTGGAATACGATCAACGTGGCAATGTTAAAACAGCCCCTAAAGCAACATCAACTTCAGTTGATAAGGTGTTTGCCTGTGGAGATGCCAAAAATGGTGCCAGCCTTGTGGTTCATGCCATTGCCAGTGGGCGCGAATCAGCCGCACATATTCATGACTTTTTGATGAAGAAGTAGCACCGACTAAATAGTTATTCCGGAGAAAATATTCTCACGGGAAAAGCTGATCGAATAAGGTCGGCTTTTTCTCTTTTCAACGAATAGCTTTCTTTGATGGTAAACCTGTGCTTAAATATTTTTGTTATAACTTACCATGCTTTAATCAAAGAACAACAGTTATGAGGATTTCGCTTTTGATTTTCTTCTGCTTCACTGCCCTGGCAGTGTTCTCGCAAAATACCTACATTGCCCACCGCGGTGCATCGTATCTGGCTCCTGAAAATACGCTGGCAGCCGTTAATCTTGCGTGGGAACTTGGAGTTGATGCGGTAGAAGTGGATGTGCATCTTACGGCTGATGATCGGGTGGTAGTATGTCATGACGATGACTTGAAACGCACCTCCGGCGGAACTGCCAGGGACAAAATTTCCAAGAGTAAACTGAGCGATTTGAAAAAGATTGATGTGGGGAGCTTTAAGGGAGGACAATACAAAGGTGAAACCATTCCTTTAATTGACGAAGTACTCGAAACCATTCCTGACGGTAAAACACTCGTTATTGAGATAAAATGTGGTGAAGAGATTCTTCCGGCATTGAAAAAGGCGATCCGGCTTTCAGGAAAAGAAACACAGGTAACCTTTATTTCTTTTGGCTGGGAAACCATTGTTGCCACACAAAAAGCCTTCCCCGATAATCGTTGTTACTATCTGAAAATGGTTCCATTTGGCTTACTGGGAAAGATGGACGAAGCTGCAGCACTCGGACTGGCGGGTGTCAATCTTTATTATAAGATCATTAACGAGAAGGTGGTTAAGCATGCGCAGGATCTTAATCTTGAGGTGCTTGCATGGACCATTGATGAGCCGGAAGTGATACTTCAGCTTAATAAATTGGGGGTGAATACCTTTACAAGCAATCGTCCGAAATGGCTCCGCGAACAGGTTGAAGGATTAAATTAACTATTATTCTACTTTAAGCAGTATAATTCCGGTTTGAAGCGAATTATTCATCACATAATCGAGCAATGGTTCTTTGCTAATTACAACTTGTCCGGCATCGCTTGACGCATGGATGAGGTGCATGCGGTCTTCTACGCGCGTGGTGATTCCGGTATGAATTACATCCAGTCCGTCGATATTGGTGGTGAAGGCTACAATCATTCCTTCTTCCAGATATACTTCGGTATTCTTTAGTGCTTCTTTGGGTATATAAAAGTATTCACGGGCTGCAATTTCCCCTTCAATTTTTTTAATGTCGCCAATCAGTTCCGGCTTTGCAGCAAGTTGAGGATAAGCTTCCGGATGAGTGCTCATGTAGTCTGGTTGATTATCGAAGGGTATTCCGTCGAAGAGGGGAGTAACATCCTTTACATAGCCGATGACACTGTTGTCGCTGATCCAGTCGGTGAAGTAATGCAAGCGGCTGGTATATCCATCGAGATAGCCATTGCGGTACCTGATTCGTTTGAGTATATACTGATAACTGTCGAAGGTGTAGCCACCCATTTTAAAAGTGGTGGACAGTGCCAGACAGGTTTCCACAAAGGTGGTACAATCGAATTCACGCAGATTGATCACCAGCGACTCGGGGTTTCCGCTTTCGAGTGTCTGGGCTTTGTACGGACTGCCAACAAACGATCGGGCAATTTTTTCAAGCAGAAACGACATGCGGTCGAGACTCGTTTCTTTGAATTCTTTTCTTTTTTCAAGCACCAGCAGCGAATCCTGCTGAGTGTAGATCATGTTATAATCATTTTGTGTATTAGGGATCAGTTTTCCGCATCCCAAAGTTCCCACACTTACGAATAGAAGTACCAGTAGTTGGCGCATTACAAAAAGTTTTGATTCAATTTTCCTAAGTAACAAAGAAAATTCAATTTTGATCAAGCTTTTTGTTTAGTTCATCGCTTAATTTCGAAAGTCGCTTCTGGGCTACAACCGGTTTAACATTCATGTAGCATCCGCCAACACAACCTCCCTCACAACTCATTCCTTCGATGAAATTGTATTGCTTTTGTTTCTTAATTATTTTCAGTTGCTTCAATGCTTTTCGGTCGATGCCGTTCAGCACCAGGGGCTGAATGTTGCTGTTTTCGGGCAAGCGCTTCTTCACTGCATTTAACACGCCACCGGTGCCGGCAAAACCCCAGGCATCGCCACTGGCTTCAATTTCAGATGCATCGCTTGCATAATCGGCCAGCTCGATTCCCGAGGCCATGAGTACAGCATCGAGCTCTTCAAAGTTAATGACCATGTCGACCTCGTTCACCTTAAACGATTCTGCTTTTTTGGCTATGCAAGGTCCAACGAAGACCGTCTGGGCGTTAGGGTGTTTTTGTTTTGCCAGGCGGGCGGTGTATACCATTGGTGAAGGCGTATGCGATACATGTTCCTTTAATTCGGGTACGTGTTTTTCGATGATGCTAACAAACGACGGACAGCATGAGGTAGTCATCAATTCACCCTGATTGGCCATGAACTCTTCGGCTTCATGACGGGTAGTCAGATCGGCACCTTCGGCCACATAAATCACATCGTGAAAACCAATACTGATTAAGGCTGCTTTCATTTGCGGCAGTGTGCAGTTGAACTGGGCGGCAACTGAAGGTGCCAGCATGGCCACGACCCTCTTTTTTCGTTTGATGGCAAAGGTGAGATCGAAAAGATGTGTTTCTTCAACAATGGCTCCAAAGGGGCAGGCCATCAGGCATTTGCCACAATAGGTGCACTTGTCGAAATCGATGATTTCCTTGCCGGTTTCACTCTTCGAAATGGCGCCAACCGGGCAGGCCTGCTCGCAGGGTACCGGTGCATAAATAATGGAGTGGTACGGACAAACGCTTTCACAAATACCACAGCTTACACATTTGTCCTGATTAATCACGGCACGGCGGCCAATGATGTCGATGGCATCTTTCGGACAGTTTACTTCGCAGGGACGACCTTCGCAGCCACGACACATGTTGGTGACAATGTAATTGTTTTGCTGACAACCATGACAGGCATCTTCAACCACATGCATGATTTCGCGCTCGCTGCCTGCTTTTACAAACGATTGTAAAATGAAGTCGGAAAGCGGACTGAGTTCATCTTCTTCCGATTTTACTTCAAAGCCCAGCATGGCCATGATTTTTTGCTTGATCAATGCACGGTCGCGGTAAACACAACAACGAAAGCTCTCACTTCCCCTGGGACGCATGTTCAGAGGGATCTTGTCTATTTCGTCGAGAAGTGTCTCATCAAATATCAGTTTAACAATTCGTTGCTGAATGTCTCTTCTGATTTGCATTGCCCTGTTTTCAACCACCATATCAACCCTTGTTTGGAATTTGTGTCGGCAAAATTGCTGATAATTTTGTTGAAAACATGTTTTACAGCATAAAAAATAGTGATTGTTGACTAATTATTAAACAATCTAAACTAACGTTGTGTATGGGTCTCTTTAAATCTTAAAACAAATGGTATTACCAGTAAAGCCCAGGCGATTGAAAGAATGAAGGTAGTCTTCAGTCCGATTCTGTCGGCAAGCCATCCGATGGCCAGCACATTCAATGAGTTGATAAAGAAATTCATGCCCATGTAAACGCCGTTGATAAAGGCTCCGTTTTGTGTCTTTTTATCGTGAACGGCAGCAAGCATAACAGGCCCGGGGGCAAAAATGAAAATACCAAGCAATATGAGCAGAGGAATGGTAGCGATTCCGCTTGAAAGCATAAAAAACAGCATTAATACAGGAGCTCCAATTGCTGAAATTATAAATAGATTTTTTCTACCTATTTTATCTGACAAGGTACCACTAAGCAAAGTTCCGGCAGCACCGGCCAGCTGTAAAATCGAAAGCGAAATTCCGGCAAACCACAAGCTGTTTCCAGCTTCATTGATGTAGGTTGGTAAGTAGAGCGTAAGTGCTGACTTCATTCCACCTCTGAATAAAACGATGCTGGTAGTGGTTATCAGTACCGGCATAAAACGTTTTAAGCTTAGGCCATAAGTTTCACGGGCTTTCTCTTCTTTTTTTGATTTGAAATCATGACGTATACTGATGTCTTTAAATTTGTAATATAGTATCACTGAAGTGAATACTCCCAGAGGAATGAGCTTGTAGCTGCCTTCGAGCCCCCACAACGAAATGGCCCCTAAGATGATTACAGGGCCAAGGGTGCGTGCAAGTTCACCTCCAAGCATATAAAAACTCATTCCCTTGCCAATTTTATTTCCGGCTACATGTTTTATCATAACCGGAGCAGGCACATGAAAAAGCGTAGAGCTGATACCTGAAATAAACAGGAGGATTGCTGCAAAAATGTAGGAAGAAGCGAGCCCAATTAAGCTCATCGAAATGGCTGTGAGTGCCGGCGTTATGATTATAAAATAACGGACGCTCATTTTATCGGCAATCATTCCTACAAACGGATTGAAAAGCGAAGGGATTCGTTGAATGACATTTAGCAATCCGGCCATCGAATAATTAATGCCGTATTTTTCCATCAAAAGAGGCAATATCGGCGCTAAAAACGAAGTGTAAATATCGTGAATATGATGAGCAGCCGAAATCGAAGCAACCTTGCTTGTGCTAAATGTATTTCTTGAAAATGACATTTGTTTATTTGTGTCTTTTCTGAAGCTCCTTTGCCAAATCTTCTATACGATATCCTTTGTGTGTGAGCAAAACAATGAGGTGATACAGCAAATCGGCACCTTCATAAAGGAAGTTTTCATCGTCGTTGGCCATGGCACCAATGATGGTTTCAACGGCCTCTTCGCCTACTTTCTGTGTAATGGTACGTGTACCTTTCTGAAACAGGGAAGTGGTGTACGAGCCCTCGGGCATCTCGGCTTTGCGTTTGTCAATAAAATCCTGTAGTTGAGTCAGGAACAGGATGTCTTGTTGATTTTGAGTTAATTCGTTCATGATATTTCCTTTTTTAACCACAGAGAACACAAAGGTTGACACAAAGAACACAAAGGAAATTTCTCTGCGATTTCTCCGCGTTCACTGCGGTTTAATTTTACAATCTTACGGGTATGTTTTTACTTGTTAAAAAATTCTTTAAATCGGGGATGGCAATTTCCTTGTAGTGAAAGATGCTGGCAGCCAGTCCGGCATCGGCTTTTCCGGTGGTGAACACCTCTACAAAATGTTCCATCGATCCTGCTCCGCCCGAGGCAATGATGGGGATTTTCAACATGTCGGCCATTTGAGCCAGTTCGGCATTGGCAAAGCCGTTTTTGGTGCCGTCGTGATCCATGCTGGTGAACAGAATTTCGCCGGCCCCCCGGTCTTCGGCTTCTTTGGCCCAGCTAAACAATTCCTTGTTGGTGGGAATGCGGCCGCCGTTGACGGTCACGGTCCAGCGCCCGTCGTAATTTTTGGCATCGATGGCCACCACCACGAACTGGGTTCCAAAATTGAGGGCCAGCTCGTCGATCAGCTTTGGATTGCGCACAGCCGATGAGTTAATCGAAACCTTATCAGCACCCGCACTGAGGAGCGCTTCGGCATCTTTCAGTTCACTGATGCCACCTCCCACAGTAAATGGAATGTTGATTTCGCGGGCTATGCGTTTCACCAGGTCCACAAAGGTTTTACGGCCTTCGTGCGTGGCGGTAATGTCGAGGAAAACCAGTTCGTCGGCGCCCTGTTCGGCATACAGGGCACCCAGTTCAACGGGGTCGCCCACGGCTTTGATTCCGACAAAGTTGATGCCTTTCACGGTCTGACCGTCTTTGATGTCAAGGCAAGGTATGATTCGTTTTGCTAGCATAATCGTTTGTTTTAAACACAAAGGCCACTAAGGGTTTTCACGAAGGGCACAATGAAAATTTAGTTTGTTAATAGCATCTTTATTCCAAGTCCCACCGAAACTGCCACCAAAAAAGACACCAACGTTCCCAACAAGAAATATTCGGCTTTGGGGTTGCCTTCTTTTTGTATTTCGCTGAAACGGAAGATCGATTTTGCGGCTACCAGAAATCCAATAGCCTGAAATTGCCCGGAAAGTATGAAAATCAAGATCAGGATGCGTTCAATAAAACCAATCCACGCCGAAGCATTGCTTTTGAGTGGTGTGCTTTGTGTGTTGGTGATGCTTTGAAGAAATTTTCCGATCAATATTCCCGAAGGAGTTGTTACCAGCACAAACCCAGCGGCAAATTTCCAAAACAGCGGGTGTTGAATAACTGGGCCTCCAAGTGAAGCGTATCGTGCAAGTATCATTAGAACAGCAATGTGGAGCATTTGGTCGGCAATAAAAGCCAACAGGTTATCGCGGGTTTTGGTTTTCGCAAAATCGATCAGGTAATGGCTGATAAAAATGATGGGGAAGAACCACCACAAAGCTATTTGTAAAGTGAAAATGACTGGTAAAGCTGAAGCAATTGCTGCATGAAACAATAATTTTTTCGATCTTAAACCGTTCTCGCGCTTGCTGTTGACCCAGCTCGCAGGTTGTAACCAAAAATCGGCAACCAGGTGTCCGGTGAATAGAGCTAGAAAGAGGGAATTCATATCAGATCAATTTAATAGTTTTTTCATAGCCTTTAAGAAATGTTTCGAAGGCAGGCCAATTGACTGATTTAAGTGACTTACTTACAGCTGGTTCGCTAACACTGAGTCGTTGTGCCATTTCTTTTTGGGTTTTACACTGGGTGGCCATAGCGATGGTGGATGCCTGGCCAGGCTTCCAACTCGAAATCATGCTGTCGGCCAGGTGAAATGCCGCATCCAGCATGGGTTGATGTCTGGGCGAATTGGTGGCAATTTTGAACAAACGCCCTTCGTCCTTCATGGTGTCGATTTGATGGCCAGATAGTTGAAAAGCCTCGCCCTCGGACTGGAGCACATTGCCGGGTTCGATTTTCGAAACAGTACCAATGCCAACGCTGATTCGAGCCCAAGTTTCGGCTTTCCAGAGAATGATGGATTGAATGGTGAGCGCAACTTCGGCCGATTTCTCAGCTATGACCATCAGTTGAAAGCTATCGCCCCGGTAAAACTTTAGCGGTAGCATTACAAACGGATTGTTGCCGAGGTATTTCGACAGCTCTTCGTTCATGCAACTGAACTGATCTGATGAAATTTCGGAAGAAGCCACTAAATCGCCAGTGAGGACTGCTATGTTTTTGTTTTTCTTCACTTTCCAAAAATAAATTATTCGTTTTAAATAAACAAGAATTAACCTAAAAAGGTTAATTGTGATTAAATTAACCTAAAATGGTTAATAATGTAGGAATTAACCTAAAAAGGTTAATCTATTTCTTCTGGAACCGTTCAATTTCTTTCAAAGATATTCTGTTCTCATAAATTGCTTTCCCGGTAATGACGCCCGGAACACCCATTTCATCCAACTCGTAAATGTCTTTCATGCTGGCAATCCCTCCGCTGGCAATCAATTCGAGGGAGGGGAATTTAGCCATGATTTCTTTATACAATTCAATACTTGGCCCGGTTAACATTCCATCGCGGGCAATGTCGGTCGAAATGACTTTTTGGATACCTCGGTTGGTATAGCTTTCAATAAAATCGAGAATGGGCAGTTCCGACACCTCCTGCCAGCCACTCACGGCAATCATTTTGTCTTTGGCATCGGCACCCAGGATGATTTTTTCAGCACCATAGGTAGCTATCCAATGCAGAAAAGTCTCGTGGTCTTTAACGGCAATGCTTCCGCCTGTTACCATGCTTGCACCGCATTCAAAGGCAATGCGCAGGTCTTCGTCACTTTTCAAGCCACCGCCAAAGTCAATCACTAAATTGGTTCTCGATGCAATGGTTTCGAGCACCTTATGGTTGACAATGTGCTTGGCTTTGGCGCCATCTAAATCAACAAGGTGCAGCCGTTTGATACCTGCATCTTCGAACATTTTGGCTACTTCGAGCGGGTTTTCGTTGTACACCGTTTTCTGTTGGTAGTCGCCCTGCGAAAGACGAACACATTTGGCGTCGATGAGGTCGATGGCTGGAATGATTGTTATCATGGGATGTGTGATTAACGATTTAAGATTAACGATTGGTTGGTAGATTGGTGATTTTATTTTGTTTGCGTTTGCTGGTTTCAATACTTTTTACAAAGATTGAAATCAATTCATTGCTTTCGGCAATAAGTTCTTTGAGTATATTTTTATTAGAATGAAGATCTGCTCCATCAATAATTCTGAGGTTGATATGCGTTTCACGAAGTTCTTTTAAGCAAATTCCTAGTTTATGAATAAAATCACGTCCGGATTCAGCACTTTGTGCTTCACCATAGTTCAATGCAGGTGACGAACCAGAACGAACAATCTGATCTGCCATTCTCTTTCCTGCAATTGATGGATTTATCCCTTCGGAAAGCTTAATAATTTGAATAGCAAATCGAATTAATCGGTCTTCTAATTCTTTAGGTGTCATAACAACTTCTTTAATCGTTAATCTCAAATCGTTAATCTTAAATATTAATAAAATTCTCCAATATTTTCGCGCCCACCTTCTGGCTTTTCTCGGGGTGAAACTGTGTGGCGTAAAAGTTGTCCTTGTGCAGGGCCGCGCTGAACGGGTTGATGTAATCGCAGGTGGCCGCAGTGTGCTCACCCACTTCAACATAGTAGGAGTGAACAAAATAGACAAACTGGTTTTCCAGGTCAGGCGTCATGAGGGCACTGTTTAGCTTGTGAATGCTATTCCATCCCATGTGCGGTACTTTGGTAATAAACTCCTGTCCTGGTTGGGGGATAAAACGTTTCACCTTTTCGTTGAAAATACCCAGGCATGCTACGTCGCCTTCTTCGCTATGAGCGCACATGAGCTGCTGGCCAAGACAGATGCCCAGTACAGGCTGCTTTAAATTTCGGATCAGCACATCGAGTTGGTGCTCGCGCAAATAGGCCATGGTGGTGCTGGCTTCACCCACCCCTGGAAAAATGACTTTATCGGCTGCGCGGATTTTGTCGTGGTTGGCAGTAATTTCAGCCTTTACCCCCAGGCGCATGAGGGCATTGTTCACCGATTCGATGTTGCCCGCGTTGTATTTGATGATGACGATGTTCATATTTTGAGTTCCTATGTTCCTATGTTCCTGAGTTCCTGAGTTCCTGAGTAAAATACTTAGGGACTTTGGTACTTAGGCACTCAGGAACTATTTTAATAACTTTTCAATTACCCGCTTCATCTCCTCAAACTCTTCTTCCTTAAAGAGCCTGGTCATGAAAACAATTTTACCGTCTTTGTCGATGATCACATTGCGGGTCACCCCTGCGTTTTGTTCGGCAAACGCATAGAAAATACTTCCGTCCAAATCGAGCGCAAGGGGATAGGTAATTTGCATTTGTTGTTGAAATTCCAATACCTTCTCTGCCGGTTCTTTTAGGTCGATACCATACAGTGCAAAATCGGGATTGTTTTTGTGTTTTTGCCAGATATCCTTTTCTATATGCGGCATTTCCTTACGGCAAACACCGCACCAACTGGCGGTAAATTGTAGCATCACTACTTTCCCGCGCAAGGCTTTCATGCTGGTTTGGGTTTCATTGGGAAGTAGCAGATCGAAATCGGGGACGGTTTGTCCCAATGTTACAATATAACCGTAATCGGCCGGGATTTCTTTTTGAAAGGTTTGCGCTTCAGCATTATTCATGATGAAAAGCGAAATGCATAGCAAAATGAATATTTTAAGTAAGTGCTTCATTGTTCGTTGGTTTTGCTAATTTGAAACAAACGTTTTGCAATTAATTTTGAGAATACAATCCAGGGAACCAGCGATGCAATGGAGAAAATAAGCCCAATGGTTCCAAAGGTAGAAGGAATGGTCATTAAAAAAGCTGAAATTAGTCCCCAGATGGCAGTTGTTCTGCTGAATGTTTTTGCCGGGTCGTTCAACATCGAAAAGCCAATGATAACCAACGCAATGCCATTCAGAATGTAATAAACAACGAAGGCTGTCCCCTTGTATGCCTCGTGAATGGCCTGACCTGCAGCCAATAGCTGTTGTTGGAGCATGGCATCGGTGGTGGCATAATACTGTTTGCTCAGCGAAAACATTTCGAAAGCCGCAGTGGAAGCATAATATACGGCTATGCCAATGAAGCCGAGTACCAGGGCAATAAACATGGGATAGGCTTTGGTTTTTCGCAAAGCTGCAAACAAGGCCAGGTACACAAAAGCCAGCAAAATGTTGTTCACCAGGTAGAGCAGGTCGAGACTCAACAGGCCCAGGAACCAGTTCTGCTGAAACAATTTAAAGAAATCGAGCACATTGGATGGTGGTGGCCACAGTCCAAAAATGACTATTTGTACCGGAATGATGGCCACTACGATGAGTGCCATGATGCCGCCTAAGCGACAAAGTTTATTCCAGTCAGTTGGAGTGAAGATGGTTTGGTTCATTGTTCGTTAATTAGCTGAATACTACCGTCCGGTTGTTGTAAACCAGGATCTTTCGTTCAATATGTTTGTTTACTGCTTTCGACAGGACAATCTTTTCCAGGTCGCGGCCTTTGGCAACCAGGTCGTTCACGGTGTCCTTATGGCTGATGCGCGCCACATCTTGTTTGATGATAGGCCCGGCATCGAGTTCGGGGGTCACATAATGACTGGTAGCCCCAATGATTTTAACACCTCGCTGATGGGCCGCATGATAGGGTTTTGCCCCTACAAATGCGGGTAAAAATGAATGGTGGATATTGATGATCTTGTTGGGATAGTGGGTGATAAACTCGTCGGAAATGATTTGCATGTATCGTGCCAGTACAATGAAATCGATTTTATTTTTACGTAGCAAAGCCAGTTCTTTTTCTTCCTGTTCGGCTTTGTTTTCTTTGTTAATTGGGAAATGGTGATACTCAATGCCGAAACCTTCAGCCACCGGTTGCATGTCGGGGTGATTGCTGATGATGAGCGGGATATCGACATTCCATTCTCCGGCTGTGTAGCGTGCCAAAAGGTCGAACAGGCAGTGCGACATTTTTGAAACATAGATGGCCATTCGTGGCTTTTCCTCAGAGAAATAGATGTTGAAGGTCATATTGAACTTATGAGCCAGGAGTGTTTCGAAATAATCCGAAATCTTCTCCTTAGGGATGGTGAAATTTTCCAATTCCCACTCAACCCTCATATAGAAAAGTTTTTCTTCCCGATCGACGTGCTGGTCGAGGTAGAGAATGTTTCCGTTGTTGGTATTGATGAATTCGGTCACCAGCGCCAGCAAGCCTTGCTTGTCGGGGCAGTGCAGCAACAGGATGGCTGTTTTCTTTTGTTCGGTTTTTGGTTGAATGCGTTTCATAATATATTGATTTAACCACAAAGGGCACAAAGTACGACACTAAGTACACAAAGGGTTATAAAATAACACGTTTAATTCCGTCTTTCAGATGTTTTACATTAAAATTGACCAGTAAGCCAAGTTTGCATTTAGAAAGTTTCAAATAGGTTAATACCTGGGCAAGATGAATTTCATTGAGTGTTTCTACAGCTTTTAATTCTATTACTATTTGGTTTTCTACCAGCAGATCGATCCGATAACCGGCATCTAATTTTATTTCCTCATAAATTAAAGGTAAGATTTTCTGTTTTTCAACGCTAAGTCCCGCTTTTCTGAGTTCATAATACAAACATTCTTCATAAGCACTTTCAAGTAAACCTGGACCTATCGCAGTGTGAACCTTAAAGGCACAATCCAGTATCACTTTGAATATTTGTTCTTGATCCATTTTACTTAGTGTTTCTTCGTGTTGTACTTTGTGTTCTTTGTGGTTAAAGTACACCCTTGGTTGATGGCAGCTCAAAGTTAAACACATCTTTCTTAATCGCCATTTTGATGGCTTTGGCCAGGGCTTTAAAGATGCCTTCAATTTTGTGGTGCTCGTTTTGTCCCTCAGCCTTGATGTTGAGGTTGCATTTCGAGGCATCGCTGAACGATTTGAAGAAGTGCAGGAACATTTCGGTGGGCATGTCGCCAACCCGCTCGCGGGTGAATTCGGCATCCCACACCAGCCAGGGCCGGCCACCAAAGTCGAGCGCCACCTGTATGAGGCTGTCGTCCATGGGCAGGCAAAAGCCGTAGCGTTCAATGCCGCGCTTGTTGCCCAGCGCTTTTAAGAAAGCTTCACCAAGCGCAAGGGCAGTGTCTTCGATGGTATGGTGTTCATCCACTTCCAGGTCGCCTTTCACCATTACTTTCAGATCGATGCCCGAGTGACGGCTAATCTGGTCGAGCATGTGGTTGAAAAAGCCCAGTCCGGTAGAAATGTTGGTTTTGCCTGTTCCATCAAGGTCGAGCCAGATATCAATGTCGGTTTCTTTGGTGGTGCGCTTTACGGTGGCCGTTCGGTCAGTTTTGGCCACTTCGGCATACACCTTGTCCCAGTTGGCGGTTTTCAGTACGCAAACTTCGGATAGGCCTTTCTCGGCAAGCAGTTCGTCCGCTTCGTTGCTGAGCCAGATGGCTTTGCAACCGAGGTTTTTGGCCAGTTCCACATCGGTCAAACGGTCACCAATGACGTAACTGTTGGCCAGGTCGTAGCTGCCGTCCATGTATTTTTCCATCATGCCGGTGCGTGGCTTGCGGGTAGGCGCATTATCTTCAGGAAAGCTGCGATCAATAAGGATGTCATCGAAAACCACCCCTTCGCCCTCGAAGACTTTCAGCATTTTGTTGTGCGCCGGCCAAAAGGTTTCTTCGGGGAATGAACTTGTTCCCAGTCCGTCCTGATTGGTCACCATTACCAGCTCATAGTCGAGGTTCCTGGCAATGAAATGCATGTTGCGAAACACACCCGGGTAAAACTCCAGTTTTTCGAGGCTGTCGAGTTGGTAATCTACAGGAGGTTCAATAACCAGGGTTCCGTCTCTATCGATAAAAAGTGCTTTCTTCATCGTATCATTTTTTGAAATAAGAAATAATAAATAAGGAACATGGAATCAGGAATTACGCTTCTTCGCAGTTTCGATGCTTTTTAGAAAAATTGCGATTAATTCGTTATTTTCCTTTAAGATATCATTTATTCGTTCAGGCTTCAATAGTGGTTTTCGAATAATGATTTTTAAACAAATACGGGTTTCTCTTAATTCCTTTAGAATAACTTTCAGTTTATGAATGAAGTCATTTTTTGATTCTGCCGATTGAGCTTCGCCATTATTCAAAGCAGGTGAAGTTCCGCAACGAATTAATTGACCACCAATGTGGTTTCCTAATTTCGTATTAGGCAAAGATTCTACAATCTCACTAATTCTGATGGCAAAATCAATTAAACGGTCTTCCAAATCATACTTTCGTTCATTGATAAAAGCTTCTCCTTTTTAGTTTCTCATTCCTTATTTCTTATTTTTTATTCCTTGTTTATTTTAGACTTTCTAATTTTTTAAGTAGCTCGCGATTTTCCTCCGGGCTTCCCACCGTTATTCGCAGGCTGTTTTCGCAAAGGGTTACTTTTGATCGGTCGCGAACAATCACTCCTTCGTTCATCAGGTGCTCGAATTTCTCACGGGCACCTTCCATCTTTACCAACAAGAAGTTGGCATCGCTGGGATAAATCTTCTGTGCAAAGGGCAATTTCCTTAGCTCATTGGCCAATTTTTCACGCTCGTCAATGATGTTTTTGACCCAGGCCTCTTTCTGTTCAGCATTTTGTAAGGACTGCATCACCCGCTGTTGAGTGAGCTGGTTGATGTTGTAGGGATACTTGATTTTGTTCAGTATGCCAATGATTTCGGGCGATGCGAAGGCCATTCCCAAACGGATTCCGGCCAGTCCCCAGGCTTTCGAGAAGGTTTGCAGAATCACCAGGTTGGGGTATTTTTCCAATTTAGACAAAAGGCTTTCACCGGGTGCAAAGTCGATGTAGGCCTCATCGACTACTACCAAACCATTCAAATTGCTGAGAATGTTAATCATTTCGGTTTTAGAGAGCAGGTTGCCCGATGGGTTGTTGGGCGAACACAGAAAAACCAGTTTAGTTTTTTCGTTAGCTGTATCGAGCAACTTTTGGCTATCGAGCTCAAAGTTTTTGGTAAGCAGCACTTTTTTCACTTCAACATCGTTAATGCCGGCCGAAACCGTGTACATTCCGTACGATGGCTCAATGGCCACCACATTGTCAACCCCGGGGTTACAAAATGCACGAAACAGCAAGTCGATGGCTTCGTCGCTGCCGTTGCCCAGAAAGATTTGATTGGTTTGTGTGCCTTTTATTTCGGCAATGCGCTTTTTAACCTCCATTTGGTAGGGGTCGGGATAACGGTTGTAGCCCGTATCGTAAGGGTTTTCATTGGCATCGAGAAACACCGAGGCACTGCCGCTAAACTCATCGCGGGCCGAGGAGTAGGGTTTGAGAGCCAGTATGTTTGGGCGTAAAAGTTGTTTTATTGGTTTCATTTCTCATTTTTTAGAAAGCAATTGGACGCGATTGAAAGCAATAGAATGCTATTGTTTCTTTACGATTGTCCATAGCCTTTCTCATTTATACTGCGTTTATCTAACACTTGTATGTAGTTCCATAGTTTAATTTTCAGGTTAGTGCACTCGTTCATTAACCTGCTATGGGTGGCATCGTCAATTAATTTACGATAATGAGCTTTGGATATCCATGTTGCTGTTTCGAACAATGAACCACGGGCAAATAAGCAAAACCTACGATTGTCGCGTGGTGATAGGCGACCATATCCTTCCGAAATATTAGCACTAATTGAGTCCGCTGCATCGGTTAATTGTGCACCAAGTCCTTTTTTCTCGAAGTAATCCCATTTGATGACTATATCCCAAACCTCATCGCCTAAACGAAGTGCAATCTGGTATATTTCAAGATCTTCTAATTTCATGTTCCAATTATTTTGCTCTACTACTTCCCATCGCCTTCAACTGCCTCCCCTTTTTTCAATTGCTTCCTATTGCTTTCAATCGCTTTCAATACGAAGTGTAGCCGCATTCTTGTGCGCGTACAACTGCTCCGCCCCGGCCATTTGCTCAATCACCGGCCCGAGCTGCTGCATCCCTTCTTTGGATATTTCCTGGAAGGTGATTTTGCGGATAAAACTGTCGAGGTTGACACCGCTGTAACTGGTTGCCCATCCGTTGGTGGGCAGGGTGTGGTTGGTTCCCGAGGCATAGTCGCCGGCACTTTCGGGCGTATAAGGCCCCAGAAAGATTGAGCCGGCATTGATGATTTGCCCCGCCACTTCGGCATAATTTTTCATCTGGATGATGAGGTGTTCGGCTGCGTACAGGTTCATCATATCGATCATTTTCTGTTCGCTTTCAACCAGGAGTATCTTGCTGTTATCCAAAGCTTTCAGCGCGTAATCCATTCTTGGGAGATCTTTAAGTTGCTTTTCCAATTCAACTTGCACCTCATCGATGATTTTTTCTGAAGTGCTGACCAAAATCACCTGACTATCGGTACCATGCTCGGCTTGCGAAAGCAGGTCGGCAGCAACGAAGGCCGGATTGGCCGTTTCGTCAGCCATCACTGCGACTTCACTTGGCCCGGCAGGCATGTCGATGGAAACATCACTCATGCTCACCAGTTGCTTGGCGGCAGTAACATATTGGTTGCCCGGACCAAAAATCTTGAACACTTTGGGAACACTTTCCGTTCCGTATGCCATGGCTCCTATGGCCTGAATCCCTCCAATTTTGAAAACTTTGGTGATGCCTGAAAGCCTGGCCGCGAACAAGACCGGGGCAGGGAGTTTGCCGTCTTTTTGCGGCGGGGTACAAAGTACAATCTCCTTACAGCCCGCTATTTGAGCCGGAATGGCGAGCATTAGCACGGTGGAAAAGAGGGGAGCAGTACCTCCGGGAATGTAAAGACCTACTTTTTCGATGCCCACACTTTTCTGCCAGCATTTAACACCGGGTGTTGTTTCGACGATGCTGCTTTCAAAACGCTGTGCTTCGTGGAATTTGCGGATATTGGCCGCAGCAGTTTCAATGGCTGCTTTCAGTTCGGCAGAAAGATCAGCAGTGCCTGCTTCCATTTCGGCTTCTGAAACCTGAAGCTCGTTCAATTCCACCTTGTCGAACTGCGCAGTGTATTGGCGTAAGGCCGCATCACCCTTCGCTTTCACCTCGTCGAGCACGCCCTTGACCTTTTCGTTGAGCGAGGCCGTTTCAAAAACGGGACGCTTCAAAAGTGATGGCCATTCGGACTGTTTTGGATTCTTTATTACTTTCATATTTCAAAGTGATTCGTCATTTAAAAATAAGCACAAAGGACACCAAGGTCTTTCACAAAGCGCACAATGCTTTTTTTGTTTCTTTGAAATCCTGCTTAAGAGATCGTTTCTCCGTGTCTTTGTTTCTCCGTGTTCGATTTTATTACATAATCATCTTCTCGATGGGCAGCACCAAAATTCCTTCAGCCCCGAGCTTTTTCAGCTTCGAGATATTTTCCCAGAAGAACTTCTCTTCAATGACCGAGTGCACCGAACTCCATCCTTCTTCGGCAAGAGGTAGAATGGTAGGGCTTTTCATGCCCGGGAGCATTTTAACAATTTCCGAAAGCTGATCGTTGGGCGCATTCAATAGTATGTATTTCTTCCCGCGGGTACGTTCCACGCTTTCGATGCGGAAAAGCAGCTCATCAAGTATGGCTTGTTTTTCAGCGGGGAGCCCCGGCGTTTTTATCAGCACGGCTTCGCTGGGGGTAACCACTTCTACCTCTTTCAAACCGTTCGAGATGAGGGTTCCTCCCGAACTGACGATGTCGAAAATTCCATCGGCCAGGCCAATTCCGGGAGCAATTTCAACCGATCCGTTAATTACATGGATGTCGCAATTTACTCCTTTTTCGCTGAAAAACTTGCGCAGAATGACCGGGTACGAAGTGGCAATGGTTCTGCCTTCAAACCATTCGGGACCGGTATAATCCTCGCCTTTGGGGATGGCAAGCGACAACCTGCATTTGCTGAATCCCAATCGTTTGACCAGCTCAACCTCTTTGTCTTTCTCGAGCATTTCGTTTTCACCCACAATGCCAATATCGGCCACACCGTCGGCTACGGTTTCGGGAATGTCGTCGTCGCGCAGGTACAGAATTTCGATGGGGAAATTCTTCGAAGGCGAGAGCAACTGCCGCTTTCCTACGGTCAGTTTAATGCCGCATTCGTTGATTAATCCTACCGATTCTTCGTTTAACCGGCCTTTGGTTTGAATTGCAATTCTTAAAATAGTGTCCATAGTATTTTCTGTTTCCAAATGTTACAAAATAAAAAAGGCTCACCGTGTTGGTAAGCCTTTAAAGTTAACGAGTATCTTAAAAAAGTTCAGACATAATCGCACCAGCCTACCGCATTTGCAGGTTTACATGATGGCCGTGATGATGTCCAAATAAAATTGTCATGGCATTTTGTTATTAGCTGTGCAAGTATAATTATAATTTGAAAGTTTGCAAACAAAAATACTGATGAATCTCAGTTTTCTAAACTTGGCTTAACATTTCGTCCGTCAGCCAGTCCTTGGTTAAAAAGCCATGGGGAAGAGTTGACGCTTGTACCTGCATGTATTGCTTTAATTTAAAAAAAGACGATTTTCTATTTGATTTAATATGGCGGGCTTTTCGGTCTGCGGCTTTTAGTGCCCTCGCCGTGCCCGGGTTTCACACACCGCAAGGGGGGCTCATTTCAATCGCCACCTTGCGGCGGTTCAACCAGCGGGCGCGGCATCGGTCAGCTAAACGCCTCCGCCCGGCCCGGTCGCTTTTGCGAAAAGATGAAAAGTGCCGGTACACATTTTCAAAAAAACGAAGATCAGAAATAAGCTTATTCCAGCTTCTTTCTTAAACGTCTGAAATACAGATCGAGACCCAGCAAAAACAAAACCAGGGCGGCTATGTACAGGCTAAACAAAACAAGCGTTTTGTTATCACCCGCCATCGAAAGTTGAGGCATTTTCAGCGAAAAACTGAGCGAATAAAAGTGGTGCAGCACATATACTGCAGCAGCAACCAGTGCGAGCGAAACCAGCGAAACCAGGGCCATGTTGAGTGCAAATCTTCGTTTTGTCTGCTTTTCGGCCTCCCTGTAAACGGCCTTCATAACTTTGTTTTCGAAACCATACGAAAGGCCTTCGCTTTTCGTAGCCGATATTAGTTTTTTGATTGCTTTATCCTGCTTCATCCTTCATCTCATTAATTAACAAAACTAACTTTTTCCTTATGCGGTGCAGTCTTACCTTTACGTTCGATACACTGATTTCTAAAATTTCAGCCAGCTCATTCACCGGTTTTTCCTGCTGGTAATACAGGGCAAGCAAGGCTGCATCTTCGGGATCGAGTTGTCTGACGGCCTTTTCTAGCTGGCGCATTCGTTGTTCACTTTCATCCTGTTCGAGTATCAGGTCGACTTCTTCGTCGGCCAGATTTTCAATGCGGGCTTCATCCACTGCGGGATAAACAAGCCGTTTTTTTCGGGTAGCCGATATGGCCGTATTGTAGGCAATCCGAAAAAGCCAGGTCGAAAACCTGCAAGTGCCTTTAAAGGTGTGCAACTTGCTAAAGGCCTTGACAAAAGCATCCTGCGTCAACTCTTCGGCATCTTCACGGTTGGGTACTATCCGGGCAATGAGTGCATGTACCTTGCCTGCATGTTGCTCAAGAAAAACGGAAAACAACGCGGTTTCGCCATTGCGAATCCGTTTGATCACTTCCATTTCATCCTGATGCTCCATGTTGTTTTAGACGCAAAGTACAAAAACAGGTTACACGATCTACAAATATACCAAATAATGAATAAGACCGGGAGTCAGGGTTTTTCGTCTATTTGAAGATTTTAGACTTTAAACGATCTTGAAATCAGCAACCGTATCCCATTGCCTGTAACCAAAATCTTCACCCTGCGTCCAAAGGAGTAAAGAACAAACAATTTAAACACAAATAATCATGATGGATTTCATTACCATTCCACTGGTAGTCGGGATGATTACCCTGGGAATTTACAAACTGTTCGAGCTTTTTGTCCGGAAAAAAGAACGCCTGATGATCATCGAAAAAGCGGGCGAGAAACAGGACCTGAACCTGCTCCAAAATCAGTTGAGCAGGCCTGTAAAAGTCTTTAACCGTTTTTCGTCGGGAAGCTTAAAGGCCGGATGCCTGCTGCTTGGCGTCGGGGTTGGTTTGATGGTTGGTTTTCTGATCACCAACTTTGTGCCCCTCGATAATATGAATAAGGGCACTGACTGGCAGATGCGGGAAACAATTGGCGTTGTTTACGGAGCCGCAGTACTTTTATTTGGTGGTATTAGTCTGTTGTTGGCGTTTGCAATTGAAATGAAATACTCCAGAAAGCTCGAAGCTTAACAAGGGTTCAATACTTGTTGAAAAAAGAAGGAAGCACAGTGAATCTTACGTGCTTCCTTCTTTTTTATATTGCTTCCTTCATCCGACAGGGCAAGTCCATTAAACTGCCAGAGGATTAATTATTTTTCCCGGTAAGGTTTTTCAGTCTCACTCGATAAGGTTTTATCATCTTGCCCGGTAAGGGTTTGTTATCTTACCCGGTAAGGGTTTGTTATCTTACCCGGTAAGGGTTTTTTATCTTACCCGGTAAGGGTTTTTTATTATGAAAAGTAAAGACCAATGCATCGACTATGATTCAAACACAATAAGGTATCAGCGGGTACTGATTTTTACAAAATGCAATCCCCGCTGACTAAGCACACGCACCAGGTAAACCGAAGCGGGGTAAGCGCTGAAATCAATTTCGGCGTAAGTGTTTTTAAATGCCTCTTCGGTGATCTTTTCGCCTTTAAGGTTGTAAACCACCACCCTTTCAATTGCTTCGCTGTGCTTTATTTGCAAGGTTTTAGAGGCATTGAAGTAATGCACTTCGGGTTTAGGGGCAAGTTGTGTGGCCGGGGCTGAAGTCTGACCCACCCTGATGCTTGTTGAAGCCTTCAGGTCGCCTGCACTGGCCTGCACGGTGAAGGTGCCTGCCTCGTTCGAGGTGAAAAGACCTTCACTGCTGATGCTGCCACCGCTGGCACTGTAGCTGATGTCGGCATCGGTTTCGTTGCCGAACTGAT
This sequence comes from Roseimarinus sediminis, assembly GCF_050433125.1. Taxonomy (NCBI): domain Bacteria; kingdom Pseudomonadati; phylum Bacteroidota; class Bacteroidia; order Marinilabiliales; family Prolixibacteraceae; genus Roseimarinus; species Roseimarinus sediminis. The sequence continues at coordinate 81,133 of NZ_JBNPXV010000008.1, read as the reverse complement.
CCTTCAGTGCTACGGTAAACTGTATTTCCTGCCCTGTTTTGATGGTGCTGTTTTCCGGACTGATGCTGATCGAAACCGGGTAACACCTGTTGGGATTTTCAATCAGTGATCCATCTTGCGAAAGGTAAATATCGTCGACGGCAAGGTCGCCAATGGTTCCGCCGCTCATGGTAAAAATGTTGCCACAGGCCGAAAGGTCGAGTCCTTGTGCTGTGAGTGTACTCATGGGGATCGAAACCCGGTGCCATTTTCCGTCGCGTTTGAAGCCGTAGGGGTCGTTGTTGTTACTGAAAATGACCTCACCGCTGGTATTGTTGGCACCCTGAATGGCCAGTGTAAAGTTTTGGCTGCTGCTTGTCCTGAGTGCCAGGTGAAGGGTGCCTTCGGCATAATTTTTAAAATTGAGTGCCTGTGTGCTGAAAAAACCAAAGCCCCACCAGGCAGCTGCTCCCGATGAACGGAACGAAAGGACGTCTTCTCCGTCGTAGGCCGAAAACTGCTTGTTGAAGGTCACTGTATTTTCCCAGTTGTACAAATGTCCGTTTACATTGTCGGTGATGAAGCGGTTGGCAATGTTCGGGTTGTTGGTATAAATTCCGAAATATCCGCTCGTGGGCATCTGTTGGCTGTATATCACCTCGTCGATTGAAAGTTGGGCATTGTCAGCGCTTTCACCTTTTACAATGAGCAAATCGATCACACTTGTTAAATCTGCTTTATCGGCCAGTCCGGCCAGCGGAAGGTACACCAGATGCCATTTACCATCGCGTGCTACATTTTGACTTTCGTTTTCGGCCAGGGTGATCAGCGCTTCGTTGCCATCTCCATCGGCAATGCCCAGGCTAATGGCTTCCTGCATGGTGGTGCGGAGATGAAGCTGCAAACTTCCATTGGCATAGTTGATGAAGTTGCGCTTAATTGGTGATGTCAGTTTTATTTCAAATGCCTGATTCGCTGTTGTTTGGTAGTTCAGTGCCCTTGCTCCCCTGTAGGGGTCCAATTCGCTTGTGTTTAAGCCCTGACTGCTAATTGTGAGGTCGTAGTCGGGGCTCATGTGCATGTCGGTGTTGCCTTCTTCTTCATAAACACCAAAGTCACCGAATAAGGGAAGCTCTTCTTCGGCAAAGTCGGGTGTTTCCTGGTAAAGCTTCACCCAGTCGACATACATGCTGGCGGGTAACCCGGCACTGATGTTGCTGGCATTGAATAGTCCGGGCAACGAACCGCCCACAGCCATGTTCAGCAAAATATAATGCTGGTAGTCTCTGAATTCTTCCGTGTTTGCACCATTGATTCCCATTGAGAAATAGGGTGTTGCTGCATCGTTGAAGAAAACTGAGATGTTGTTTTCGGTCCAAACCACGGTGTGCTTAAAAAAAGCTTTCGACAAGTCGTAAGGTGCAATGTATTCTTTTCCATAGTCGCTGGGATGTGGCCCCCAGAAAAGGTGAGCCCCAATAAAACTGTTGACCTTGTTTTGGTTGATTGCTGCATAGTGTCCCATTTCCATCACATCAATTTCACCACAATCGGGCCATCCAACCGGGGTGTAGCCCAGGGTCCAGAAAGCAGGCCATAAGCCGTTGGCCAGATTGGGGATTTTAATCATGGCTTCAAGTTTTCCTCTTCGGAAAGCAAATTTTCCTCTGGTGTTAACCCTTCCCGAAGTGAATTGGTACCCCTTGTATGCTTCCTTTTTCGCGCTTATGATTAAGCAGTTGTTTCCATTTCCATCATCACCCACACTTACATTTTCTTTTTTGTAGTGTTGTAATTCCCGGTTGCCTCCGGTATTCCAGATGCCTTCGTTTTGCTCAATGTTCCATTTCGTAGCATCGAGTTGTGTGCCATCAAACTGATCTTCCCAAACCAGTGTGTAGTTTTGTGCTGCAATAAGGGCTGGTGATAAGGTAATGATCAGCAATAAAATAAATTGTATCGAACGCATAAATAAAATTTGATTTGTACTGTGTTTGCATTTGTTGTTACGAAAATATCCAATTTCGTTCTTTACATTTCCTAAATACTTACTTTATCTTACCGTTGATGTGTTTTTGTGCAATTGAAAACGCCCCTTGAGGGAGCATGAGCAGGCATTGTTGAGTTCTTTATCGTGAGCAGCGGACCCGGCCTGTGTGAAATTTTAGAATTTGCTAACTCTAAAATTGGCACAAATATTATGTAATTCATCAGTAATTTATAATTTTAACAAATCAAAAGCCCGGCCTGACTATTAAGCGGGTGAGGCTTTGAAAACAAATTACTCACAGATGCAACGAGCCATGTGAAATACATTTCGCACACAGACAATTGTTCCGTCAGCTGACGGATGGCGGGTTGCCCCGCCAAAGCGGGGCAAGCTATGCGGCTAGCCGGAGCGTTCAAAGAAAGTAATCTTGATCCAACAGGTAATAAGCAACTTAAGAAATATAAACAGATGAAAATTATACCTATGAAAACCAGAAAGACGGTCAGCTTTGTTTTGACAATGATGGTAACTTTGTTATTGACAAACACTTTTATTTCATGCAATAACAAAACAAAGAAAGCAACTTCGGTTGAGGCCGAGGCAGTTGCTGCCGACGAAATCAGAAAAGATATTGAAGCTTATGTGTACCCCATTTCTTCAACTTTTGATGTAACAAAAATGTTGAATGAGATTGAAGCTACTTATATTTTCGACATTGCACATGATGCAGAGAATGCAGGTAAATATTTTACCGATAAGAACAAGGCTTTAAATCTGGGTATTTATCTGGCCGATTTGGCCTATGCAGCTACCTACAATCAAAAAGCCGAGGTTCAAAGTTATTTTGAAGCCATCGAGCAATTGGTAGGCGAACTGGATCTTACTGCGGCTTTTAAACGCGATGTGGCTTCTAAAATCAGGGAGAATCTCGACAAGCAGGAAGAATTAACCAACCTGATTATCAACTACACCGAAGATGCTTATGAGTTTTTGCACAAGCAGGGACGTGATGAGCTGTCGTATCTGATTGTAAGCGGCACCGCAGTAGAAGGCCTGTACCTCACTACGCACATTTCGGAAAATACCTTCAATAATCCTGAAATCATCAAAGTGATTCTTTATCAGAAAGACTATCTGAAAAAGCTCGAAACACAGATGGCTCAGTACCGTGAAAGCGAAATGTCGGCCGAATCGTTTGAATACATTCGCTCAATCAATGAGGTGTATGCCATGGAAGAAGGTTCGAGCTCGATGACGGAGGAGCAAATCGTTAAGCTGACCGACATGCTTGAAACTATCAGAGAAAAGAATCTACGCTGATAGTTTCCGGGACTTCCCGCTTGTCTTTTGATTTTACAGGTACAGCTGTTGCTTCCGGCAGACTGTAGTTGATGGTGTACACTAAAATAGAATCAATGTACGAAGGCATTATTGAAACGCTCATCAAGCTGTTTGCCATCATCACCGACTACCATAGCGAACGTAAGGTGAATGATGCTGATGAACTTGTAAAATCGTACCTGAAGGAGAATTTCAGCAACGAGATGGCCGGGAAGTACCTTGAGCTTTACCACGAGTTTGTTGAATACTATCATGTAACGAACCGCGAAATACTATACAATGCCGATGAGCGACTGATTAACCACCGTTACATCGAAAAAATTTGTGCGGGCATTGTTGAATTGTTCAATCTTGAAGCCCGCTTTATGATGCTGGTGCAGTTGCTCAACTTCGTAAAGCAACCTGCCGGCATCGATCAGAATGACCTGCACACGGTGCGGGTGGTGGCCGACGGGCTGAAGATCGATCGCAGGGAATACGAAAAGCTGTTCAGTTTTTACCTGAATGGCATCGCCTCGGTGAAGGACAAGAATTGTCTTTTTGTTGTAAACGGCAACGAAAAGTATCACGATCCTGACATAAAACATTTGTACCGGAAAGATCAGCAAATTGAACTTGAACTGATCAGAATCAGCAGTATCGACACCCTCTTTTTTAAGTATTGGGGCCCCCGGAACCTCTATCTTAATGGTCATCGCCTGGCCCAAAACCGGATGTATGTTTTTCCTCAGGGAGGTATTCTGCGCACCTCGCGTATCATCCCGATTTATTACAGCAGCATTATGTCGCGCTTTATTCGGCAGGCTGGTAATCCTATTATTGTGTACAATGCCGAAAACATTGAATACCGTTTCTCCCGGAAGGTATACGGACTTCATCCCTTCAGCTTTCAGGAACGCTCGGGCGACCTGGTTGGTATTCTGGGGGGAAGTGGTGTAGGAAAGACTACTTTGCTGAATGTGTTAAACGGGAAGCTGAAACCTTACAGGGGAAAAATCACCATTAACGGGCTCGATTTGCACGATCCCCAAAACGAAAGCCTTTTAAAAGGGGTAATTGGCTATGTTCCTCAGGATGATCTGCTGCTCGAAGAGTTAACCGTTTATAAGAACCTCGAATTCAATGCCCGCTTCTGTTTTGGGAACATGAATGACGAGGAAATTGATAAGATCATTGAGCAAACGCTGATCGATTTCGATCTGGTGGAAGCGCGCGATCTGGTAGTGGGCAGTCCGCTTAAGAAAATATTGAGCGGAGGCCAGCGAAAACGACTCAATATTGCGCTTGAACTGATGCGCGAACCCTCTGTTTTGCTGGCCGATGAACCTACTTCGGGACTTTCGTCATCCGATTCCGAAAAGATCATGTATTTACTCAAAAGGCAGTGTTTGAAAGGCAAGCTGGTAATTGCCAACATTCATCAGCCGGCCAGCGACATTTACAAGCTCTTCGACCGCATGATTGTGATGGACAAGGGGGGACGGGTGGTCTTTTTTGGTAACCCCATGGAGGCGGTTACCTATTTTAAGAATGAAGCCAACTATGTTAATCCCGATGAAAGTGAATGTCTTTCATGCGGAAATGTGAAAACAGAGCAGCCCTTGCGTATTATCGAAGAGCGGATGGTCGATCCGTTTGGGAAAAGTATCAGGCGGCGTAAAATAGCACCCGAAGAATGGTACGAGCGCTACAAGGAAAAAGTAGAACCCCGGGTTGTTCAGTTTATGAAAGACAATCCTGTAGAACAGGAAACCTTCCCAAAGGTGAAGTTTAAAACCCCCAACTGGTTCAAACAACTGGGTCTGTTTCTGAAACGGGATTTCGCAAGCAAGAAATCGAACCGGCAATACCTGACCATTGCCCTTCTCGAGGCACCTCTGCTTGCCCTGATTTTGGGCTTCTTTTCAAAATACGCCCCTGCCGGAAAGTATGTTTTTGCACTGAATGACAATATTCCCGCCTTCCTTTTCATGAGTGTGGTCGTGGCCTTGTTTCTAGGTTTAAGCATTAGTGCCGAGGAGATTTTTAAGGATCGTAAAATACTAAAGCGCGAAGAGTTTCTCGAACTGAGCAGGGGGGCTTATATCAGTTCAAAAATACTCATGCTGTTTAGTATCTCTGCCTTTCAGGTGCTGACCTTTGTATTGATTGCCTACTCGATGCTGGGCTTCGAAGGGCTCGGTTTTTCAACCTGGGCCATCCTGTTTACCACAACCTGTTTTGCCAATTTACTTGGATTGAATTTATCGGCCGGCCTTAACTCGGCTGTTACCATTTATGTAATGATTCCGCTGATGCTGGTGCCTCAATTGTTACTCAGTGGTGTAATTGTCGATTTCAACAAGATGCATTCGTCGATGAGCAGCTATACCCAAACACCGCTTATTGGCGACCTGATGACATCGCGCTGGTCGTACGAAGCTCTGGCCGTGAATCAATACAAGAACAATCAATACGAAAAGGTGCTTTTCGATCTGGAAAGGGAAAAAAACGATCTTAATTTCAGAACCTATTACTGGTTTCCTCAGGTGAACGATTACCTTGAAAGCTTTTTGCAGGCAGTTGAGCAGGCCGACAGTGCAAAGATTCAACGCACACAGGCAATATTACTGCAGGCATTTAACGAGCTCATACAAGGTGATAAGCAAACAGCAGCCCTGCCTGACGCTGCTATAGCCGCTGTCGTTGCAGGATCACTTGACCGGAAAGATGCTGCCGCTGTAAAGGCATGGCTGAACAGTGCACAAAAAACAAACGAGCAGGAGTTCAATGCAATTAATCAACAATTAACTGTACAGTATGAGCTGTTGCTGGCCAAATTCAACAATGATCATCAACAACTGGCGGCCTATCGTGATCGTTTCCGCAATGAACAGCTCGAAGCCCTGGTTCGTGATAAGTATTCACGTTATAAGGTTTATCTGGCCGGGAACCGGATATTGCAGGGTGATGAGCCCGTGTACCGCAAGCCTGCTTATGACAACGGACGTGCTCATTTCTATGCTTCCTACAAATACCTCGGTAAGTTCAGAATCAGCACCGTATTGTTCAACATACTTCTTATATGGTTGTTTACTTTTTTGCTGATGGTTTCGCTCTACTTCGATCTGCTGAACAAGACCATCGGTTACGTAGAAGAATGGCGCCTCTTGCAGCTGTCGAAGTTTCGCGATAAAATCTTCTACAATCCCATGGATTTTATAAAAAGGAAAGAGTAGCTTTTACCCATTAAAAGCTACTCTCAATTGCCTGTTTGAAGTGAGCGGGCTGCCGGTCACACGATGAAATTCGGATGGTAAACAGCGCTTTCTCCAAATTGAATTTTATTTGATCAATACCTTCGAAACATAGTCGCCTTTTGTTGTTTTCACTGTTGCAATATACCAACCTGATACCAGGTTGTGCTTTTCGATAAGTTGTTGCTGGCTTGCCGGTTCACAGGTGAAAACACATTGTCCGCCCATGTTGATTAAGCGAAATGCTCTTATTTCGTTCTTCCTGTTTTCAATGCGTAAGGTGTTGTTGGTGCTTAAAATTTTGATGCCCATCGTATACAGCTTTTCATCAAAATCTGATTTGTTGGTGGCCCTGCGCGGCGCAGTGACAAAAGTAAACTGTTCGCCTGTTAAACGAATTCTGTAGTAACCATCGATCAGGCCGGGCGCCTTAAAATGATAGGTGTAGGTGCGCAGGATGTTACCATCTATTTTTTCTTCCAAACGAATGGTGTCGTTGTATTGTCGGAGATCGTAATCGGCACTGCTTTTCCCATATTCAAAGGTTGCATTAAAGGCCAGCCCGTGGCTGTGTGTTTCAATGGTGAGGGTGAAGTTTTCATCATCGCCGGTTTGGCAATCAAGCGATGCGATTTCAGGAACAACAAGGTAATTCTCATGCTGTTTAAATTCGATACCTTCATACAATACAAGGCTGCTGGCTTTTCCATTGTAGAAAAGTTTTCCTTCTAGTTCAAGTGCTTCTGTAACATGCAGAATACCCTCTGTTCCTATGTGCAGGTTGTTGACTGCCGGGTGCCAGATGAGATCAGTTTCCCAGGGAATACTTACATTGTAGGGGATGCTGGTACCGGGGTTGTAATTTTCCCATATTGACCATACGGCCGAATTCATCTGACTTTCATTCGTTTCATAAGCCCCGATGTCGTAAAGTCCATTGGGGCTAATTGGGCTGTTAAAGAAATAGGGATCACCGGTGGCTTGTTCAGCATTCCTGGTTTCATTGGCAATGGCATTGATGGCCGGACTGTGAGGCAGCGGCTGGTGGAAAGGAACTTCCAGGCCGGTAATGCTTAATTCATCAAGTTGGGGATCGATGCCCGGCATGTCGCTTACCATAAAAAGGTAGGAGGAATCACTGCTACCAAGAATATTGCATCCATCGGTTGACAAATAGGCATTGTATTGTTCAATATCGTAGCCACCTCCTTTGTTGTTGGCCACTATTGAATTGACCAATGACAGATAGGATGATCCTGTTTCCTCGTGAAGGCTGATGCCCGAGCAATCGGGATTGGTGTTGTTTGTAACGGTACAGTTTATCAGATAGGCATTGGCATTTTTTTCTGTATCATCATAAAAGGCTGAATTGCCAATGGCCCCATAACCTGAATTGCCCGAGGCTGTTACCCTGTATAGGTACATGTTTGCGAAATTAGCGATTGCACCGCCCTGGTACTGATTGCACCTGTTGTTATAGAATGCGCTGTGATCGACAAACAGGATGCCCGAATTCGAAATGGCACCACCCAGTGTTTCTGCTGTATTATCATAAAAGACACAAGCTGAGATATTCATCTGACCTTCGTTTACAATGGTTCCACCCAGGTAGTTGATGGCTTTGTTGTCCCATATTCTGCAATTCTTGTAAACGGGGTAGCCCCAGTTATAATGAACGCCTGCTGAACTTTCAGCCGAACAATGTTCAAAGCGTGAATTGCTGATCTCTTCACTACCGGTTTCGAAGGTATAAATGGCTCCACCAAATCCGCTTGCCCTGCAGTAAGAAAAAATAATGTTGTCGAGCTTCATGGTGCCCGAGTTGGAGATGGCTCCGCCCAGATAAGAGTCATTGGTGTTAAAGAAACTGTTGCTTACTTCCAGTATGCCGGCATTGTGTATGGCGCCTCCGCCATAGTTCGATAAGTTGCTATAGATGAAGACATCGTCGAGAATCAGGTGGCCGTTGTTGTAAATTGCACCGCCCATGCCATATTCTCCATCACTGGCATTCCCGTTGCACATGGAGATATTCCGCATGGTAACCTTTACCCCTTGTGCAATGGTAACACAGCGTCGGTCGGATGAAAGTTTGTTAGCGCCGCCATTAAGGGCAACGAATTCATTGTCGGTTATGCCAACGATCTCAAGATCTTTATAAATGTAGATGCCTTCAACAGGATAGCCGTTGGCAACATGATTGGTGTAAATGTATATGATGTCGCCATATTTTACCTCTTCAGAGTTAATGGCATCCTGCAGGTTGTGAAAATGACTGAGCGTCGGGCCGCCTACATGCCATTCACTGGGTTCAGGGTCGTCGGTGGCTGAATGGCTGCTTTTATATAGATGTTCCTTCAGCCCTGAAGGCTCCGGAGGGAGTGATGGTGTCAGTTTTTCATTTTTAATTGGTGCAGCCGACTTTACCACACCCTGTGCAAAACCAACACTGCATATGAGCAGTGCCAGCAAACATAAGCTTATTGTTTTCATCCCCGTAAAGTGTTAGTTGATAAAATTGATGGATAATTAACCTCTTGTGGTGAGCAATTTACGACGAAACTGTTTTGCTTAGATGAAGATGAATTATGTTATAAAGCTTATTTTTGTAAAAAAAGGTGCATGACAAAAGCCACGCACCTTATGCAAATCTGATTTATTTGTTGTTTCAATTTAAATCAACCATGGCCTCTTCACCGTATTTCAATGCTTCAATGTTCATTGGAATCAGATGGTGGTGCCTTTCGGGCAATGACTTTTCAAGTCCTTTCTTTACATTTTCGATTTGAACAATCGGCTTGGCTTTCAGGAAAGCACCCAATACGATCATGTTAAATATTTTTGCTTGTCCTTTCTCGGCAGCCAGTCTTGTAGCTTCGATCTTGTAAATTTTAATGTCGCTTCGTGTGGGCTCGTGTACGATTCCGTTGGGATCGAAAATCAGCGTGCCGCCGGGCTTGATGCTTTGCTCGAATTTGTCGAGCGATTGCTGGTTGAGGATGATGGCTGTGTCGTAATTGTTTAATACCGGCGACGAAATACGTTCGTCACTCAGAATAACGGTTACATTGGCTGTTCCACCGCGCATCTCGGGTCCGTACGAAGGGAACCATGAGACTTCCTGGTTTTGCATGATGCCTGAATAGGCCAGAATCTTGCCCATCGACAAAACGCCCTGTCCGCCAAAACCTGCTATGATTATTTCTTCCGTCATGGTTTTACTTTTTTAGTTTTTGCACAAGGTATTGATCAGGCTGGTCACGTTCACCGTCCTTAAGTGTTCCAAGTGGATAGAAGGGGAACATGTTTTCTTCCATCCAGTGGTTCGATTGTTCGGGGGTTAACTTCCATCCTGAGTTACAGGTTGAAACCACTTCGACAAATGAGGTTCCGATGCCTTTGGCTGAATTTTCGAATGCCTTACGGATGGCTTTTTTGCATTTGCGCACATTGCCCGGGGTGTGTACACTCTGTCGGGTAACATAGGCTGAACCAGGGAGCTGTGCCAGTAGCTCAGTGATTTTTAACGGGTAGCCATTCAGGTCAACATCCCTTCCAAAGGGGCAGGTCGAAGTTTCCTGGCCCAGCATGGTGGTTGGAGCCATTTGTCCGCCGGTCATTCCATAAATGCCATTATTGATGAATATCATTACAATGTTTTCACCCCGGTTAACGGCATGCATGGTTTCGGCGGTTCCGATGGCAGCCAGGTCGCCGTCGCCCTGATAGGCAAATACATATTTTTCGGGATTCACCCTTTTGTAGCCGGTGGCCACTGCCGGTGCACGTCCGTGGGCTGCCTGCATCCAGTCGATGTCGAGATAGTTGTAAGCCAATACCGAACAGCCAACCGGAGTGACGCCTACTACTTCGCCCTGGATATCCATTTCCTCAATCACTTCGGCAATCAGTTTGTGAACTACGCCATGACTACAACCGTAGCAATAGTGCATGGGAACGTCGGTCATGATTTTCGATTTGCCGTAAACCTTGTTTTGATCCTGGATGATATCCTCTATTTTCAGTGTTTCTGCCATGATTTATCCTCCGATTAATTGGTTTTTAACTGCATCGACCACTTCGGCCGGAGTGGCAATAATGCCCCCCATGCGTCCATAGTGGCTAACAGGCACGCGTCCGTTTACAGCCAGCCTGATGTCTTCAACCATTTGTCCGGCATTCATTTCAACCGAAAGAAAACCTTTGACGCGGCCAGCCAGCTCTTCGATAATTTTTGTAGGGTAAGGGTAGAGGGTAATGGGGCGCAAGAGCCCGGCTTTGATTCCCTGATTCCTTAGCAGGCTTACCGCCTTTTGTGCTATGCGCGACGAAACGCCAAAGGCAACAATTACATATTCAGCATCATCGCAGTCGAAGAGCTCATACCTTACCTCTTCTTCTTCCATTTTGCGGTACTTAGCCTGAAGTTTGATATTATGTGCTTCCTGCTTCTCCGATTGCAGCTCGAGCGAGGTGAGTATGTGGCGTTCACGGTGGCTCTTCTTGCCGGTTGCCGCCCAGTGTCCGTTTTTGTTTTCAACTTCTTCGTTGGTCCAACGTGGTTTATATTCGCTGAGCTCAACTTTTTCCATCATTTGTCCGATCACTCCATCGGTAAGAATCATGGCCGGGTTGCGGTATTTGAAAGCCAGCTCAAAACCCAGATCGACAAAATCGTTCATTTCCTGCACCGATGCCGGAGCCAGAACAATCAACCGATAGTCACCATGTCCTCCGCCTTTTGTAGCCTGAAAATAGTCGGCCTGCGAGGGTTGAATCGTTCCCAGTCCGGGGCCACCCCGTTGAACGTTCACGATGAGGGCCGGAAGTTCGGCACCTGCAATATAGGAAATACCTTCGGCCATGAGACTGATCCCGGGGCTCGAAGATGAAGTCATTACTTTTTTACCAGCCGAAGCACCCCCGAAGAGCATGTTGATGGAGGCCACTTCACTTTCGGCCTGCAATACTACCATGCCTGTTTCTTCCCATGGGCGGCGGAGCATGAGTGTTTCCATCACTTCCGACTGGGGAGTGATCGGGTAGCCGAAATATGCATCACAGCCACAGCGGATGGCTGCTTCTGCAATTACTTCGTTACCTTTCATTAAACGTAAGTCTCCCATTCTATTTCGATTTTTGGTTTTTAATATGCTTATTTAAGCAACTTTGGTTCGGTAAACGCTTATGCAGCTATCGGGACATACCACTGCACAGTTGGTGCATCCGGTGCAGGCATCGGGATGGGCCATGTACGAATAGTGATAACCTTTACTGTTTACATTTTTGTTGAGTTGAAGTACTTCCTGCGGACAGGCAGCCACACAAAGGTTACATCCTTTGCATGCTTCATTTTCAACCACAACAGCTCCTCTGACGTGTGCCATGTTTATTGGTTTTTTTGATGATCATTGTTAAACTGTTCAAGACGTTGCTTCAGCACCGGAAACTGTTCTCTGCCAACCGGGGCAACGCAGGCTCTTAAGCCTTCCATGGTGCTGCCGGTACTCAAAAGCGTGATGGCGCTGATGCCATAAAACATGAGTCGGTAAAGCAATTCTCCGGCATCCATTCCCGGGTAGCTGATGGTAAAATAAAAGCCATCGGCGATGAGCTGATCAACGTCCTTGTCGTATAGTATTTTAAATCCGTTATCGGTAAAAAGTGTTTTCATGCTGTGCGCCCGGTCGCCATATTCCTTCAGTGTCTCCACAAAATCGAAACGGGCGTCGTTGGCTGCTTTGAGCATGGCGGCCAATGCGAATTGCGTTGAGTGGGTAACCCCCGACGAAAGCGCATACAGTACACGGTAGATGACTGCATTGCCAAAACCTTTGATCTTGAAACGTTCTTCGGCTGCCTGATAGTTGCGCTGGTACAGTTTATCCGACATCACAACCATGGCAATGCGCTGACCGGCATAAGAGAATATCTTCGAAGCCGAAATGAATAGCACATAGTTATCGGTGTAATTGGCAACCGATGGCTGGTACGGTGGCTGGCCAGGTTTCGACAGATCTTTTCTGAAGTCCATTCCAAAGTAGGCCAGATCTTCCATCACGATGACATCGTAACGATCGGCCAGTTCTGCAATGATTTTCAGTTCTTCTTCGGTGAAACATACCCAGGTTGGATTGTTCGGATTGGAATAGATCATGGAGTGAATGTTGCCCTTGCTCAGGAAACTTTCAAGCTTTGCCCTCAGTTTTTCGCCCCGGTAATTGTATACGTCGAACGATTCGAACTGAGCGCCCATTACCATCAACTGTTGTTTTTGTACCGGGAAACCGGGATCGATGAACAGGGCAGTATCTTTTTTCGGATCACACACCGAGGCAACCCTGAAAAGGGCATAAGTTCCCTGCATGGCTCCCGATGTAGGAACGCAGTGGGCCGGCGCAACATCTATGTTCATGAAGTTTTTAACAAAGCGGGCTGCTTCGTTTTTTAATTCGGGAATGCCATTGATGTTGGGGTATTTTGAGGCGACTCCGATTTTCAATGCAGCAATTTCAGCTTCGACACCAATGGGAGCAGCCGGCAGACCGGGAACGCCCATTTCCATACGAACATAACGCTCACCACTTTCCGCCTCAATCATGTTCACTACTTCGACTACTTCTCTGATCGAAGCCTTGTTCATGTCGGTGATGTTGAGTGCTTCAAGTTTCGCTTTTACGATATTGGCCTGTATCGGTGTATTTTTCATTTTACGATGTAAAAAAAGTATTGAAAGATAAAAAAATTAAAAGTGACAAAATATGATAGCTTTCAGTGATATTTATAATCAGGCATCATGAATTTTACGCTCGCCCCTGATGTATTCTCCAAAGATGGTCAGACTTGAAACATTCTTCAGCACTTTATGAATGGCATGTTCGTATTTTTCGATGTTTTCCCATTCGATGTCAACATGAAAGGAATACTCGTCGGGTTTGCCAATAATGGGAACCGACTGAATTTTAGTGAGGTTGATCTTGTTTTCGGCAAAAATATTCAGCACCCTGGCCAATGAACCATGGAAATGACCAACTTCGAAGCAAATGGAAGCTTTGTTGGCTTCTTCGCTGGGCGTGCTGTGCTTGGACAGAATTAAGAAACGGGTGTAATTCCGTTTGTTGGTTTCAATGCTCTTTTCAAGAATTTCAAGTCCGTATAGCTCGGCTGTGCGCTCATTTCCGATGGAAGCAACATTTCGAAGATTATGCTTCACAAGATTCTTTGCAGCACCGGCAGTGTCAAAATTGTCGTCGAGTGAAATCTCACCAAACGAGGCATCGATGTATTCGGCGCATTGCTTTAGCGCGATTGGATGGGAGTGGATTTCCTGAATGTCTTCCTTTTTTACACCCGGGAGCACCATCAGATTCATCTTAATGTGAAGAAAAATTTCTCCTGTGATTTTTAAGTGATAATCACGCATCAGTCCATAATTTTCGAGCAGGCTGCCTGCAATGGCATTCTCGATGGCCATCACGGCAATGTCCACCTGATCCTGGTCGACCATTTGGCATACCTTTCTGAAGGTACGGCATTCGATGATTTCAATTGCTTCACCTGAGAAATAGCGTTGGGCGGCATCTTCATGAAACGAACCGGCAACACCTTGTATGGCTACTTTTTTCATATGTTTATATTTCTTAAGTTGCTAATTATCTGTTGGATCAAGGTTTTTTTTCATTGAATTTTCTGGCTACCCGTATGGAACTCGCCATCCGTCAGCTGACGGAACATTTGTCTGTGTGCGAAATGTATTCCACAAGGCTCGTTTCATTTTTGTCATCTTTGGATATTGTTAGTGTTTTTTATTGTAATTCAGGCAAAAAAAAACCCGGACAGGTGCCCGGGAACAGATATAACAAGTTGGTTATCACTCCTCCCGGAATCATTCAATAAAAAAGGCAAAAAACAAATAACCCATTGTTTGAGCCATAACCAATCGTTCTAAATATTTACTTATAAGCTGTTTCCCAGATGGCAATCAGCCTGATGATCCATAATTTCCGTTCGAAAAATAGTTAAAAAAGCATTGAAAACAGAAACTTTTGTTAAACAATTGAATGTTTTGCCTTTTTTTGTATGTCTTTCAAGCCTCTATAGTTGATATAAGTCGCTGGCTTTTATTAGCTCCAGCTTATGATGATTGAGTGTGTCGATGCATTTTTGAACATTCGCCGGACGGATTACAATATTCGCCGAATTGTCGACAGAAAAGGCGTAAAGGTACTCAATCTGTATGTCTTCTTCGCGAAGAATGCGGAGGGCACGGGCAAGTGCTCCCGGCTCGTTGGGGCATTTGAGGCATACTACTTCGGTTAGGCTTACCGAGAAATGATTGGCCTTCAAAATTTCTTTTGCCTTTTCGGGTTCCGAAACCATTACCCTGAGTATTCCGAAATCGCTGGTGTCGGCGATGCTGAAGGCTGTCATGTTGATTCCGGCCTCGCCAAGCAGGCTGGATACTTCACTAAGGCGCCCTGACTTGTTCTCAAGGAAAACTGAAAGTTGTTTTATGATCATAGCTTTTGGTTTTAAGATCTTGTTGTTAAGCGCTGATGGTTTATGTTGGCCAGTGTTTTTTTACAAGGTCCGTTCTAAATCTGTCTGTTGTCGATCACACGTTTGGCCTTGCCTGCCGTGCGTTCGATGGTTTTAGGTTCTACCAGCTGCACATTGACAGAGATGCCCAAAGTGCTTTCAAGGTTGTTTCTTATTTTTTTTGTGAGGAGCTGAAGTGCCCTTATTTCGTCCGAAAAAAACTGTTCCTGTACTTCAACCTGGATTTTCAGGGTGTCGAGTGTCCCTTCTCTTTCTATTATTAATAAGTAGTGTGGTTCGGTTTCGCTCATTTCGAGCAACACGCTTTCGATTTGCGAGGGGAAAACATTCACGCCTCTGATGATGAGCATGTCGTCGCTGCGTCCCTTGCATTTTTCCATGCGTACCAGGGTTCGTCCGCATTCGCATTGGTCGTAAATGAGGCGTGTAAGGTCGCGGGTGCGATAGCGAAGGAGTGGAATTCCTTCCTTGGTAATGGTTGAAAAAACAAGTTCCCCAATTTCTCCGTGAGCTACCGGCTCAAGGGTGTCGGGATTGATGATTTCGGGAATGAAGTGATCTTCGTTGATGTGCATGCCTGCCTGGTATTCGCATTCGCACGAAACGCCGGGGCCTACAATTTCGCTCAGTCCGTATATGTCAATGGCTTTGATTTGCAATTGCTCTTCAATCTGTTTGCGCATGTTCTCGGTCCAGGGCTCGGCTCCCAGTATCCCGATTCGTAAGTTGAGATCCGACGGGCTTAACTGCATTTCTTTTAATACTTCGGCAATATAAAGTGCATACGAAGGTGTGCAGCACAGCACCGATGAACGAAAGTCCTGCATCAGTTGGATCTGCTTTTTGGTATTTCCGCCTGAAATTGGAATCACGGTTGCCCCCAGGTTTTCGGTACCGTAATGGATTCCCAGGCCGCCGGTGAACAGGCCGTATCCATAGGCTACTTGTACCATGTCGTTAGGATGAACTCCGGCCATGCATAATGCACGGGTTACATTTTCACTCCACATGGCAATGTCGTTGCGGGTGTAGCCCACCACGGTCGGGCGTCCGGTTGTCCCCGACGAGGCATGTACCCTCACAATCTCGCTCATGGGAGCGGTAAATGAACCAAAGGGATAACTGTCGCGCAGGTCGGCCTTGGTGGTAAATGGCAGCTTGTGTAAATCGTGTACACTTCGAATGGCGTCGGGGGTTAGTCCAAGTGCCTGCATTTTCTTCCGGTAGTATGGGATGTTGTGGTAAATGCGCTTCACAGTGGCAATTAATCTCTCCGATTGAAGCGCGTTCATTTTATCCCTTGAGATGCATTCAATGCTTTCGTTCCAAATCATAAGGTTTGTTTGTGCTAAGGTTTTGCTTTATGTAACAAGTATACAATGGTTTTTTGAGAAAGAGTAAAAGTAATTAAAAAATGAAAACATTGACAATTGTCATTACAGTAGATGATGTCAAAAAGAAAGAAGAAGAACTAAAAAGACGACAAAAAGATTAAAAAAATGCTTAAAGAAAAGTAAAAATTATAATTTAACATTTAATTAAAACAAAAAGTCATAATTGCATCATTCCTGTCATTTTGTAAGCCAAAAAGCACACAATTCATTGGTTGTGCCCCTTTTGTTGTGACTAAAAAGTATAAAAAAAGTATAAAAACAATAAATACCCCCATTACAAAAAGGGGTAAAACTTCATAAATAGCATCAAAATAGGCATAGACCCCCATCGTGGATTTGTGCTAATCGAAATTAAGTCTACTTTTGAACCCATAATCACAATCGTAATGGTTGAGATCAAAAAGAAGGAAAAAGAATAGATAAATAATACGAAGTGTAACCTCTGAAAAATTACTGTTATGAAAAAGTTTTACGTTTTAATCGTTTTGATTGTTTTGGGGCTGGCATCGATCGATGCCAAAGCACAAATGAGTACTGGTGTTGACCTTTACAGCAGCTATGTGTGGCGCGGTGCCAAATTTGGTAATGGTCCGGCAGTTCAGCCATGGCTTGATTATACCACCGGTGGTTTGTCGCTTGGAGCATGGGGTTCGGTTTGTGTATCTGACAATGAAGGCTATGAGATGGATTTGTATGCCTCGTACAGTTTTGACTTTGGTCTGGGCATCACACTGACCGACTATTATTTCGGTGGTCCGTATTTCGATGGTGCGATGCATTTTCTGGAACCATCGATCAGTTTTGAAACCGGTGGTTTGAGCCTGACTGGCGCTTATATGATTGGCGATGGAATTTCGGATACCTACCTCGAAGCCGGATATTCATTTGGAGCGCTTGATGTATTTGTAGGTGCAGGCGATGGGCAATATACCTCCGATGGTGGCTTTATGCTTTGCAATGTAGGTTTGGGAACCAGCAAAGAAATCAAGCTGAGCGAAAGTTTTTCCCTGCCCGTGTCAGGCTCAGTAATTCTCAATCCTTCAACCGAGGCTTTCTTTATTGTGGTTGGGATTTCGCTTTAATGGAAATTGACACTTAGTTAATAACATAAAATTCAAACACATGAAAAAAATTGAAGCAATTATAAGAAAATCAAAATTCGAGGAGGTCAAGGATGCACTGGCCGAAGCCGGAATTGATTTTTTCTCCTTCTGGGATGTAAGGGGAATTGGTAAAGCCCGTCAGGGAAGAATTTACAGGGGTATCAAATACGATACCAGTACCATTGAGCGGACCAAGTTGTCCATCATTGTTCGTGATAAGAATGTCGAAAAAACGGTGTTGGCCATTATGAAGTCAGCACGTACCGGCGAAATTGGCGATGGAAAGATTTTCATAGTCAACATTGAGGAATCCTACCGGATCAGGACCGGGGAGTTTGGTGATGAATCACTCTATATCAAAGATGAAGAAGTGTAGCACCCGGCAAGTTCTAAAAGTTTAACAGATTAAAATTTAAGATGATGGAAGAAACTATAAAAGGCCTGCAAATAGGCATAGATAACATGTGGTTGCTGATCGCCGCCTTCCTGGTGATGTTTATGCAGCCGGGATTTGCGATGGTTGAAGCAGGATTCACCCGCTCGAAAAACACTGCCAATATTCTGATGAAAAACCTGATGGACTTTTCCATCGGTTCGATACTCTACTGGGTAATTGGTTTTACCCTTATGTATGGTGATTCAATTGCCGGTTTAATAGGAACTCCCGATTTGTTCTTTATGAGCAGCGGCTTTGGAGATAATTATTCCGACTACGCCGACCTGTTTTTCCAAACTGTTTTTGCAGCAACAGCGGCTACCATTGTTTCAGGAGCCATGGCCGAGCGTACCGAATTCAAGGCCTATCTGATTTTCACGATTGTTATCACGGTGCTGATTTATCCGATATCGGGTCACTGGACCTGGGGTGGTGGCTGGTTGAGCGAACTGGGCTTCCACGATTTTGCCGGATCATCGATTGTTCACAGTGTGGGTGCCTGGGTCGGTTTGGCTGGCGCTGCAATCATAGGGCCTCGAATCGGTAAATATGGAAAAGATGGTAAACCAACTGCAATTCCGGGTCACAACCTGCTCCTGGGTGCTTTGGGTGTATTCATCCTCTGGTTTGGATGGTTCGGTTTTAACCCCGGTTCGCAGCTGGCTGCTGCCGGTACCGACAACGCAGTAGCACTGGGACATATAGCTGTAACAACCAACCTGGCTGCTGCCGGAGGTGCTGTAACTGCCATGCTGGTTGCCTGGTTCCGATACAAACGTCCTACCTTGTCGCTTTCGCTAAACGGCGCACTGGCAGGCCTGGTGGCCATTACGGCCGGAACCGATGCGGTGAATCCCGCAGGAGCACTCATGATTGGTATCATGGCTGGTATTATTTTACCTTTTGCGGTTGAATTTATCGACAAAGTATTGAAGGTTGACGATCCTGTTGGTGCCATCTCGGTGCACGGTGTAAGCGGTGCCTTTGGAACGCTTGCCGTTGGTTTGTTCTCAACTTCCGAGGGGCTGTTCTACGGACACGGAGCTCATTTACTGGGAGTTCAGGCCATTGGTGTGCTCGCCTTCTTTGTTTGGGCCTTCGGTGCCGGATTGTTGCTTTTCTTCATCCTTAAAAAGGCGAAAGTACTTCGCGTTGAACGCAAGGTCGAAGAAGAAGGACTCGATGTTTACGAACATGGTGAATCGGCATACAACTAATAAGTTTAGGGTCATTGCGCTATTGCGTGTTGTGAGTGAGAGATTAGTTTTGAGACCAGTTTGCATGCTTTGTTGGCAATAGGCAATGACCATTTTTTAAGATAAGTTTAAGATAAGGAAGATTGTAAATACTGAAAGTAAAATCCCAAATGTCACTTAACAGGGTTTCTGAAGATCCCAAATGAAGTGTTTCCCTTTTTTCCCGTTTCCAGACCATCCCGCATTCCCGGGATGGTTTTTTTTAGCTGATATCTGGCAGTAGCAGGGAACAATTGTTCTTCTATCTTTGTAATTATTCTGAATTTTAGTGTCAGATAATCTGAAATTACACGACTAGGCAGCTTTGTATCTGCCGCAAAACTTTAATGATAGCAACAAATGAAGAAAATTAGCATTGTATCTTTTATGATGATGATCTTAACGGCAGTTCTCTTTTCTGCCTGTAATCCAAAAGAAGAGCCAAAGGGAATCGATCCCGCGAATCTGGACCTGTCGGTTGATCCGGCACACGACTTTGACCAGTATGCCAACGGTGGCTGGAAAGCAATGAATCCGCTTCCGGGTGACAAGAGTCGCTTTGGTAGTTTCGATAAGCTTCGCGACGAGGCAGAAAAGCAATTGCAAACACTCTTCGACGAAGTGGCTGCAGAGAAACATGAGCCGGGTTCAATTGGCCAGAAAATCGCCGATTTCTACAAAACGGGCATGGATACGGTAAAAATTGAAGCCGACGGAGCCGCACCCATGATGCCGTATCTCAACGAGATTGAAGCGCTGCAAACGATCAAGGAGGTAGAAGAACTCATTATTCGTTATCACCAAAGTGGTAATGGAACCCTCTTTTCATTTTTTGGCTCAGCCGACAAACAGAACAGCGACTGGGTGATTGCTCAGCTCTATCAGGGCGGTCTGGGGCTTAGCGACCGCGATTATTATGTGAGTAACGACAAGCGGTCGGAAGAAATTCGTGAGGAATATGTGGTGCACATGAGTAAAATGTTTCAGCTGGCCGGCGACGATGAACTGCAGGCGACTAACAAGGCCCAAAAGGTAATGGCGCTTGAAACCCGCCTGGCCAAAGCCTCGATGACCCGCCTTGAAAGACGCGATCCGCATGCAACCTATAACAAGATGGATTTGGTGGCATTGACTGAACTCTCGCCCGATTTCGACTGGAATGCCTTCTTCGCTGCCATGGATCTTCCCGGACAAAAGGAAATTAATGTTGGTATGCCTGTTTTCTTCAAAGAAATCAGTGCCATGATGAATGAGGTAGCGCTTGATGACTGGAAGGCCTATTTGAGCTGGAATGTCATCAATTCAGCAGCTTCTTATTTGTCGACCGACTTTGTCGATCAGGATTTCTACTTCTATGGCAAAGTGATGAAAGGCCAGGAAGAAAACCGCGATCGCTGGAAGAGGGTTCAGGGACGTACCAGCAGCTCCCTCAGTGAGGCAATCGGTCAATTGTACGTGGCGCGCTATTTCCCGCCCGAAGCCAAGGAACGCATGGTGAATCTTGTTGAAAACCTGCGCATCGCCCTGGGCGAGCGGATCGATCAGCTCGAATGGATGGGCGACGATACCAAACAGAAAGCCCACGAAAAACTGGCGACCATCAATGTGAAAATTGGCTACCCCGATAAGTGGCGCGACTATTCCGATCTGCAGGTGGGTACCGACAGTTATCTGGCCAATGTAATGCGCTCACGGGCATTCAATGCTGCTTACAGCCGAAGTAAAATTAATCAACCCGTCGACAAGTCGGAATGGTACATGCCACCACAAATGGTGAATGCTTATTATAGCCCGTCGATGAACGAAATTGCCTTCCCGGCCGCCATCCTTCAGCCGCCATTCTTCTACCTCGATGCCGACGATGCCGTGAATTATGGTGCCATTGGTGTGGTAATCGGGCATGAAATCACCCATGGTTTCGACGATCAGGGGCGTAAATATGACAAGGACGGAAACCTGAACGACTGGTGGACAGCCGAAGACGGACAGCGCTTCGATGAGCGGGCACAGGTTTTGGTTGAGCAGTACAACAATTTTAACGTACTTGACACGGTGAAGGCCGACGGTAAACTCACCCTGGGTGAGAATATTGCCGACCTGGGCGGTTTGAATATTTCTTTGCAGGCTTTTCGCAATGCAGGTAAGAAAACAGAAGCTATTAACGGCTTTACTTCCGAACAGCGTTTTTTCCTTTCGTATGCTCATTTATGGGCCAGTAATGTGCGCGACAAGGAATTACTGAGACTTACCAAGGAAGATGTCCACTCGCTGGGACGTTTCCGGGTGTTGGGGCCTCTGCGCAACATGCCCGAGTTTCATGCTGCTTTCGATGTAAACGAAGGAGATTACATGTATTTGTCTCCCGAAGAGCGTGCTGTAATTTGGTAAGATATTGACAAAGAGATGAATTATAAGAGCCTGAAGAAATTCAGGCTCTTTTTTTTAGCTTGAACACAACCAATTAGGCTTTTAATGTATCTTGAACCTGCCTGACGATTCATTTGAAATGCGCGTACAGGTATTTTATGGATGCGGTACAGAATTTGTTTGTCCCATCATTCGTTTTAAGAAATAATCATCTAAAAAAATAGTAAGCATGAAAGCATTTGGAATAGTACTGGCATCGCTGATGCTGATCACTGTAATTGGAAGCGCCCAGGGCCCCAAAAACTTTATCGATCAAAATTACATTGAAGTAACCGGGAAGGCCGAGATGGATCTTACCCCCGATGAAATTTATCTGAACATCACCATTAAGGAAGTCGACAACAAGGGAAAACAATCGGTTGAGGTCCTCGAAAACAAAATGTATGAGGTGCTAAAGAAGTTGAAAGTAGAGGAAAACCTTACCATGAAGGATCTGGCCAGTAATTTTGAATCTTACTGGTTGAAGAAGGATGATATTTTCAGCTCGAAGCAATACGAATTGCTCGTTCATGATGCCCCAACTGCGGGAGCTGTTATGCGTGAGCTGGAAAAAATTGGAATTTCGAATATTGGTATCGATCGCGTTGATCACTCAAAAATTGAAGATTTTCGCCGTGAAGTCAAGGTCAATGCGGTAAAAGCCGGAAAGGAAAAAGCTTCCGACCTGGCGGCTGCGGCAGGACAAAGTATCGGAAGGGCCCTGTATATTCGGGAGAACGAAAGCTTTTACGGTCCGGTACGCAATACCAATATGATGATGATGGCCAAGCGAAGCGACGCACTTTCAGAAGTTGTAGAAGTGCCCGATATCCAGTTCGAAGCCATCAGACTATCTTACAATGTCCAGCTTTATTTTGAACTGAAATAATCCCTTTCAAGCGATTCCGAAATTGATCTGCCTGCCTTTTTGTTAACAGGCTGAATATTTGTGTTATATAAAAATGCAATCGATTTGTACAATCGATTGCATTAAATTGTTATCTTTGCACTGTGGAAAATCGCAAAGTAACCATACACGATATTGCAGCCCGGCTCAATATGTCGGCATCGACCGTTTCGCGGGCGCTGAATGATTACAGCCGCATCAGTGAGAAAACGCGTGAGCTGGTTAAACGAACGGCCCTCGAGATGAATTATAAGCCCAATCATCTGGCTTCCAATTTGCGAAAAGGAAAGGGCAAACTCATCGGAGTGATCATACCACGTATTAACCGGCACTTTTTTTCGCATGCCATTGCCGGGATGGAAACCATCACCAATCCAGCGGGTTACAATCTTATGATCTGTCAGACCAACGAAGATTATGAGAACGAGCGCCGCAGCATCCAAACCCTGCTCAACAACCGGGTCGATGGCATCATCATGTCCATCTCAACAAGCACACTGAATGAAGAGCACATCGTGGCCGCTATGCACGAAAAGGTACCCATTGTTTTTTTCGACAGGGTACTGAAAAATGTAGAAGCCGATCATGTAATGAACGATAATTTTTCGGGGGGCTATGAAGTTACAAGGCACCTGATCGAACAAGGTTACCGTAAGATCGTTCATTTTACAGGGCCCCTGCATATCAATGTATATGCCGATCGTTACCAGGGCTACCTGAAAGCCATGAATGAAGCAGGGCTTGAGGTGAACAGCAGCATGGTTTTCGAGAATGTGCTGATGCGGGTTGAAGGTGAACGGGTGGCCGAACAGCTTTATCGTTCGGGCCAACTCCCCGAAGCCATTTTCTCGGCCAGCGACTTTTCGGCACTGGGCGCTTTGCTGGTTTTTAAGAAATATGGACTAGCAATTCCCGAACAAATAGGCATTGCCGGTTTTGCCAACGAGCCATTTACCGAATTGGTTGAACCAGCGATAACAACATTGGAGCAACACAGTGAAGAAATTGGCCGAAGCGTGGCAAAAATGCTGATTGCCAGACTTGAGAATGACCAGGTTCAGGAGTTTACCAGTTCGGTAAGTTACAAGCCGAAATTAATAATCAGGGAATCGACCCTTCGGAATAAAGAAGAAATATAAGAACAGCAATCGTTTCGTGCTGTAACTGGCGCAATCGATTGTTCAATTTTGTTTAATCATAAAAAATAGAAGAATATGACAGTAAAAAGTGAAAACCGCTATGCAGTCCATCCCGAGGACTTTAAAAAGTATGATACCGAAAGAATCCGCAAAGAATTTCTGCTTGAGAAAGTCATGGTAGACGATCAGATTTCGCTGACTTATTCACAATACGACCGCTACATTGTTGGTGGTGCCGTGCCAGTGAACAAGGTGCTTGAGCTTGATCCGATCGATGATCTGAAAGCTGACTTCTTTTTGGAGCGTCGCGAAATGGGAATTATCAATGTTGGTGGTGCCGGAAGGGTAGTTACCGAAAATGAAAGCTACGAACTGAACTTTAAAGATGCGCTGTATCTTGGGCGTGGGACTAAAAAAGTTGTGTTCGAATCGCTTGACAAGAACCATCCAGCCCATTTCTACATTAATTCAGCTCCTGCACACAAGGAATATCCCAGCAAAAGGGTGACGCTTGGCGATGCCAATGTGTTGCACCTGGGATCATTGAAAACATCGAACGAGCGCAACATCAACCAGTTGCTGATTAAGGATGTAATTGATACCTGTCAGCTGCAGATGGGAATGACCGAACTGAAAGAGGGCAGCGTATGGAATACCATGCCTGTTCATACCCACAGCCGCCGTATGGAAGCCTACTTCTATTTTCAGGTACCCGAAGGCCAGGCCGTTTGTCATTTCATGGGGCAGCCCGATGAAACCCGCCACATCTGGATGCAGAATGAGCAGGCCGTGCTTTCTCCATCATGGAGTATTCACAGCGCAGCCGGAACTTCAAACTATATTTTTATCTGGGGCATGGCAGGCGAAAACCTCGACTATGGCGACATGGACGTACGTCAACCCAACACCCTGAAGTAAGATGGCTCATTTTGTCGGTAAATACAATGAAATGGAGGTCACCAAAGTGGCCGAAGGAGTCGAACGCCGCATTATCAGCACCGAAAAGCTGATGATGGTGAACATCGAGTTCACCGATGGCCCGACCGCTTCACCCGACCCCTTTCATTCTCATCCTCACGAGCAGGTTTCGTATGTTGTGGCAGGAGAAATCTACCTTTTTGTGGCCGATGAGGAGAAGCAGCACCTGAAAGCCGGTGATCATTTTGCCATTCCTTCGGGAGTGCCCCATACCATTCAGCGGCTCACCGGCCATGTGCAACTCATTGATTGTTTCACGCCCCTGCGTGAAGATTTCTTATAATAAAATAATAACCACTGTGCAGTATGGCATTCACGCTTTCTGTATGGCTTAAATGAAAAAAATATGAATCAGTTTATAGGAGAATTATTCGACCTTAGCGGTAAAGTAGCACTGGTTACCGGTGGTACTCATGGCATTGGTATGGCCGTTGGAAAAGCACTGGCCAAAGCCGGCGCCAAATTGTGTGTAAACGATTTGTCGGAAGAAAAACTGGCCGAGTGCAAAAAAGAATATGCAAAAGACGGGATCGATGTTTATACCCTTGTTTTCAATGTTACCAAACAGGATGAAGTTGACAAGGCAATCAGTCAGATTGAAAATGATCTGGGACCTGTCGACATTCTTGTTAACAATGCAGGAATTATCAAGCGAATCCCAATTCTCGACATGCCCATCGAAGACTTTGTACAGGTACTCGATGTCGACCTGGTTGCCCCTTTGATTGTAGCCAAGCGGGTTGCACCCGGAATGATTGATCGTCGATACGGAAAAATCATCAACATGTGTTCAATGATGAGTGTGTACGGCCGTAACAGTGTTTCAGCCTATGCCGCAGCAAAAGGTGGTTTGAAACTGCTTACCGAAAACATGACCTGCGAATGGGCCAAATACAATGTACAGATTAACGGAATTGGACCCGGCTACATCGCCACTTCACAAACTGAACCCATCAGGGTCAACGGTCATCCTTTCAACGATCTGGTAATGACACGTACACCGGCAGGACGTTGGGGTGAACCCGAGGATGTTGGTAATGCAGCGCTCTTCCTGGCGTCGAAAGCCAGCGATTTTGTAAATGGTCATGTACTTTATGTCGATGGCGGCATCCTGGCCAATTTTGGTTATGTGAAAGGTGAAAACGACTTACCTGAATAGCTATGAAAACCAACATTTTATTTGTAGGTCTGATCGCATTGCTGGCTGCCTGTGGCAGTGAGCAATCGATCAATGTAAGCAATGGCTCTTCGGTTAAGCTGGTTCAAAAATCAGTCGAAATGGAACGTTCCATGCTGGAGAAAAGCCTGGGTGCACTTCCCGAAGGAGAAACTGCCCTGCTCGTATCTTCCGATGGAGCCAACTTTCCTGCTCAGCTCGACGACATCGATAACGATGGAAAATGGGATCAGCTTTTTACCCAGATGGACCTCGATGCAGGCGAGATCCTTTCGTTGACCATCGATTTTGTTCCGCAAACAATGCCGGTTAAAACCAACATTCGTTTTGCTGATAAAAACGACGCCTCGAAGGAGTTTACCAGAGCCGAAAGGTTGAAAACCACCGACACCAATGTAACCCAGAAGGTTTTTCAGTTTGAAGGACCGGGTTGGGAAAACGATGTAGTTGGCTTTCGTAACTATTTCGATGAACGCAACGGAATGGACATTTATGGAAAAACCACCCGCGACATGGCGCTCGATGGCTGTGGTTTAAAAGATGGACCGAGTTATCACGAGTTACAGCCCTGGGGAATGGATATTCTGAAGGTGGGCAATTCGCTGGGATCCGGCGCCATTGCACTGGAAACCGCTACAGGCCTTCATCGTATTGGCCCGGGTGGCAAGGGAACGTATATGTTGATCAAAGAAGGACCACTGCGTTCGATTTTTGATCTCGATTTCGAAGGTCTTGAAATTGACGGACAAACCGTGAATGTAAAACACCGCATATCAATCGAAGCCGGCAAACCCTATTACAAAAGCCAGGTATGGGTCGAAGGCATCGAAGATGCCAAACTGGTCACCGGAATCGTAAACCTGCACGCCGATTCGGTGTACAGCCAAAGCAATGAAAAGTTCTCGTATTTCTATACGCACGACAATCAGGCTTTTGACGGTGAAAAGCTGGGAATGGCGATAATGCTTCCTCAAAGTGAATTGACAGTGTATACCGCACCCGAGGAAGGCGAAGGCATCACCCAGACCTTTTACACTGCATTGCCCTTAACACAGCAGCCAGTTGAATTTTATTTCATGGCCGGCTGGGAGAAACAAGATCAGCAACATGCCACTAAAAGTGGTTTTAAACAGGCTGTAGACTTTGAGTGCAGCCAGCTTGAAGTTGAATTGCTTGTTGAATAAGTAAGAGAATTAAAACAGTATTGAAGAGCTTGTTCGAAAGGACAGGCTCTTTTTAGTTGAAGGACTTCGGTAAAAAACATCAAGTGATTAAAAAAAGATATAGGAGGAAACGATTTTATTTTCCTCCTATTAAAGCCTTATTTTCAAATGCCTTTAAAAGTTGAAGTAGTTTTTGGCATTGTTATAGCTGATGTCCTGAACAATTCCTCCAACCAGATCGAAATCATTGGGCAGTTCGCCATTTTCCATGTCTTCGCCGAAAAGGTTACACATAATACGGCGGAAGTACTCATGGCGCGGGAAGGAAAGGAAGCTGCGCGAGTCGGTGAGCATGCCCACAAACTTACTGATGAGTCCGAGTGCCGACAAGGAATTCATTTGTTCAATCATGCCCTGCTTTTGATCTAGAAACCACCAGCCCGAACCGAACTGAATTTTTCCGGCCACAGGGCCTTTGTTGAAATTCCCCAGCATGGTGGCAATCATTTCGTTATCGCCGGGGTTGATGTTGTAAATGATGGTCTTGGCCAACTGATCGTTGCTTTCAAGGGTGTTGAAAAATTTCACCATGGCTTTGGCTACTTTGAAGTCGCCAATCGAGTCGTAACCGGTATCGGGGCCTAATTGTGCAAACATGCGGCTGTTGTTGTTGCGCATTACGCCATAATGGAACTGTTGTGTCCAGTTGGAAGCATGATCCATTTTGGCTCCCTCGAGCAGCATGAATGACTTGAATTTAAGCAGATCTTCCCGGTCGAGCTGGTTTCCGGCCCTTACTTTTCCAAAGATGTCGTCGATTTCCGAAGCAGTAAAATCTTCGGCATAAATTTCTTCGATGCCGTGGTCCGAAATCCGGCAACCCACTTCGTGGAAGAAATCGTGTCGTTTTTGCAAAGCCGAAAGCAGATCATCGATGGTGAGAATTTCGATGTCGGCAGCCGCTCCCAGCTGATCGAGGTAAAGGTTGTAAGCCGTGGCATCGTCGGCATTCATGGCTTTGTCGGGCCGCCAGGTAGGCAGGGTTTTAAAGCCGGGATCGTTCTGGCCAAGCTGAATGTGGTATTCAAGCGAATCGGCCGGATCGTCGGTGGTGCAAAGCGTGTCTACCTTCATGCGCTTCAACAGGCTGTGAACCGAGAAATCGGGCTGCTGCAGCATGCTTTCGCTTTGATCGTAAATGGCCTTTGCCGTTTTGGGATTCAGGAGTTCATTAATTCCGAAATAGCGCTGAAGTTCCATGTGGGTCCAGTGGTAGAGCGGATTACGCAGTGTATAGGGAACGGTGGCTGCCCACTGTTCAAACTTGTCATAATCGGGTGCCTTGCCGGTGATCAGCGACTCGTCGATTCCGTTGGCACGCATGGCCCGCCACTTGTAGTGGTCGCCATACAACCAAATCTGGGTGAGGTTTTTGAAATTAACATCACCGGCAATTTCATGAGGGGGGAGATGATTATGATAGTCGATAATCGGCATCTCCTTTGCATACTCATGATACAAACGTTCAGCTGATTTTGAATTCAGCATGAAATTTTCATCCATAAATTTTTTCATCACTTGCTGTTTTTTTTGATCACTGTTTTTAACTTTTACTGCAAAGTACAGCTATTGTTGAAGATAAACAGTGGGTTATTGTTTATTTTTTAAAGTCGATTCCCTGATGATCAGTTTTGGTTTGATCATGATTTTACGGGGGATTCTTTCTTTGTTCTCCTTTTGTATTTGTTCAAGCAGCATTTGTGCAGTTTCCTTACCCATTTCCTTGCTGAATTGCTCCACCGAGGTAAGCTTGGGGTTGGTCAGAGCGGCAAAAGGTTCATTCGAATAGCCCGACAGCGCAATGTCGCCGGGTATGTTCAGTCCACGTTCCTGAATGGCCATCATGGCACCCATGGCCATGTAGTCGGAAGCCGAAAAGATGACTTCGGGCAGGGGATGATTTTCAAGAAATGACTTCATGAACTCGTAAGCAGTCTCCAGTGCGATACTGCCCTCATAAACAGGAAGTTGATCGGCATCAATGCCAATTTCCTCTAAGGCTTTCTGATAGCCGCCAAACCTGTTTTTGTAGGTGTTAAACGATCTTGCTCCGCCAATCCACATCATTTTACGATAGCCTTGTTCAATCAGATGCTTTGTGAGGTCGTATGAGCCGCTGAAGTCATCATTCTCTACCTTGCACAAGTCAAGCTCATCGCTGGTGCGGTCGTACAATACCACCGGAATGTTATTTCTTAAAGCCCGGTGAATATGATCGAAGCTGGTGGTTTCGAGTGAAAAGGAAATCAAAATGCCGCTCACGCGGTTGGCGATGAGTGTATTGATGTTTTGTTGTTCCTTTTCGAGGTTTTCTTCCGACTGGCAAATGATCAGGTTGTATCCGGCGGGGTTCAGTACACTTTCAACACCGGTAATCACATTGGAAAAGAAGTGACGGTTGATGCGGGGTACGATCATCCCAACGGTATTTGCTTTTCCCCGTCGTAAACTCGATGCGATGGTGTTGGGCTGATAATTGAGTTCACCGGCCGTTTTCCATACCAGTTCCTTGGTGCTTTGCTTGATCTTGGGGTGATCGTTCAAAGCACGCGAAACGGTCGATGCTGTTATGTTCAATGCGCGGGCAATATCCTGAATGGTAGCCTGTTTTTTTACCATAATGTTGATTCGTTCCAATAATGAAGCAAAGATAAAAAAATAAATGCAAACGTTTGCATTATGATTTTCTTTTTCTAATTTTGTCTAAAAATAAATCAAAAAATCTATTGAAGCAGTATGAGTAAAGTTGTAACATTTGGTGAAGTGATGTTGCGTTTGGCAACCCCTGGTTTTCTTCGTTTTGATCAGGTAGATAATTTTTCGGCCACTTTTGGTGGTGGAGAGGCCAATGTAGCGGTATCGCTGGCCAATTATGGAATCGATGTTGATTTTGTAACCCGTATGCCTGACAACGACATAGCAAAGGCTTGTTTAAAAGATTTGCGAAAATTTGGTGTTGGGGTCGACAAGGTGATATTGGGAGGTGAACGACTGGGTATTTATTTCCTCGAAAGTGGCGCTGTGAGCCGTGGAAGCAAGGTGGTTTACGACCGTGCTCACTCGGCTGTTTCAGAAATTAAACCCGGAATGATCGACTGGGATCAGGTATTCGAAGGAGTAAATTGGTTTCACTGGACAGGAATTACTCCCGCTATTTCGCAGGGGGCAGCCGATGTTTGTCTCGAAGCCATCAAGGCAGCCAATGCCAAAGGTATTACTGTTTCCACCGATTTGAATTACCGCAAGAATCTTTGGAAGTACGGAAAAACTGCCGGCGAAGTCATGCCTGAACTGGTGGCCGGTTGCGATGTGATTCTGGGTAATGAGGAAGATGCCGAAAAGGTACTGGGCATTAAAGCCGAAGGCGTTGATGTAACCGCCGGCGAAGTGACCGGTGCTGCTTATGAATCGGTTTCAAAGCAAATAATGGAGCAATTCCCCCGTTGTAAGAAGGTAATTACCACCTTGCGCGGATCGGTCAGTGCAAGTCACAACAGCTGGTCGGGAGTGCTGTGGAACGGTTCAAAACTGTTTGAAGCAGCAACTTACCAGATCACACACATTGTTGACCGTGTTGGCGGTGGCGATTCATTCATGGGCGGATTAATTTACGGCCTGCTTACCTGGCCCGAAAACGATCAGAAAGCCCTTGATTTTGCTGTTGCTGCCTCGTGTTTGAAGCACACCATTTATGGCGATTACAACAGGGTTACAGTCGATGAAGTAGAAAAACTGATGGGTGGCGATGCCTCCGGAAGAGTAGCAAGATAAATGAAAGGAAAAAGTTATTAAGTCAGTAAAAAAGTCATTAAGTCATTAGAAAAAAGTTATTACTGTTTCATCGACCAATGACCAATGACTTAATGACTCAATGACCAATGGCTTTTTCCTTAATGACTTTAATTAAATAAGAAATGGCTAAATATTCAAGAATAGAGGTTTTCCTCAAGATGAAAGAAAACGGGATGGTACCGCTTTATTACAGTCCCGATGTTGAAAAATGTAAAAAGGTGGTAAAAGCCTGTTACGACGGTGGTGCCCGTTCGTTCGAATTCACCAACCGGGGCGACTTTGCCCATGAGGTTTTTGCCGAATTGTCGAAATATGCCAAAGCCGAGTTGCCGGGAATGGCACTTGGCGTGGGATCGGTTATCGATGCCGGTACCACATCGCTCTATATTCAGCTGGGAGCCGATTTTATTGTTTCCCCGCTGATGAATCCCGAAATGGCCAAAGCCTGCAATCGCCGCAAGGTGTTGTGGTCGCCGGGCTGTGGATCGGTGTCTGAAGTTAATCAGGCCGAAGAACTGGGATGCGAACTGATCAAAATCTTTCCGGGGTCTCAGGTGGGCGGACCAGCCTTTGTTAAGGCAGTAAAAGGCCCGTGTCCCTGGACCGACATCATGCCTTCGGGTGGTGTGACTCCTGAATACGACAATCTGAAAGCCTGGTTCGATGCAGGAGCTACCTGTGTTGGAATGGGAAGCCAGTTGATGAAAAAGGAATACATCGAAACCGGAGATTTTGAAGGACTGGCTCAAAAGGTGAAAGAAACCCTTGAGCTAATTCAGCAAATCAGAAGCGCCGGCAAATAAAACCGTCAGCTTTTGATCGTAAATTGTATAAACTTATAAAATCATTCAAAAAATGATTTCAGCCAATCAATTATTAGGATTAGAAGGTAAAACCGCAGTGGTGACCGGAGCCGGTGGCGTGATATGCAGCACCCTGGCCGAAGGCCTCTGCGAAGTAGGAATGAACGTCATGTTGCTCGACGTTGACGAAGCGCGTGCCATTGAACGTGCCAATGAACTGAAAGCAAAATTTCCCGATCAGATAGTTGAAGGATTTTTTGCCAATGTGCTTGATAAACGCTCGCTCGAGAGTGCCAAAAAGAGAATCTTAAGCTTTGTCGATACCATCGATTTTCTGATCAACGGTGCCGGTGGAAATTCGCCCAAGGCAACCACCCAGGCCGAAGAAATTGTACCCGGGAATGACGAAGGACTAAGCAATTTTTTCGACCTTGAAATGGATGGCTTTGACCATGTTTTCAACCTTAATTTTAAAGGAACGATATTGCCTACCATGGTTTTTGGACAGGATTTGATTGATCAGGGTGCCGGAGGTGTTCTTAACATTTCATCAATGAATGCATTCAGGCCGCTGACCAAAATTCCGGCCTATTCGGCAGCCAAGTCGTCGATCAATAATTTTACCCAGTGGCTGGCAGTACACTTTGCTAAAACAGGCGTACGTGTAAACGCCATTGCTCCGGGTTTCTTCCTTACCAATCAGAACCGTTTTCTGCTGATTGACGAAGGTGGCAAGCCAACAGAGCGGGGGCAGAAAATTATCAACGGAACCCCCATGGGACGTTATGGTGAAATTGAAGAACTGATCGGTACAACCATCTACCTTTTGAGCGACATGTCGAAATTTGTTACCGGCATTGTAGTGCCCATCGATGGTGGATTTAGTGCCTATAGCGGTGTTTAAGAAAGTCATTAAGTCAATGAAAAAGTCATTGAGTCATTAGGAAAAAGTTATTGATGCTTAATGACTTAATGGCCAATGACTTAATGGCCAATGACTTTTTCCACCTACATTCAGAAACAACTAAACAGAATAAATATGGAACTTAGAAAAGAATATAAATACTCACTGGTAGTTCCTACCAGCATGGGGGTTCGTATTACTCCCGTAAACGGACAACCGGTGCATGCCAGCGATACGTTTAAAATGCAGGCCACCAGTGCCGAAACCAATGTAGCAAGCATTGCCTCGTACCTTGGCCTGCCGGTAAAAGTATTAACCACTTTTGTGAAGGGGAGTCCGGTAGCCCAGTTTATCAAAAGCAACCTTCGCAGCCGTCACATGGATTACGAAGGACCGGAAGTTGAGCAGGGCGATCCCTGGGGCTACCGTCATCAGTTCAACATTGCCGACAGCGGTTATGGCTCACGCGGACCACGGGTTCAAAACGACCGTGCAGGCGAAGTAGGCCGCACCCTGAATGTTAAGGATTTCGATATTGAAAGAATTTTTGGTGAAGAAGGAGTGCAGATAGTGCATCTTTCAGGCCTGATTGGCGCCTTATCGCCCGAAACCAGTCAGTTTTGTCTGGAGCTGGCACGTGCAGCAAAAAAATACGGGACCCGCATTGCCTTTGACCTCAATTACCGTGCATCATTCTGGAAGGGACGCGAAAAAGAACTTCGCGAAATGTTTACCGAGATTGCTTCGGTGTCCGATATTCTTATTGGTAATGAAGAAGATTTTCAACTATGCCTGGGTATCGAAGGCCCCGAAGCCGGAGGAAAGGGAATCAAAAGCAAGATCGACGGCTTCAAGGAAATGATTACCCGCGTTAAAAAAACCTTCCCCAATGCATCCGTATTTGCCACCACACTTCGTGAAGTGGTAAGCACCAACGAACACTTGTGGGGGGCCATCATGCTGGCCGGCAATCAGTGGGAAGTAATTGAACCGCGGAAAATTACCGTGCTCGACCGCATTGGCGGAGGGGATGGTTTTGTCGGTGGTTTGCTCTACGGAATTCTGAAAGACTGGAATCCTGAAAAATGGATACAGTTTGGATGGGCAACCGGTGCGCTGGCAACAACTTTCCTTACCGATTATGCACAGCCATCGGACGAAGAAATGGTTTGGAGCATCTGGGAAGGCAATGCCCGCGTGAAGCGCTAAAGTTGAACGATGACATTTTTCGTATTTCGGACTTAAAGAATTGAAGATCCCGCATACTTTCTGTCAGCTTTTTTATAATTTAAGGCACTAACCTGAAAAAAATGAAATGATGAAGCAAATTGTGAAATTGGGGATGTTTGCTGTAATGCTTTTTTTGTTGTCATGTAGCGGACCGCTGGGAAATAGCAAGGATGTGAAAATAGGTTTTCTCATTCACTCAACCACCAGTTCGCGCTGGCAAATGGACATTGCCTATGTTAAGGAAAGAGCTGAGCAGATAGGAGCTACCATAGTTTTGAAAGATGCTGAAGGTGACGAAAATATGCAGCTAAAACAGGCTTCCGAGCTATTGCTTGAAGGAGTTGATGCCTTGATAGTTGTTGCGGCCAACCAAAATACGGCTGCGGGAATTGTTCGCGAGGCACATACTTATGATGTTCCTGTTATTGCATACGACCGCCTGATCAAGAACTCTGATCTAGATTATCTGGTTTCGTTTGAATATGAAAAGGTGGGGCGATTGATGGTTGAATATGTTGAGAAACATGCACCCAATGGAAATTGCATCATTTTGTGGGGCGATGCCTCCGATGCCAATGCGGTGTTTGTGAAAAACGGACACGAAAAAACCATCGAAAGCAGCGATGTTAGCATGAATTACGTTTACCGCACCTATGTCGAAGGCTGGACCTATACCAATGCCAAGCACCAGATGGATAAAATACTCGATTTTTATCCCGAAAAGATTGATGCCGTAATCGCCTGCAACGATCCACTTGGACTGGGTGCCTATGATGCATTGATTGAACATGGATACCAACCCGGTGAAGTAATAATTACCGGCCAGGATGCAACGCTTGAATTTATGCACTCAATGCTGAACGACGGAATGACCATGTCGGTTTCAAAGCCCATTAAGGATTTGGCCTATGGTGCTGTCGACCTGGTGGTAGGCTTGGTAAGCACCGGTGAAGCAAAAGGATTTGACAAATCAGTCAATAACGGACGAAAGGATGTGCCTGCCCGCTTGTTTGAGCCGCTTGTGGTCGATCGTTCAAACTTTGAACAGCAAATGATTGGTGGCGGCGTTTACACCCGCGAACAAGTATTTGGCAAACAATAAACCTTTGCCATTCACGTTAAAATTGTAAATAATGATCTATTTTGAATCAGGTTCTCCCACAGCACGACTAACAGACAACGATCTGAAAGAAGCACTGTTTGCTGCACTCGAAAAGCTGGGAGCAAAAAATAAAGTACTGGCCATACCTCCCGATTATACGAGGTTGCCATCGAAAGCTGGCGAACTTACCGCTTTTGCCTGGCAATACTATGGCGAAAAGCTGACCGATATTTTACCAGCTTTAGGTACACATACCGCAATGACGGCTCATCAGATTGAACACATGTTCCCCGGGGTGCCATCTTCTCTTTTCAGAGTGCACGACTGGCGCAACGATGTAATCACCCTGGGCGAAGTTCCCGGCGAGTTCATCGAAAAGGTTTCGGATGGAAAAGTCAATTTCAGCTGGCCGGCTCAAATCAACAAATTATTGCAGGAGGGTGGTTTCGACCTTATTCTCTCCCTCGGACAGGTAGTTCCTCACGAAGTGGTTGGAATGGCCAATTACAACAAAAATATTTTTGTGGGCACCGGTGGTTCCGAAGGAATCAACAAAAGCCATTTTATTGGTGCTGCCTATGGCATGGAACGCATGATGGGCCGTGCCGATACGCCCGTTCGTAAGGTCTTTAATTACGCAAGTGAGCAATTTGCGCAACATTTGCCCATTGTTTATGTGCAAACGGTTGTTGGAGTCGACGACGAAGGAAAATTGGCCACACGCGGAATTTTTATCGGCGATGATTTTGAAGTTTTCCAAAAAGCAGCCGAACTGTCGCTGAAAGTAAACTTCGACATGGTAAAAAAACCGCTGAAAAAAGTGGTGGTATGGCTCGATCCAACTGAATTCAAAAGTACCTGGCTTGGTAACAAAAGCATTTACCGTACCCGCATGGCCATGGCCGATGGCGGTGAACTGATTGTTTTGGCTCCGGCGTTGAAAGAATTTGGCGAGGACAAGCAAATTGATACCCTGATACGAAAGTATGGTTATTTTGGAACACCGGCTACCTTGAAGGCTGTCGACGAAAACGACGATCTGAAAGCCAACCTGGGAGCAGCAGCTCACCTTATTCACGGTTCTTCCGAAGGGCGTTTCAACATTACTTATTGTCCCGGAAAGCAGGAGGGCAACCTCAGCCGTGAAGAAATCGAAAGCGTTGGATTTGCCACGGCCGATTACGATGAAATGACTGCCCGGTACAATCCTGAAAAACTTAAAAACGGTTTCAATACCCTGCCCGACGGGGAAGAAATATTTTACATTTCAAATCCGGCGCTTGGGCTGTGGGCACACGAAGATCGTTTTGAATAACTGAAAATGCAGCAATGAAGAGAATCAGATGGGGCATAATTGGTTGCGGTGATGTTACCGAAGTAAAGAGCGGACCTGCGTTTAACAAGGTTCCCGGCTCTGAACTGACTGCGGTAATGCGTCGTGATGCTCAAAAGGCAGCCGACTATGCCCAAAGGCATCAGGTGCCATACTGGTTCAGTGATGCCGATCAGCTGATTGCGCATCCCGAAGTGGATGCCATTTATGTGGCCACACCTCCTTCGACCCACGCCATGTATGCCATCAAGGCCATTGAAGCAGGGAAAGCGGTTTACATCGAAAAACCAATGGCGCGGACCTATGAGGAGTGTGTAAGGATCAATCAGCTGGCAGCCGAAAAAAACGTACCGGTAATGGTAGCCTACTACCGGCGTTTATTGCCCGGCTTTGTCAAGGTGAAGGCTTTGCTCGATGCGGGTGCAATTGGCGACCTTCGCATGGTGCGGGTAGAGCTTTTCAAGCATCCGCTTGAAGATGGCAACAACCTGCCCTGGCGTGTCCTGCCCGAAATAGCCGGTGGAGGTCACTTCTTCGATTTGGCATCGCACCAGTTCGATTTTCTTGATTTCATTTTTGGCCCGGTTAAAAAGGCGGTGTCGGTGGTGGCCAATCAGGCCGCTTTGTACCCCGCCGAAGACGTACTTTCGGTGGCCTTTGCCTTTGAAAACGGGGTGGTGGGAAACGGAAGCTGGTGCTTTAACGCTGCTGCTGTTAACGACAAGGATGTAATTGAAATTATTGGAAGTAAGGGAAGGATTGTTTTTTCAACCTTCGATTTTGTACCCGTAGAGCTGATAACTTCCGAAGGCACTCAAAAATTTGAATTCCCCAGGCCCGAGCATGTTCAACTCGAAATGATCAGGCACATCAATGCTGTTTTGCAGGGGAACGAAAAAGCCGTGAGTGACGGGATCAGCGGGGCCCGTACCAGCAAAGTGCTCGACGAAATAGTGAAAAGTTATTATTCGAAATAAAACCATTAGCAATATAAGAACTACAAATTATGAATAAAAAAGCAGATATCGGTTTAATTGGTTTGGCAGTAATGGGTGAAAACCTGGTGCTGAACATGGAAAGCAAAGGTTTTACCGTGGCAGTGTTTAACCGTACTGTCGATAAGGTAGATAAATTTATGAACGGTCGTGGTGCCGGAAAAAACTTTATCGGAGCTCATTCAATTGAGGAACTCTGTGCTTCACTCGAACGTCCCCGTAAGGTGATGATGCTGGTGAAAGCCGGCAAACCGGTCGATGACTTTATCGACCTCATTCTTCCTCACCTTGAAGAAGGCGACATCATTATCGATGGTGGGAATTCGCATTTCCCCGATACCATTCGCCGCACCAAATATGTTGAAAGCAAAGGAAAGCTTTTTATCGGAACCGGCGTTTCGGGCGGTGAAGAAGGAGCCCTCAAAGGTCCTTCGATGATGCCAGGCGGATCGGATGCTGCATGGCCACATGTTAAAGATATTTTCCAGGCGGTTGCTGCCAAGGTGGAAGACGGAAGTCCTTGTTGCGACTGGGTTGGACAAGATGGTGCAGGCCACTTTGTGAAAATGGTACACAACGGAATTGAGTATGGCGACATGCAAATCATTACCGAAGCCTACCAGGTTATGAATGAAATGCTCGGACTGACACACGACGAAATGCATGATGTGTTTGCCCGTTGGAATGAGGGTGTGCTCGATTCCTACCTCATCGAAATTACCCGCGATATTCTCGGATACAAAGATGAAGATGGTTCACCTCTGGTAGAAAAAATTCTTGATACTGCAGGGCAAAAAGGAACCGGTAAATGGACCGGAATTGCGGCCCTCGATGTGGGTGCTCCATTGACCCTGATTGGTGAAGCTGTTTTTTCACGGATACTTTCATCACAAAAAGACCTGCGTGTAAAAGCGTCAAAAGTACTGAATGGTCCTGCCGTTCAATTTGAAGGTGACAGGGAACAGTTTATCAATGACCTTGAAAGTGCACTGCTTGGTGCTAAAATGGTATCGTATGCCCAGGGTTACAACCTGATGAGCGAAGCGGCAAAAGAATACAAATGGGACCTGAATTACGGTGGAATTGCACTGATGTGGCGCGGTGGTTGCATTATCCGCTCTGCCTTCCTTGGCGATATCAAGAAAGCATTTGATAAAAATCCGGGGCTCGAGAACCTTTTGCTCGACGATTATTTCAAAGGAAAAATTGAAGCAGCTCAGGCCGGATGGCGCAGGGTTATTCAGGCTGCTGTGGCCAATGGAATTCCTGTACCTGCCCTGTCGTCAGCTTTGGCTTATTTCGACGGTTTCCGCAGCGAGCGCTTGCCAGCCAACCTGCTGCAGGCCCAGCGCGATTACTTTGGAGCTCACACCTACGAACGGATCGATAAGCCCCGTGGCGAATTCTTCCATACCAACTGGACCGGACGCGGAGGCGATACTGCCTCTTCTACTTATAATGCATAATTGAATTACAATTTATGTATCTGTTTTAAAATCCGGGAATGACGATCTTTGTTGTTCCCGGATATTACAATTAAAAAGCAAAGTTGAATGTCTAAAAATCTAAATTTGTCAAATTATCTTCTGATCCTTCCCCTGATCCTGTTTTTCTTTACGGGCTGCCAGGTTCAAGAAGAACATACCGTTTTGAAACTGGCTCACGGATTGGAACCCAGCCACCCAGTACATAAGGGGATGGTTGAAATGGCCAAACGGCTTGATGAGATTTCGGAAGGAAAAATGGAAATTGAGATCTATCCCAGTGGTCAGTTGGGCTCTGAGCAGCAAAATGTTGAAATGTTGCAAATTGGAAGTCTTGCCATTACAAAGGTATCGGCAGCCGTTTTGGAAAGTTTTACCGATAACTTTCAGGTATTGGGACTGCCCTATATTTTTCGTTCGAGGCAGCATTCGTTCAATGTATTGGACGGAGAAATTGGCAAAGAGCTTTTATTGAGCACCGAAAAATACAAAGTTCGTGGTTTATGCTTCTACGATGCAGGAGCACGAAGTTTCTATACCCTGAATAAACCAATTGAAACACCCGACGACTTACAAGGTCTTAAACTGCGTGTGATGAAAAGTCAGACAGCAATGGGACTGGTGCGCGCCATGGGAGGATCTCCTACCCCGATTTCGTGGGGTGAATTGTACACCGCCCTGCAAAGCGGTGTTGTCGACGGAGCCGAAAACAATCCTCCCAGTTTGTACACTTCGCACCACTACGAAGTTTGTAAATACTATTCGTTGAACGAGCACACCATGGTTCCCGACGTACTCATTGTTAGTACCGTTGTTTGGAACAAACTGACTGAGCAGGAAAAAAAGTGGCTCCAGCAGGCAGCCGACGAGTCGGTCCCCAGTCAGCGTAAGGTGTGGGCCCAATCGGAAAAAGAATCGCTGGAAAAAGTACAGGAAGCAGGTGTTGTGATCAATTATCCCGACAAAGCACCGTTTGCCAAAAAAGTTGAACCAATGATTGAATCCTATCGCTCGAAACCAGAGTTGTACGATTTGATTCAACGAATTAAAGCAGTTGAGGACTAGGTTATGACAATAAGAGAAAAAATTGACAAGATACTGGAATATGCAGTGATAATTTTCCTGAGTGTTCTGGTAATAGACGTGCTGTGGCAGGTTATCAGCCGATACGTATTTGCGTCTCCAAGCTCATTCACCGATGAGCTGGCAGGCTTTCTTTTAATATGGGTAGGCATGTTGGGAGCTGCTTATGTACACGGCAAGCAGGAACATCTGGCCATCGATTTGCTGTTGCAGCGCTCAAGCCCCGAACGGCAGCGTGTAATGATTATTATTATCAATCTGGTGATTCTGTTATTTGCCGTCCTGGTGCTGGTAGTTGGTGGACTTTGGCTTTCAATTACCCGCTTTCAGCTCGATGTTGCTTCGTCGGCCTTACGACTTCCTTTGGGATATGTTTATCTGGTATTGCCAATAAGTGGTTTGCTGATGGCATATTATTCAAATGAAATTATTAGAAAGAATATTAAAAAGAAGAAATAATATCTGCCTGACAGATTTAATCATATAAATATGGAATTTCTTGGAATCATAATATTGGTAGTGAGTTTTGTTGTTTTGCTGGTGCTTGGTGTTCCGATTGCTTTCAGTATCGGAATCGCAGGTATACTGACCATGTTGGTCAGTATTGATTTCATCCCGGCATTAACAACTTTTGCACACACCATGGGGACGGGGCTCGATAGTTTTACCCTGCTTGCCATCCCGTTTTTTATTCTGGCAGGAAACATAATGAACAGCGGGGGCATTGCGATGCGCCTGATCAACCTTGCCCGGGTAATTGTAGGTAAATGGCCGGCTGGTTTGGCTTTCGTCAATGTTTTTGCCAACATGCTTTTCGGGGCCATCTCAG
This sequence comes from Roseimarinus sediminis, assembly GCF_050433125.1. Lineage (NCBI taxonomy): Bacteria > Pseudomonadati > Bacteroidota > Bacteroidia > Marinilabiliales > Prolixibacteraceae > Roseimarinus > Roseimarinus sediminis. Next base: position 40,475 of record NZ_JBNPXV010000008.1, on the reverse strand, counting down.
GTTCAGCAGCGGCATCGGCATCGGCCATTGGCGCCATCATGAAAGGTGAAATGAAGCGAGAAGGGTACGATGAAAGTTTCAGTGCAGCTGTGAACATCACTTCGGCAACAACCGGTTTGTCAATTCCTCCCAGCAATGTGCTTATTGTCTATTCATTAGCCAGTGGAGGCGCTTCCATTACCGCATTGTTCCTTGCCGGTTATCTGCCCGGAATCCTTACCGGGGTTTCCATCATGCTGATGGCCATGAGTATGCTCATTTACAAGCAAAAGGGTTTAAAGGCGGTATCGACTACCTTGCTAAAAATATTTTTGGTAACTGCCGTTATTATTATGGCGGGTATTGGAATGTATCATTTGAATGGCGTTTCACCCCTTTCGTTTCAACTGGCTTTGGCAGCAATTATTGGTGTCATCCTGTTCCTTTTTGGACGCAAGGTAAAGCGAAGTCCGAAGGGTGCAAAACGTGCTTTTAAGATACTATGGGATGCCATCCCCAGTTTGTTCTTACTGGTGATTGTTATTGGTGGTATTGTTGCCGGATTCTTTACCGCAACCGAAGCATCGGCCATTGCCGTTTTGTACGCTTTCATACTGGCTTTGCTCTATGGCGAAATTTCGTTAAAAGATATGCCCAAAGTGATATTGAACTCAGTGCGTACAACCTCGATCGTATTATTGCTGGTTGCAGCCAGTATTGGCCTTTCATGGATCATGGCCTACGAAAACATACCGCAAAATGTGAGCGAAGCCTTACTGGGCTTAAGCGACAGCAAGTTTGTAATATTGCTGGTGATTAACCTTATCCTGCTGGTCGTTGGTGTATTTATGGATATGACACCAGCCGTGCTGATTTTTACCCCGATATTCTTACCCATTGTAACCAACCTGGGACTCGACCCGGTCCATTTCGGAATCATCATGGTGTTGAACCTGAGTGTGGGTTTGTGTACTCCACCGGTTGGATCGGTCTTGTTTATCGGATGCAGTGTGGCCAATGTGAGGATCGAGAAGGTGATCAAACCACTTATTCCGATGTTCATTGTAATGATTATTTCATTGTTGCTGGTTACCTACATTCCTGAAATCAGCATGTGGTTCCCACGTTTGTTTGGAGTATAATAGTTTAAACTAAATAATTATGAGAAAAATAGGAAAATATTCATTTGGTGTTGGTGACCGTTTCGGACACCAGGGAAAAGCACAATTGAAAGCTTTTATTGCAGCCAAAGAACAATTAAATCTTGATATTACCCCGGTGTGGAATAAGTCGCACCGTGAGCATACCACCATTGGAACGCAACCTGCCGAAGTACGTGTTGAGGCCGATGCTGCTGTCAAAGCACTGGGCTGGACCGGTGATTATTTCTGCGATGCCGATCACATCAATTTAAAAAACGTCGACGCTTTTATTGAGCCCTGTGACTTTTTTACCATCGATGTGGCTGATTATATCGGCGAGGCGGCTGCTGAAGGTGAACTAGGCGCTTTTGTTGCCGAAAACCGGAAATACATTGGTCAGCTTAGCATTCCCGGTATCGACGAATCGTTTGAGGTGAGTGAAGCATGGCTCCATAGTTTTGCCAAAAACTATCTGAAAGCCATGGGAGAGGCATCAAAAGTATACAGCTATCTGGTGGAGAAAAAGGGTGAAGGAAATTTTGTGCCGGAAGTTTCGTGCGATGAGACCGATACACCACAATCGCCACTCGATCTGTTCTTTATTCTGAAATTACTGGCAACTTACAAAGTGCCTGCGCAAACCATTGCGCCCCGCTTTTCAGGACGTTTCAACAAGGGTGTTGACTATGTGGGCGACGTGAATCAGTTTGAAAAGGAATTTGAGCAGGACCTGCTGGTGATTAAACATGCCATCAGTGAATTCGGACTACCCGACAACCTTAAACTGAGTGTACACTCGGGAAGCGATAAATTTGCCATCTATCCTGTAATTGGTCGTTTGGTTCGTAAACACGATACCGGCATTCATATCAAAACGGCAGGTACTACCTGGCTCGAAGAAATTGCAGGCCTCGCACTTTCGGGGGGCGAAGGTCTTGAACTGGCCAAAGAGGTGTATGCCACTGCTTACAAGAAAATGGAAGAGCTGACAGCTCCTTATGCTTCGGTAATCGATATCAAATTGGCCAACCTGCCTTCGGCCGATCTGGTTGCCAAATGGAGTGGAGAACAATTAGGAAATGCACTGATTCATGATCAAAGCTGTGCTGACTTTAATCCCGACTTACGACAGCTTGTTCACGTTGGCTATAAAGTAGCAGCTCAAAAAGGAGCAACTTTTTACCAGGCACTTGAAAAATTTGAAAGCAATATCGAGAAGCAGGTGTTTGAGAATATTTTTGAACGACACATGAAACGTTTAAACTTCTAACAAATAGTAAAATAGAAGAAAGCGGGACCCGGGCCCGCTTTTTTTTATTGAACACGCAACGAAAGACTTTGAAACTGTAAGCGATTATTTTAACTTACAGCGCTTAATCACCGGTTTAGCAATAATTAAGGGAAAGCTGAGATGAACAATGCAAAAGAGCTTGAGAAATTTCGAAAACAAAATGAAGAGTTAAAAGCAGAACTGGCTCAAAAAGATCATCTTATAAAGGTCATATTTGCCAATTTAAGTCATGAAATTCGAACACCCCTGAATGGTATTTGGGGTTTTTCCGAAATGCTGATGCAAAATAATTCGTTAAACGATGAATGCAAGGCTCATGCAGGTGTTATTACCGAAAGTAGCCAAATGCTGCTTTCAATTCTAAACGATGTTTTCGATCTGGCCCGCATTGTTTCCGGAAAATACAAGGTTTATCCCGAGGCTTTCGATTTGAATGATCTGTTGTATGAGTTGTTCGTGAAATACAAGCAGGAAGCCGAAGCCAAAAACCTTCAGCTTTTTCTCGAGAATCTGATTAGTGAAGAACTGATTGTTGAATCATCGCCCGCAGTGATAGAGCGCATCCTGAGTAAACTGATTGATAATGCCATCAAATTTACCAAGGAAGGATGGATCAAACTACATTACGAACATCAGGGCCGCTGTATTGTGTTCACGGTAGAAGATACAGGAATTGGAATCCCCGAAGCCATCCGTCACAATCTTTTTGATCGTTTTACAGTAGAAGAGGTATCAAAATCGAGAAAAGTAGCCGGCTCGGGGCTCGATCTGAATCTTTGCAAAGGACTTGCAACACTGCTGGGAGGTGAGATTACCTATCTGCCCAAAGAGGGAGAGGGGTCTCTTTTTCGTATTTCGGTGCCCGATCATCGGATGATTTCTAAAAAGCAAGATGGCAAATCGATTTAATTGCCTGAAAATACATTATTTTTGAGCCAAATTTCGTCAGTTTATTTGTAAAGCCGATGTTTTCTTTTTTGTTACTAAAGTTTTAAATTTGCTGGTTCAATAAAGCGGGGATATTTTATGAAGGATAAGAACTTCAATTATTGTAAAAGCCTTACAGAGTACCGGAGAGAGAAAACCGTGGAGGTCGATATCGGTGGAGTCCCCATGGGTGCTTCCAACCCGATCAGGTTACAATCGATGACCGATACCGACACCATGGACACGGCGGCAACCGTTGAGCAATTTATTAAAATTGTGAAGGCCGGTGCCGACTATGTTCGTATTGCTGTAAAATCGACCAAAGATGCCCACAATCTGAAGTTCATAAAAGAACAGATAAGGGGCCTGGGCTATAAGACACCCATTGTTGCCGATGTTCACTTTAATCCTAAAGTAGCCGAAATTGCTGCACATTACGTATCTAAAGTCCGGATCAATCCGGGTAATTTTTACGATAAACGTGCCCAGTTTCACCATTATATTTATACCGACGAGGAATACCGGGCCGAACTGAACAAGCTGGAAAAGGCTTTACTTCCTTTTATCAATACCTGTAAAGAAAATAATACAGCTGTAAGGATCGGAGCCAACCATGGTTCACTTTCCGATCGGATCATGAGCCGCTATGGCGATACCCCGGCCGGAATTGTGGAGTCGGTAATGGAATACCTGCGCATCTTTAAGAAGCACGGGCTGAATAAAATTGTCATCTCGATTAAGTCGTGGAATGTGCGCATTTTGGTTTACACCGTCAGGTTGATGAACTACAAAATGCGGCTCGAGGACATGAAATATCCTTTCCATATTGGTGTCACCGAAGCAGGTGAAGGACACGACGGACGGATTCGATCGGCCGTTGGAATTGGTACGCTGCTCATCGACGGAATTGGAGATACCATCAGGGTGTCGCTGACAGAAGCGCCCGAAAACGAAATTCCTTACGGACGTAAGCTGATTAAGGTGGTCGAAGCCCGAAAAGGACATGAAAAGATCGAAGCACCCGTTTTTGCACAAATCAATCCCTTTGAGTACGAACGTCGTTACGGTCGTCCGGTGCGTAAAATCGGAAACCGCCGCTTGCCCATTGTAATTGCTTCGCTAAATGAAAACAGCATACTCGAAGTTTCGAACCTGAACGGACGTACCGAACCCGACTACTATTTTGACGGAAAATCGGTGCTTAACCGCAAGGGACGAAAATTTCCCATCCTTACACTCGAAGATTATCTGTACAACGATATCTATCAGAGTACGCACCGCTTTATTCGCTGCAGCCGCAAGGAGTTTGTAGCTTTTCGCAAGGATAACCCCGAGATTGTAACCAAACTGAAGGCCGAACGAAAAGCCGTCATTTTACTTGAGTCGGAAAATGCCAACCGCTATGCCGACATGCGGGCCTTTTTTATGTTGCTCGAATCGATTATATGCCGGCTATCGGTAGTGCTTTGGGCCAACTACAACGAACATAACCTGCAGGATTTACAGTTGAAAGTAGCCACCGACCTTGGCGGACTCTTTATCGACGGTTATGGCGATGGGGTGCTGATTACCAACGAGAATGACGATATTTTTTATTCCGACCTGAAGAATACAAGCTTCTACCTGCTACAGGCTACGCGAATGCGCATTTCTGAGTCAGAATTCATCTCCTGTCCCGGATGTGGCCGTACCGAGTTCGATTTGCACAAAACAACCCGTGAGATTAAAGAGCACTTTGCACATCTCAAACACCTGAAAATTGGTATTATGGGTTGTGTGGTCAACGGGCCGGGCGAAATGGGCGATGCCGATTATGGCTTTGTAGGTTCAGGCCGTGGCAAGGTCAATTTGTACAAAGGACAAAAAGTGCTGAAGCGCCACATTCCACATGACGAAGCAGTTGTTGAGCTGGAAAGAATCATCCGTGAAAACGGTGACTGGATGGAACAATAAACATAACAAATACAAAGATGAGGGGGCAGCGATGCTCCCTATTTTGCTTTCTATAGCTGCTTTTCGGTTTAAGTAACAGCTACTAAAGGTTCGTTGGTTTTTCATTACCGGCATCGTACCAGCTTACAAAAGCTTTGATCCCTTCATCAAAATCGTGCTGGGGTTCATAGTCGAAAAGCTGTTTGGCCCGGGTGATATCGGCATAGGTGATTTCAACATCGCCCGGCTGCATGGGCAGGTGTTCAATGTTTGGCCGCTCGCCGGTGGCCTTGTATATCGAGGCAATCATATCGCGCAATAAAACCGGTTGATTATTGCCCAGGTTTACGGTTTCATATACATCTTCATTGGCAAAAAGGTAGTCGATGGCACCCAGTATGCCCTGAATGGTGTCGTCGATGTAGGTGTAGTCGCGGGCCGTTGAGCCATCGCCAAACATGGTGACCGGTGCTCCCGAGCGAATCAGTCGGGTAAATTTGTGAATGGCCAGATCGGGGCGCTGGCGGGGACCAAAAACGGTGAAGAAACGCATGTTGACAATGCTGAAATGATGAAGGTAGTGTGCGGTGTAATTGATCAGTTCGCAGGCTTTCTTCGTGGCGGCATAAGGCGAGATGGGATTCGAAACATCCATCGCTTCACTAAACGGCGTTGTTTTGGTGTTGCCGTAAACCGACGATGAAGAAGCAAAAGCCATTCTGGAAACCCCATGGAGCTTCATCATTTCCAGCACATTTTGCGTGGCTGTAATGTTGGCCCTGATATAGCCGGCCGGATCCTCAATGGAGGGGCGCACCCCTGCTTTCCCTGCCAAATGAACGACCAGGTCGATTCCTTCGGGAAAAAGTTGTTTAAGTTTTTCAGCATCGGCCAGGTCGGCTTCAATGAAACGAAAGTTGGGATGATCCTTAAAGGATGCCATATTGGCCAGTTTGATTGAAGCAGGATAAAAGGGATCAAAGTTATCGATTCCTGTCAGCTGATAATTCATGCCCAACAGTTTTTCGCTTAAATGGGAGCCGATAAAGCCTGCGCATCCGGTGAGTAGTATTTTCTTTTGTTTCATTTTTAAGGCGTTTATTTATTTCGCTTGGACTTCTTTTTAACAGTAAATTTTTTCACCACCCCAAGGTCAAACGGAAGCAAATCGAACAGTCCTTTGCCGGTATAATGCAACATCAGGTTGCGCAGGTACATGATCATGCCCCCCATGTGCCCAAGCAGCAAAACCGGGTCGCGCCTGAACAGGGCATAAGTGAAAATGAGCAAAGAGCCGGTAAGGCTGATGTACCAGAAGCCCGGCGGAAGTGCCGAAAGTTTTTTGCGTTCGGAAACCAGCCATTGGTAAACAAAGCGAAAGGTAAAAATAATTTGGGCTGCAATGCCAAAAACAAACAGCCAGGGGGCAATTTCCTCGTTTTTAAAAAAATGCTGCATGCTGTAGTTGCCCGAAAAAGCAGTCCATCCAAGACAAACGAACGGCATGGCCAGCGAAAAAAATCTAAAGTAGAAAGGAATTTTTTTCCAGGCGTGCTGCAATTGCAGGTTGCGAATGTAAATGAAGAAGGTGATCAGCTGGCCAAGAATAATGGCAAAGTCTTTACGCAAAATGCCATAAATGAGCATAATGATGGAAGCGATCAGGCTAATTTGCCAGAAAAGTACCGGCGAAAGTATTTTCCCTGCTTTTTCTGATTTGATCCACTGCACAATGGTACGGGCAAAAAACAAAACCTGTGAGAAAAAGCCAAGGGCGAAAATAAAGAGGGTTTTTATTGAAAGCTCCATTTGCTACTTTATATACATAAGAATGAGCAAAAGTATCAAAATTGATGAAAAACCATCCTGAAAGGGTAAAGAGAATTCAGCCAAAAAGGAGATCGATGGCCAGCACTTTTTTCATTTCAGCATTTCGTTTAGCGGGTGAAAAATTATCTTTGGAGCAGGTTTAAACAAATCAAAAAGACGCTAGCTATGATCATTGCCGAATTGCCCTACGTTTCTGATTTTCTAAAGGAAACCATTGTAAGAAATCGTTTTGAAGTAATAAAAACGGAAAATACCGTATCGCTTTTTGAGGGAAGGGATGTGGTTTCGCTCGATCAGACTGAGGTAGTGCGTCGGTTCAAAGAAAACAGCGGGCAAAAGCTGTTCACCAATTCTGAAAATTCGCTTGGCTGGATTGCCGGGAATCTAAGCTTTTCCGATTTGCCACGGCAGATCAATCTGTTTAAAAACAAGCTTCGTTTCAGAGAATTTATGAAACAATGGCATCCTGCTTATTTTTTCAGTGAAATAGGGTACGACGATCTGGAGACTGCCGATATCGCTTCGTTTCCTCCTTCATTCATCATCAAACCTGCTGTTGGTTTTTTCAGCATGGGGGTGTATTTGGTGCATCATCATGACGAATGGCCGACTGTGGTGAAAGCAATCCGGGAAGAATTGGAAGCGGTCAAAGCCATCTTTCCGGTCGAAGTGTTTGATCATGCTACTTTCATTGCCGAAGAATTGATTCAGGGCGACGAATATGCTTTCGATGCCTATTATGACAGCCAGGGTGAGGCGGTCATTTTGAATATTTATCACCATCCCTTCTCGTCGGGCGATGATGTAAGCGACCGGGTTTATCTTAGCTCGGAGCAGATCGTTCGAAGCCGGCTTGACAGCTTTACGCAGTGGCTTCAGAAAGTGGGTGAAAAAGCCGGCCTGAAAAATTTTCCGCTGCATGTCGAAGTACGAGTGGATGATGAAGGACACATTCAACCCATTGAGGTGAATCCCCTGCGCTTTGGCGGTTTTTGTACAACAGCCGATTGTACCTGGTTTTCCTATGGTTTCAACTCGTATGAATACTTCTTTAATGAACAGCGTCCCGATTGGGAGGAGGTTTTCAAGAACCGGCACGACAAGCTGTATAGTTTATTGGTGTTGAATAACTCAACCGGGATGAAGACAAATGAAATCAAGGCTTTCGACTATCAAAAACTGACCGCCCGTTTAAGTAAGCCGCTTGAGGTCCGTCCGCTTGATCCTGCCCGTTTCCCCTTGTTTGGTTTTGTTTTTGCCGAGTCGGAAGCCGACAACTATGCCGAGATTGATTATCTGCTGAAATCCGATTTACGGGAGTTTGTAATAAGGCAATAAAAAGTGGTATTCTTATTCTATAGCGCAGCAATGTTGCTATCCCAGTGCCACATCGAGCGTCATCATGGTGGCAAAGCCAATCATTGCACCAATGGTTGAAAGGTCGGTTTCGTGGCCGGTTTGCGATTCGGGGATGAGTTCTTCAACCACCACAAAAATCATGGCCCCGGCGGCAAACGATAGCGCATACGGTAGAATGGGGGTGATGGTGAGCACCAAAAAGGCACCGGCTACTCCGGCAATGGGTTCTACAATTCCTGAAAGTTGTCCATAGGCAAAAGCTTTACGACGCGACAGCCCTTCACGGCGCAAGGGAATGGAAACTGCTGCACCTTCGGGAAAATTTTGCAGTCCAATACCCAGAGCAAGGGCAACCGCTCCGGCTAGCATGCCCGCATCGGGATTGTGTGCCAGGGCTCCAAAGGCTACTCCTACGGCCAGTCCTTCGGGAATGTTGTGCAGCGTGATGGCCAAAACCAGCAAAACACTGCGTTGCCACGATGTTTTGATTCCTTCGGCCTTATCGACCGAAAGACCAAGGTGGAGGTGGGGAAGAATCCTGTCGGCCAGATATAGAAAGGCACCTCCCATCAAAAAACCGACGACTGCAGGAATCCACGAAATATCACCATTGCTTTCGGCCATTTCAATGGCTGGTTTAAGCAGCGACCAAAAACTGGCAGCAATCATTACTCCGGCAGCAAAACCAAGCATGGAGTTGAGTACCTTCTGGTTGATTTTTTTAAAGAAGAACACCATCGATGCCCCAAGGGCTGTGAGTCCCCAGGTAAACAGGGTGGCAAACAGTGCCAGTATTACAGGGTTGATTTCGAGCAGTGATGAAAGTTCCATTTTTTTGGTTTATGAATTGAATACACGCTGATTTAACGGAACTAAAATAATGAATTCCGGTGGAATCATGGCATCGGGTTCCGTCCGATGTGAAATAAAAAAGGTGACCTGCCGGCCACCTTCTGCTTATTTCTGTCAAATAATTTTTTACCCGCTAGGCAATATTCGTAAATACCTGCTGCACATCGTCGTCCTCTTCAATTTTGTCGAGGAGTTTATCTACTTCTTCCATTTGTTCTTCGGTGAGCTCAACGGTGTCGTTGGGGATGCGCTGAAGGTTGGCCTTGGTGATTTCAATTCCAAGGTCTTCAACTGCTTTGGTGATTGATCCAAAATCGGTAAAATCGGCATAAGCATAAAGCACACCATCGTTTTCGACCAGCTCTTCGAGCCCGCCGTCGATGAGTTCCATTTCGAGTTCTTCGATGTCTTTTCCCTCAGGTTTAGGAAATTCAACCACTGCCTTTCGTGAGAACATGAATTCCATTGATCCCGATGGAACCAAACCGGTGCCCCACTTGTTGAACATCCATTTCATGTTGGCCACCGTGCGGGTGTGGTTGTCGGTCATGCATTCCACCATGAACATGGTTCCAAAAGGGCCCTTTCCTTCATACAGCTCTTCAATAAAGTTTTCGGCATCTTTGCCTGCTGCTCTTTTAATGGCGGCATCGATGTTGGCCTTGGGCATATTTTGAGCTTTGGCATTCTGGATGGCGGTGCGAAGCGCAGGGTTCAAATCGGGGTCCTCACCTCCGGCTTTGGCTGCCACGGTGATGGCTTTACCCAGTTTTGGAAATATTCTCGACATTTTGTCCCATCTCTTCTCTTTTGCTGCTCTGCGATATTCAAATGCTCTTCCCATATAGTTGTTGTTATTTAAACTTGACTGTTGCTGCATTAAATAGCAGGTACAGTTACCGCCCGGCGGAAAAGTTTAATGTGTTAATTCGATCTTGTTTTCGGCACCAAAAATATAACTGTAAAAGCAAATAACATAGCGATGTTTCAAAAAAACATCAGGCAGACAGGGATTTTATTGATCAAAGGGCTTTTTCCGGTGAATGAGCAGCTTAGCTGCTAAAAATAAAACACCAGCTTTCTTTTTGATGCCTCGTAAACAAGCACCTTATATGTTTGTTTAAAATCGTAGGACAGCCTTGCTCTACGGCTTTCGCGATTCAAAAATTCGCTTATCTTTGCCGAAATGAAAGCGGCAGATTAACAAGACCGAATATCAGGTGTTTAGCCTTGTATTGAACAGACGAGAGACACTTAGCATGCCGTTGATCTTTTTGCCATGAAAAGCAGAAAGGTAAACTAAATAAGGAAGTAAATGAAGAACATACGCAACTTTTGCATCATTGCACACATCGATCACGGAAAGAGCACCCTGGCCGACAGGTTATTACAGTTTACCGGCACGGTAAGCGAACGCGACATGAAGGAGCAGGTACTCGATGACATGGAACTTGAAAAGGAACGTGGGATTACCATTAAAAGTCATGCCATCCAGATGGATTATCTTTTTAATGATGAAAAGTATGTTCTGAACCTGATTGATACTCCGGGGCATGTCGACTTTTCGTACGAAGTATCCCGCTCGATTGCAGCCTGCGAAGGGGCCCTGCTCATCATCGATTCAACCCAGGGCATTCAGGCTCAAACCATTTCGAACCTGTATCTGGCCATCGAGCACGATCTCGAGATCATCCCCATATTGAATAAAATGGATTTGCCCAATGCCATGCCCGAGGTGGTGGAAGATCAAATCATAGAACTGATTGGTTGCAAGCGGGAAGACATTATTCGCGCCAGCGGGAAAACAGGCGAGGGCGTTGAAGCAATTCTTGAGCGGATCATCAGGGATGTTCCTGCACCGGTAGGTGACCCCGATGCACCTTTGCAGGCCCTGGTTTTCGATTCGGTATTTAATTCATTCAGAGGGGTTATTGCCAATATTAAAATTGTTAACGGCTCCATCAAAAAGGGTGACAAAGTAAAGTTCTTTGCCACCAACCGCGAGTACAATGCCGACGAGGTAGGGGTGCTTCGCCTGGGAATGGAAGAACGAAAGGAATTGAAGACCGGCGACGTGGGTTACATTATCTCCGGTATCAAAACAGCCCGCGAAGTAAAAGTGGGAGATACGATTACTCATTTAAAGGACGGATGCAAAAAGCGCATCGAAGGTTTCCAGGAAGTGAAGCCCATGGTGTTTGCCGGGGTATATCCCATCGACAGCGATGATTACGAAGACCTGCGTGCTGCCATGGAAAAATTGCAGCTCAACGATGCCTCACTCACCTATCAGCCCGAATCGTCAGCGGCACTGGGCTTTGGCTTTCGCTGCGGGTTCCTCGGACTCCTGCACATGGAAATCATTCAGGAAAGGCTCGACAGGGAGTTCGACATGAATGTCATTACTACCGTACCCAACGTTGAGTACATTGTACATACAAAAAAAGGCGAAGATTACACCATTTACAATCCTTCGGGCATGCCCGACAGTCTGGCGGTTGATGTGATCGAAGAGCCTTATATCAGGGCACAGATCATTTCGCAGTCGGAATATACAGGACCCATCATGACGCTTTGTCTTGGCAAAAGGGGCATTCTTATCAGGCAGGATTACCTGAGTACCGACCGGGTTGAACTCACTTTCGACATGCCGCTGGCCGAAATCGTTTTCGATTTCTACGACAAGTTGAAAAGCATTTCGAAAGGATATGCCTCGTTCGATTATCATGTGGTTGACCATCGTGCAGCCAAGCTGGTAAAGCTCGACATTTTGCTAAACGGCGAGCCGGTCGATGCACTTTCGTCGCTGATTCACTTCGATAATGCCCAGTCGTTTGGGCGTCGCATGTGCGAAAAACTAAAGGAACTGATTCCCCGCCAACAGTTCGATGTGGCCATTCAGGCCGCTGTCGGAGCTAAAATTATTGCCCGCGAAACCGTAAAAGCCGTACGAAAAGATGTTACAGCCAAATGTTATGGTGGCGACATTACCCGTAAACGCAAGTTGCTCGAAAAACAAAAGGCAGGTAAAAAACGGATGAAACAAGTAGGTAATGTTGAAGTACCTCAAAAAGCATTTTTAGCGGTGCTGAAGCTGGATTAGGGCAGAGAGCAGAGGGCAAAGGCGCAAAGGAGCAGGGAGCATGAAACAAAGGGTCAGTGCGACGGGTTTTCAATTAATTATCAACTATCCATTACCATCTTCCATCTATTTTCCGTTTCCTATTGTTTCTATTGTGGTTTTTTGAGTTCCTGAGTTCCTAAGTTCCTGAGTAAGCCGTGGCGAAGCAAGTTAGCAGTCCACTATCCGCAACAACGAGCAAACCAGCAACCAAAAAATAGATATTGCTGCAAGAAAATTATATTTTGTTCAACGGTTTCTTCAATTATCCGATGAAAAGAGCCAATGTTTTCTGCTTTTACCTTTCGACGCGCTCACTTTCAATGATCTTTTAAATGCTTTATTTGTTGTATTTCAAAAGCCGCTTTATGGAAAATTATGACAAGCACAAGGATTGGGACCGTATTTTCAACGGGGTTTTTAAAACCAATAAATTTTTCAGCAGCTTTTGTGATGAGTTTGTCGACCAGGTGCGAAGCGTTGTTGGCCTGTATTATCCCGAAATGATTGGTAAGGAAGCGCTCGAAAAAGATCTTCTGTTGTATGCACGTGAAATGTTAAGTGCCATCGAGGCGATACAGTCAAAGGATGAAAGCTATTCGCCTAAGCAATTGGCAGAAGAAGTGAAGGTGATGACCCGCCTGATTGTAAAGAAAGCTGAAGAAGATCAGGATCCCGAATTCATCGACCGTGTTCATGCACAGGCCAAGGCCATGCTTGTAAAGTATTATCCCGAAATTCCCGATTTGTCGGCCAGCGCACTGCGCCTGCTTGAAAAAAACTCCAAAATGTACAACTGGGAATTTATTACCAATTTTTATCTACTTTACAAGAAGTAGTGCCGCTTGCATTTGCTTTGCAGTGAATGATTCCGTCGATAACTAAGAACCAGGCTGTTGTTAATGAATGTACAGGCTGTTTTTCTTAAACAAGTGCAATCCGCTGTGAAGCACATATCCCGGGCGAAGAAAAACATTTCAGCAATACTTTCTGTTAACTATTTCAACTACAGCCACAGTCTGTGTTTTGACGGTATAACATTTGAAAGTTTATTTATGACTAAGCAGCATAGCCTTTCGGGGATCAAACAATTACTTGGGAAGCCCTACGAAGATCTTGAATTTTTACTTCATTGTTTTGAAGAAGTGCTCATCGAAAACAACGAAACCGAATTGGCAGCCAGTATTCCCTGGATAACAAGTTCGACCACTGACTTTAATTTTCCGGGGCACGATAAATTGTTGCATTTGTATTCTGTCTGCTTTCAATTGCTTAACCTGTCGGAAGTAAATGGTGCTGTTCAGGGGCGAAGAAAAAAGGAAGAACAACAGGGACAGGAAAGCATTACCGGATTGTGGAGCGATGTTTTAAAGGATTTGAAAAGCAAGGGTTTCGACGAGCAAAGCATTGCTGCTGAATTAGCAAAAATTACGGTTGAACCAGTTTTAACTGCGCATCCTACCCAGGCAAAACGCCCCGTTGTATTAAAGCTTTATCGCGAACTGTACCTCCTGCTGGTTAAGCGCGAAAACAAAATGTACACTTCATTCGAACAGGAGGAGATCAGGCATTCCATTAAGCAGGTGATGCACAAGTTGTGGTTTATCGATGAAATCTACTACGAAAAGCCCGCAGTAGAATCAGAACTTGAAAATGTACTTTATTACTTCAGCAATGTTTTCCCCCAGGTAGTACCTTATCTCGATTATAAACTGAAACAAGCCTGGATGCATGCAGGTTTCAGCGATGAAAGCATCAGCAGGCCCGAGAGCCTGCCGGGAATGAGTTTCGGAAACTGGGTGGGAGGCGACCGGGATGGCCATCCATTGGTAAGTCCCGAAATTACGGCCTTTACGCTCCGAAAGCTGAGGCTGCATTCCTTTCAACTACTGCAATCATTGCTTACCGGTCTGGCCGATAAACTCAGTGTGTATTGCAGCGAGGATGAACTCGAACGACCGTTTGTGAAGCGGCTCCGGCAGTTAAAGAAAGAAGATCTGCCTGCCGGAATCAGTACGCAAAGGGAGCCTTTCAGGCTGTATGTCGAGTTGCTGAAGGCAAAACTGCCCATTGTTGAACACACAAGCGGAGAAATTGAACTGCTCGACCGGCAGGTATCTTACAAACATTCCGAAGAACTGTTGACCGATTTGTATTTGCTCGACGATGCCTTGTTGCACTTCCATCTCGATGCGGTGAGCAGGTACGATGTAAGGCGGGTAATACGGCACGTAAAAGTATTTGGTTTTCACCTGGCGCACCTCGATGTAAGGCAAAACAGCAAATACTACGAAGAAGCGCTGCATTCGCTGATAAAAGCCAGTCTGCCTGGTCGCTATAAAAGTATTACCGCCGGGCGAAACGCTTACGAGGATTTCATTTTGAAGGAACTTGAAAGCAATCGCCCTTTTATCAACCGCATCGATTTTCTTTCGTCTGAAAAGGCGCAGGAAGCGGTAAAGACCTTTCAGACGCTGGCTGCCTTTATGAACGACTACAGTGAAAAGGCGCTGGGCTCGCTCATTGTAAGTATGACGCGCAATGAGTTCGATTTGTTTACTGTTTACCTGCTGGTGCGGGAAGCCGGCTTGTCGCTCTTTTCAAAAGAAGGGCCCCTGTGCCCCTTGCCGGTAGTTCCTCTCTTTGAAACCATCGAAGACCTGGAGCAGAGTCCCGAAGTGCTGGACCATTTTCTGAGTCATCCGCTGACTCAGCGCAGTCTGGCTTACATGCAGGAAGCGAAACAGCTCAGCGAGCCTGTTCAGGAAGTGATGATCGGCTACAGCGACAGCAACAAGGATGGAGGAATTATTGCCAGCGCCTGGCACCTCTACCGGGCACAGCAGCGTTTGGCCGAAGTGGGCCGTAAACATGGTGTGAATATTCGTTTCTTTCATGGTAAGGGAGGAACGATCAGTCGCGGGGCCGGTCCAACCCACTGGTTCCTGAAAGCCTTGCCCGACCATTCGCTGGCCGGCTTGATCAGGGTGACCGAACAGGGCGAAACCATCGAGCGAAAATATGCCAACAAGGTGAATGCATCGCACAACCTTGAATTGCTGATTGCCGGAACGCTGCACCGCAGTCTGCTGAACAAACGCATTCTTCAGCAGGGAGAAGAGCCGCATACCGAAGTGTTTGAGTACATGGCCGGCAAGAGTCAGCAGGTGTACAATGAACTGACCAGTCATCCTTCCTTCATTAAATTCTATGAACAGGCCACGCCCATCGATGCCATCGAAGCGAGCAAAATAGGATCAAGGCCGGCACGCAGAACAGGCAAGCGCAGTCTGGCCGATTTAAGGGCCATTCCCTGGGTATTTAGCTGGACGCAGTCGAGGATGCTCATCTCGGGATGGTACGGTGTGGGAACAACCCTCAGCGAGATGAAAAAGAGCGAACCCGGACTGTATGCCAGCCTGAAGAAGCTGGTACGCGAACATCGTTTTACCCGTTATGTGTTTACCAATGTCGATACCGGTCTGGCGGCCACCGACGAAGCACTCATCGAGCTATACAGCACCCTTGTTGATGACGACGGGGTACGTACTGAAATTTCAGGCAGGATACTCGAAGAACTGGCGCTTTCGAGAAAGATGATGTTGGAGCTTTTGGAAAAACCGGTGGCCGAACGGCGTAAAAACCATTACTACAGTACCATGCTCAGGGCCGATGCCCTGCTGCCGCTGCACAAGGCTCAGATTTCCCTTTTGCGTGCCTGGCGCCGGGCACAAACCGACGGCGATGTAAAAAAGGCGGAGCGCCTGCTTCCTTCCCTGCTTCAAAGTGTGAATGCCATTGCCAATGCCATGGGTACCACGGGCTAGGGTTTTTAACCTTTTATCAATTTCTTTACAGTAGTGTCCGGTAAAAGTTCTAAATCATAAAAACATATTGGGATATTTGACTAAAACCCTGATTGCCAGGTTGGGCTAAAGCCCCGATTCGAAGATCCGATCAATAACCCCGGGCTTAAGCCCGGGGCTATTGAGAATCCCTAATGACGCGGGCTTTAGCCCAATTGTAGATATTTTTACCGGACAACAATGAATTTATTCACAAAAACTGCAGTCCTATAGTGCTTGCTTTTCATAATTATTATATCTTGTTCTGTGTTTTTTACACATAGAATTATCTGGATGTATTACAATGTTTCTGTCCGGACTGAAATATAAAGACAGATACAAGTTGATTTCATCGGCTTGATTGACCAGTTTTCTTATAATAATTTATTTTGAATAAAATTCAAATATCTCAACTACAAACCATTAAAGCGTTAAACCATGAAAAAATTATTAGTTGTTTCCATTTTGATGTTCTCTGTTATCATGGGGGCAATTGCACAGGACAAAGCGGAAGATCTTAAAAAATTATTTAGCCTGATGCAAAGTGAAAAGATGATTGACGGAATGATGAGTAACATGGTTCCGGCCCTTACTCAACAAGCCAGGGCACAAATGAATGATGAAAGCGAGAAAGAAAAGTTTGATGAATTTATGAACTTCGTCATCGAAGAGGCCAAAACACTCAGTAAGACCCTCATTGATGTGGAAATGGTTCAGATATACGACAAGCATTTCAGCCATGAGGAGATTAAGGACATGATCGATTTTTACGAATCGCCTACCGGTAAAAAGATGATTGAAAAAACACCTGAACTAACGACTGAAATGATGACTTCGATGATGAATAAACACATGCCTGAATTTCAGCAACGGGTTGAAAAGAAACTGGAGTCGATGAAATAAGAAAGTAAAGCAATTTGAATTAAACAAATTGAGATGTTACGGGGCTGATGAATTCATTCTTGAGAATATTATGGATCAATGCATCGATGGTTCTGTCGCTCAGAATCATCGAGCTGGCTCTGGTGTTGATTAATTTCGGACATCAACAGCAGCTGTTCTGCTTCGAAACGCTGGGACTGATTTACGATCTGGCAGCAACGAGCACCCTCTTGCTTGTGCTGTATCCAGTTTATTTCTTTTTACAGCAAAAGAGTAGCAAAGCGGCAAATACTACTTTCGTTGTATTCGTTGTTCTGGCAGGCTTGCTGCATCTTTTGGCCTTGCTTTACTTTAGTTATCAGCTCGACTTGCCCGATGCTTTTGTTTACCAGTATCCGCTGAAGGAGATTTACTTTACGCTTAAAACCACCGATGGACATTATTTCAGAATTGTTGTTCTTTTCCTTTTGCTCCTGCTTGTGGTGTATCTGGCAGGACGGTTTTTTCCTTTTCGTAAGAAAAGAATTTTCGGCTTCATCAGGTTTTATTTTGCATTGCCTGTAGTGTTGTTTCTGGCCTTTCAATTGAGCGGACTGCACCGGATGAATCGCTTTAGCATTAACAAGTCGCTTCATTTCTACCGCGAAAGTTTTACCTATTTTACTACAAAGGATGAGGCAGCCAGAGTGTACACTGAAAGTGACGCCCTTGACTTTCAGCTACTCAATCGAAGTAATAGCTACCTCGATCCCGAATATCCGCTACTACACAAGCGAACTGTTTCCGATTTTCCCCGATCGGAGTTTCGTGCTTTCAGCAAGACTCCCAACCTTGTTCTGCTCATCGTTGAAGGCCTGGGCGACGATTTCATTCATGCTTATCATGGGGTAGAACTGATGCCCTTTTTGAGCAGTTTAAAAGATGAAAGCTTGTACTGGGATTGTTGTTTCACCCTGGGTGAACGATCTTTTGCCGCCGTTCCGTCGCTCTGCGGAAGTTTGCCTTACGGCAAGAACGGTTTTACCCTGGCCGATGAACTGCCGCGACATTTGAGTCTGATATCGGTGCTGAATGCAGTAGATTATCATACTTCGTTTTTTTACGGACAAGGGGCCTGGTTCCATAAAAAAGACCGTTTCTTTCGATATAATCAGGCCGATCTGGTATTCGATAAAAGCAATTTTTCATCTCAGTATGAAAGGATTGTGACAGGCGATGATCAGTTCTTTTGGGGCTACAACGACAGGGACCTATTCGATCAGTCCTTGCAGGTCATCGATACCTTGCCGGAGGCATCGCATTTTATTTGCTATTTTACCGGCAGCAGTCATTCCCCGTTTAGCATCCCTGATCGGGAGCTGTATGACCAACGTTATGCTTCCCTGCTGAAGGAAGTGGAAGACAAAGCCGACCGGGCTTTTCTGAAAAGGTACCAGTCCTATTTGCAATCGTTGTTGTTTGTCGATGATGCCTTGCATGCCTTTGTTGATTCGTTGAAGCAGCTCCGGGGTTTTGAAGAAACGGTATTTGTGATCACCGGCGATCATCCCATGAGCGAAGTGCCGCTTGACAATCGTTTAAAGAAATACCATGTTCCCCTGCTCATTTATGGAGAAGGACTCAGGCAACATGCAACCTTTCATCAGCCGGTAAGTCATCTCGATTTGTACGAGTCGCTGCTGGATCTGGTCAGTCCTTATGTTGATGCTTTGCCTGAATTCAGCACAGCATTGGGAGGGAAACTCGACGAGGACGAACATGCAACAGAACGCTGCTTTGCTTTTATGAACGGGGAGCGGAAGATGGAAGAGTTGTATTGCAATGACTATTTTCTGACTGAAGGTAAGTTGTATCAGGTGGATGAACAGTTGCATCTTAGCCTGTCACGAAATAATGAAGTAAAGGCTTTGCTGAAGGAAAAGCTGGATATTTTTAAGCATACCAACCATTATGTGTGCAGTGAGAACAAGCTGTTACCGGCCGGCTTGTATTGCGATGCCATCGGCCACGAGCTAATTGCCAGTGTGAAGATCGACAGTATTTTAGCGATCAATCAGGAATATTTCAATCTGTTACAGCCCGTAAAAGTGGGGCGAAGTGAACTCACGGCTGATATTCAACTTGATAGTAAGGGCGATAAAAACGGGGTGAAACTGGTGTTACAGCTGAAGAATGAAAACGACAGCACGGTTTACTGGACTGCACATGAACTACAGGCTGATGATGAAGGCACCAGTTTACGCCATATGATTCCTGAAGCACAATTTGCTGATTCACTGAATACTTTGAGTTTGTATTTGTGGAACCCTGGCCAACGACCGTTCGGTATAGCCAATGTTGAAGTGATCGTTCATCATTAACTGTTCTGAAGATCATATCACTTGTTTATAGTATTCGGTTTATAATAAAAAAAACCTAACTTGGGTGATCTAACATAAAATCTGGAATTATGGCTGATTTTTTAAGAATTATTATTGCGATTATTTTGCCACCGCTGGGTGTATTTCTTCAGGTTGGAATTGGGAAGCATTTTTGGCTCAATCTGTTGTTGACCTTGTTGGGTTACCTGCCAGGTATTGTTCATGCCGTTTGGGTAATTGCAAAGAAATAGCAGAATAAAATGGCATGCTGATCGCACGATGCAAAATTTTAGCAGATCAGAAGTAAATAAAAAAACCGGCTTCCATTTTGGATCGCCGGTTTTGTTTTATTTTATACAATGAGCTTATAGCCTTTGCCGTGTACATTGATGATTTCGACCGAAGGATCATCCTTCAGGTGTTTGCGAAGCTTGGTGATGTACACATCCATGCTGCGGGCATTGAAGTAATTGTCGTCGACCCAGATGGCCTTGAGGGCATAATTGCGTTCAAGTACCTTGTTGGTGTTGCTGGCCAACAGACGGAGCAATTCCGATTCCTTGGTCGTGAGTTTTACTTCGGTTTCGTCGATTGTCAACAATTGTTTCCTTGTATCAAAGGTAAATTTGCCAATCTGGAAGATGGTTTGATCGCTGCTTTGCACATCGCTTGAAACGCGGCGAAGGATGGCTTCGATACGGAAAATCAGTTCTTCCATGCTAAAGGGCTTGGTCATGTAATCGTCGGCCCCCAGTTTGAAGCCTTCCAGCACATCTTCTTTCAGGTTTTTGGCTGTAAGAAAAATAATTGGAATGTCGGCATTTACCAGGCGAATGTCTTTGGCCAGGCTGAAGCCATCTTTTTTTGGCATCATTACATCGAGCAGGCAAAGGTGATAATGGCTGCGCATGAAGCCGTGGTAGGCAGTTTCTCCATCGGGGAAGAGATCGGTTTCGTAGCCTTTAGCAATCAGGTATTCCTTGAGCAGCAGGCCCAGGTTTTCATCATCTTCGGCAAGCAGGATTTTGATTTTAGCATCCATGTTTTATTCTTTTATAGGAAAATAGATCATAAATTTGGTTCCTTTATTTACAGCACTTTCCACCTTGATGGTTCCTTTGTGTGCTTCAACAATTTTACTGACATAGTGAAGCCCTAAACCAAATCCCTTTACATCGTGGACATTGCCGGTGGGTACTCTGAAGAAGCGTTCAAAAATTTGTTTCTGGTGTTCCCGGGCAATGCCAATCCCATTGTCTTTCACTGTGATCACCAAATCTCCGTGCCTGTTTTCTGTTGTTACTTCGATCACAGGACGCTCTTTGCTGTATTTAACCGCATTGTCGAGCAAGTTAAACAAAACATTTGTGATATGCACCTGATCGCCATAAATTGTGGTAGCAGTGGCATTTTTATCCAGGGTAATCATTCCGTTCGATGAATGAACCCTGATTTCAAAATTCTGAACCACGCTACTTACGACCTCGTGCAAATCGAATTTCTTGAATTTCATTTTCAGGCGGCCTTCATTAAATACAGCCATCTGGAGCACCTTTTCGACCTGCATGCTCAATCGTTTGCTTTCATCGAAGATGACGCCCGATATGCGTTCGAGGGTTGCAGGTGCGGTATTCACCGAGGTGTCGCGTAACATTTGCGAGGCCAGCGAAATGGTCGAAATGGGGGTTTTCAGTTCGTGCGTCATGTTGTTGATGAAATCGTTTTTCACCATCGATAACTTTTTTTGACGCAGAATGATGAATATGGTATAGGTAAAAATACCGATTATAAGTAAAACAAGAATGAAGGTAGGGAATACCATGATGCCTGTTCCGGCCAGAAAATGGCGCTGTACCCGGGGGAAATAGACTTTCAGGTAATTGGGTTTTTGTGAGCCAATGTCGTTGGTAAACAGGGGCGTTTGGTGTTCTCTTTTACGGGTGGTTTTGTATTCGTCCGATTGCAGAATGATTTTCTCTTCTCCCTTGTTGTACGATTTTACCACATATTCAAAATCGAGATCGATGCCATTGCTTCGCAGTTCGTGTTGCAGCAGCTGCCCCAGAAACTCAGGATTGATTCGTTGCTCAATGGGCCGGTTGGCCAGTTCGAGCTGGTATTGCAGGTTCCGGTTGAACAGGTTGCGGTTTTGAAAGCTTTGATAGAAGCGCTGTTGTTCCCAGTTGTTGAGTTCGGCCAGGATCTGAAAGGCAGCCGGATCCTGGATGGGTGTTTTCAAAAGGGTGTCGCTTTCGGAGTACGAAGCCCTGGCGCGCACATTGCCCTGGGCATCCTGTATCATGTTGATGGAGAAATTAATCTGCTTTTGATTGATTACACCTGTTTCGTTGGTGTTTCCGGTACTTTGGCCCAGCTGCTGCAAGGCTCTTTGCTGTTCGGCATAAATGAATTGTTTGATTTCTTCCTCTTCGAGCCGTGTGGCCACATGCATCAAACAACGTTTTACCAGCTGGCCAAATTGTTCTTCCTTGATTTTGGCCGCTTTGTTGATGATGTTCATCTGCACGATGATCAAAAGTGAGAGAACGATTGTCATCACTGCAATCAAAAGGTAAATCACTCTTTTGCTCATAAGCAGCAAATATATAAGATTGGGAGCGAGTGTGGCTTTTGCTTAACATTATTTAACCGCAGGGCAACATTTTTTAACCGGTTTTAAGGGTCTTTCAGATTTCCGGGACGCCTGTCAGGTCCGATTCCGTGTCGATGATTTTTAGTGCCTCCTGAGCTGCTTTCTGTTGCGCTTCTTTTTTTGAAATGCCGGAACCTTTGCCCTTGATTTGGTTTTCGATTTTGACGATGGAAACAAAGAGGTTGTTTTTGTTTTTGGGATGTTCCACTTCGCGTGTATCAAAGTTCACTTCCTGTTTGTTCTTCTGTCCCCACTCGATGAGCTGGCTTTTGTAATTGGTATCGCGTTCTTCGATCAGGTTCAGGTCGACGTAGGGGTTGAGGATCTTCTTCACAATGACGTATTGGGCTTTCTCATAGCCCTTATCGAGGTAGATGGCGCCGATGAGCGCCTCAAAAGCATCGCCGTAGATACTCGAAATGGCTGCGTTGCCAATGGTTCTCGATTTGATATAGAGGTCGAGACCCATTTCCTTCATCAGGTCGGAGAGGAAAGCGCGGTTGACCAGCTTTGAGCGCATTTGTGTAAGAAAGCCTTCGTCGCGTTGAGGAAAACGTTTGTAAAGGTACTCGGCTATTACGGCACCCAAAATGGCATCGCCAAGGTATTCGAGCCGCTCGTTGTTGATGGGTTTGCCCATCGAGTCGGTCATCGAAGCAGAACGATGAATAAAGGCCAGGTCGTAGAGCCGGGTATTAGCCGGGTAAAAACCCAAGATGTCTTTTAAAAACAAATAAAACTCTTTTCGTTTACCGGAAAAGAGTTTTATTCGTTGATAAAGTGATGTTATCATTTGAACTTTTTGAAAATAATCGATGCATTGTGACCACCAAAACCGAAGGTATTGCTCAGTGCATAGTCGACATTACGCGATTTCGCTTTGTTGAAAGTGAAATCGAGATTGGCGTCCACCTCCGGATCAAGTTCAAACTGGTTGATGGTGGGCGGTATCAAACTGTTTTGGATGGCCATGATGGCCGCAATGCCTTCGGCAGCACCGGCAGCACCCAGCAGGTGACCAGTCATCGACTTGGTTGAACTGATGCTTAGCTGGTAGGCATGGTCTCCAAAAGTTTTAATAATCGCTTTGGGTTCAGCAATGTCGCCCAGCCCGGTAGATGTACCGTGAACGTTGATGTAATCGACTTGTTCGGGCTGTATGCCGGCGTCATCACAGGCAAACTTCATCACATTGGCGGCGCCTGCTCCTTCGGGATCGGGGGCTGTCATGTGATAGGCATCGGCAGTTAAAGCACCACCGGCCACTTCGGCATATATTTTTGCACCACGTTTTACCGCGTGCTCATAATCTTCGAGAATTAAGGCAGCACCGCCTTCGCCCATCACAAAGCCGTCGCGATCCTTGTCAAACGGACGTGAAGCCGTTTTGGGGTCGTCGTTCCGGGTTGAAATGGCACGCATCGAATTAAATCCGGTAATGCCTGCCAGGGTAATGGCTGCTTCCGATCCACCTGTTACCATCATGTCGGCTTTACCCATTCTGATGTAGTAAAGCGCATCGATGATGGCGTTGGCCGACGAAGCACAAGCGGTTACTGTGGTTAGGTTGGGTCCACGGAATCCATACTCGATTGAGATACACCCACTGGCCATGTTGGCAATCATTTTAGGGATAAAGAAGGGAGTTGTTTTCGGATTATCGGGGTTCAATCCGATAATTTCATCCTGAAAAGTTTGTAAGCCTCCAATTCCGGCACCCCAGATGACCCCTACACGGTCTTTATTGATTGTTTCCAGATTAACTTGTGAATCGAGAATTGCCTGCTTGGCCGCTACCAACCCGAATTGGGTAAAGATATCGTATTTCCTGGCTTCTTTCCGCTCAAAATGATTGAGCGGATCCCAGTTTTTAACCTCGCAGGCAAACCTCGTTTTACAGTTGGTTGCATCAAACCGAGTAATATCATCTGCTCCACTAACCCCGTTTTTAAGGCCTTCCCAATATTCTTCAATATTCTGGCCCAGCGGGTTAATGGTTCCCAGACCTGTTACTACTACTCGTTTGAGTTCCATAAAAAAAGTAAGTGGTTATTACTTGGTGTTTTCTTCAATGTACTTGATTGCTTCTCCTACAGTGCCGATTTTCTCAGCCTGATCATCCGGAATAGCCATGTCAAATTCCTTTTCAAATTCCATGATTAACTCAACAGTGTCGAGTGAATCAGCGCCAAGGTCATTGGTGAAACTGGCTTCGGGAGTAACTTCACTCTCATCAACCCCTAATTTATCAACGATGATCGCTGTAACTTTACCTGCAATATCAGACATAGTTGTAATTTTTGTTAATTAATTATACTTTAATTTTTGTCGCTGCAAAGTAAATAACAAACGGTTTACTTATGCAAATTTTTTGGTTTTTAGGGCCGATAAAATGCAGGGGTAAGTTATTTTTGTGCATCTTTATTTCGGCTTTAAAAACAGTTTAAAAACCTATCAATGAAAAAAATAGCCATTTTTGCTTCCGGGTCGGGATCCAATGCTGAGAACATTGTCCGCTATTTTCAAAGGAGTGAATATTTGAACATCGAATGCATTTATTCGAACAATCGGGGGGCTTTTGTACTTCAGCGGGCTGAGAAATATCATGTTCCAACGATGGTTTTCGATCGTGAAACCTTTTATCACAGCGATGCCATTGTACAAAGCCTGAAAGATTATGGTGTTGACATGGTGGTGCTTGCGGGTTTTATGTGGCTGGTGCCAAAAAGCCTGACCGATCATTTTACCATTGTAAATATCCATCCGGCACTGTTGCCTAAATATGGCGGTAAAGGTATGTACGGCGATCATGTTCATCGGGCCGTAGTGGCCAATGGTGAAAAGGAAAGTGGCATCACCATTCATTATGTTAATGAAAATTACGACGAAGGGCAGATTATTTTTCAGTCACGCTGTTCGATCCATCCGGACGATACGCCACAAATGGTGGCCGAAAAGGTGCATCAACTCGAATATGAGCACTACCCCCGGGTAATTGGGGAACTTGTTGCCAGCTTGTAAGGCCGTTGGCTCAGAGGCCTGAGCGCCGCCTGACGAATCAAGGACCTTAGTTGGCCTGACTGGTGACGGACTGTTCGGTTACGGGGTCGGGTTGGGGCATGGTTGAAATTTGGTCGAGCTGTAATTTAATTGAATCTCGAAGTGCCATAAAAGGCAGTTGATTGGTTTCGTTGATGGGCTCAACCGGTGGGGCCTCAATCCTGAGCGGATCGACCGGAGATCCGTTTTTGAATACCCTGAAATCGAGATGGGGGCCTGTTGATAAGCCGGTACTTCCCACATAGCCAATGAGCTGTCCCTGTTTTACTCTGGTTCCGGTGGCCATCCCTTTGGCAAAGCCTTTCAGGTGCATGTATTGCGAGGTGTACACCGAGTTGTGCTTGATGTTAATGTAATTGCCTCCCCCTCTGCGCTGAAAGCCTTTTTTCACCACGGTTCCATCGCCAATGGAATAAACCGGGGTGCCTGCCGGAGCGGCATAGTCGACGCCATGGTGAGGTCTTCTGATTTTAAGCACCGGATGAAAACGGCTGTGTGAAAAGCGGGAGCTGATGCGCGAAAATTTAAGGGGAGCTTTCAGGAAGGCCTTGCGCAGGCTGTTCCCTTCGTCATCAAAGTAACCTTCCTGTCCGTTGCCATGATAGTAATAGGCCGAAACCGGTGAACCCATGTGAACAAAACTTGCTGCATGAATTTTCCCGATGCCGGCATATTGGCCTTCGACATAGAGGGCATCGTAAATCACCTTGAACTGGTCGCCCCGCTGAATTCCAAAGAAATCGATGGTCCACGCGAAGATGTCGGACAATTCAACTGCGAGCACCGGACTGCTGCCATTGCTGACAAAAGCATCCCACAGCGATGTTTCAATGATGCCTCCGGTGTGCTGAAGCACTGAATCGACCGGTTTTGTACCGGTTTCAACCAGGGCACTGTCGAGATGAAAGACCACATAGTCGGTGATGGAAGCTTCGTAGACCAAAGCACCCGGAATGCCGGTGGTGTCGCGCCTGATCAGGTAATAGGTGTTTCCTGCCTTGATCGACCTGACGTTGAATACCTCTTTTGAAGCTTTTGCGAGCCGGTCGATGGAATAAGCGCTGATTCCCTTCGGAAGCAGAATGTCGGACAGGCTTTGATTGCGTTGAACGCGAAGGGTATCAATTTCGATGGCATCGAGCGGAAAGCCCCAAACAAAAACAGGTTCAGGTTCGGGTATTGGCGTGATTTCTTCATCTTCCATTTTTTCATTCCTTGTCGTTTCTTCCTTAAGCAAGGAAAATACGATGATGAGGATGGCAAGTGTAAAAAGGACGATCTCGTAGGTATATTTCTTCATTTGTTTTGTTCGTGTTGAAAGGAACCATACCCCTTGTTAAAAAAAAACAGCACAAGAGATGCAAGCACCATGTGGGGCACAAAAATGATATTTCAAACTTCAATATCAAAGTGAATGATTTCTAAATAACTCAAAAGTACCTTAAAAATTATGGATGCCCTTCAATTTTTGCCCTGCCAGCAACTTCTTTTCAGGCTTTGATCTGGTCGAATCCTTCGCCAAAAACACCCATCACACTGCCCATCGAGATGAAGGCTTCGTGATCGATTTCCTTCACTTTTTTAAAGACGGCACTGGTTTCCTTTTTCCGAACAATGGTCATTACAATTTTGACCGATTTTCCGGTATAGCCGCCAGTGGCATCCATGATGGTAACACCCCGGCCGTTTTCGTGGAGAATGGCATCGCGGATGTCTTCCCATTTGTTGGAAAAGATGAAAATTTGAGCCGACTGTTTCGAACCGTTGAGAAAGGCATCGAGGGTGTACGATACCACCCACATGCTTACGTAGCCATAGACCAGAATTTCGGCCGATTTGAAAACAAACCACGATGAAGAGATAATGATTACATCGCAATAAAGAATGACCCGTCCCGGACTGATGCGACGGTAGCGGGTTACGAGTGAGGCAATAATGTCGGTGCCCCCGGTGGTGCCTCCCTGGCTGAAAACCATGCCAAGCCCCATGCCGCCTGCAATTCCACCCAGTACGGCCGATAAAAACTTATCGTCGATGAGCGGCTTGTTCAGGTATTTCTGAAAAACGGTAAGCAGTACCGATATAATGAGCATGTTTACGATGGTTTTGGCACCGAAGTTGGCGCCCAGCTTGATGATGGCGATGACCACCAGCACGGCATTGACCGCCAGGTAGGTAATACCGGCCGGCACCCCTGTAACATAATATACCAGGGCACCAACACCGCTGATTCCTCCTCCGTTGATTTCGGCGGGAATCAGAAAAAGGGTCCATCCAAGGGCAAAAAGGAGGGAGCCCAGGAACATGATTCCATAGGTTTTTATTGTACTTAAATGGCTCTGCATGCGGAATTTAATTTGTGTGTAAAACGGCCGCGAAAGAACTGCTTTATTCAGGCTAAAAAAATGATTTTAATCATCGAAGTGACGGCCGGGGAAGAATGCTGAAACAGGGCGGGCGTTTTATTATTACTTATTGTTTATTAATTTGTGTGCCATCTTTTTTCATCCTAAATTGTGGCCAGACAAAACAGCAGCCTATGATCAGAGCTATCATTGTTTTATTATTGCTTATTCCCGTGGTGCTTGCGGCACAAAGTCCTTTTGGCGTGTCGCGGCAGAAGTTCGACAAGAAGGAGTATTTTGTTGGTATTCATGGTGGCGTGATGGTGCCTTTCACTACTTATTCAGGCACTCCGTACGATGGGATCGCACAAAAGCGCTATCTGGACCAGACGGGGGGAATGGATTTCAGAATGCATCTGGCCCGTGTTTTTTCCCTGAATACAAGCATTTCTTACCGGCGAAGCGGAGCGCGATTTCCCGGTGAGAAGAACCATGCTTACCAGTCGCAATACCTTGCTTTTTCGTTAACTCCCGAAATTCATTTTCGTTTGTTTGAACCACTGCGGGGAGTACCTCCCGAGGTGATGTTCTTTGCCGGACCCTTTGTTGCCAACAATCTGAAGGAGCACATCGTGAGTAATGAGCTCGACGTGCTGGTGCCCCCGGCTTTGTTACAAAAGTGGGATTACGGACTGGATGCAGGCGTGGGTTTGCGCATTCCTACCTATTCGTTTACCGGTCAAAGCTATCTTACCATTAAGCTTGCTTATTATTATGGTGTGGCCAGCACCTTTCCGGCAAGTGAAGAATTTGAAGGATATACAGGCAGTCAGTTGTTGTTGTCGGAAAGTGGTGAGCGCTTTAACCGGGGCATTCGGCTTACCTTAAGTTATGAACTTTCGCTGGCTAAAAAGAAGCACACCACTTTTACAGCCGGTGGCGATGGTAAGCGAACCTATAAAAAGATACTGGTGCAATAAGCTGTGTAAAGTAATAAGTAAAACAAAAGGCTGAAGTCAAACGATTTCAGCCTTTTGTTGTATGAGTTCCGAAGCATTAGCGAACTACAATGTTGATAATTTTTTTCGGTACCACAATGATTTTCACGATCTGCTTTCCGTCGAGCCATTTTTGAGCCAGTTCGTGGCTGGTAGCTGCTTTTTCTATTTCGGGAACAGGCAGGTCGGCCGCCAGTTCGACCTTGAAACGCATTTTGCCGTTGAATGAAACAGGATATTCAAAGGTGTTTTCGACAAGGTAAGTTTCGTTTACTTCGGGCCAGGGCTGCTGACAAACAGCCGGATCGTTGCCATAGATTGCCCAAAGTTCTTCGGCCAGGTGAGGCGCATAAGGCGCCAGCACTTTGGCAAAGGTTTCGGCTGTTTCGCGGGTCACCTTTTTTGCTTTGTAGCAATGGTTGGTGAAGATCATCATTTGCGAAATGGCCGTGTTGAACTTCATGTCCTCGATGTCGTCGCCTACTTTCTTAATGGTTTGATGCAGCAGCTTCAGGGTTTCCTTGTCTTCTTCTCCCTCGCTCAGGTTGTTGGTGTCGGCAAAGAAGTAGAATACCCTTTTCAGGAAGTTGGAAACGCCCTTAACACCCGTATCGGTCCACGGCTTGGTGGCGTCGAGCGGGCCCATGAACATTTCATACAGGCGGAGCGAGTCGGCACCGTATTTGTCGACCACATCGTCGGGGTTGACCACATTCTTGAGCGATTTCGACATTTTGGCCACAATCTGTTTCAATTCTTCCCCTGTTTCGGTGTGGAAGTAGCGTCCATCGCGCTCGTCCACCAGGTCGGAGGGGACTTTCGAGCCCGAAGCGGTTTCGTAGGCAAAGGCCAGAATCATGCCCTGGTTGTACAGTTGCTTGTAGGGTTCGTCGCTTGAAACCACGCCCAGATCGAACAGTACCTTGTGCCAGAAGCGGCTGTACAAGAGGTGCAGTACGGCATGTTCGGCACCACCAATGTAAAGGTCGACGGGCATCCAGTAATTTTCTTTCACCTTGCTGAAAGGTTCCTGGTCGTTTTTAGGGTCGATGTAGCGCAGGTAGTACCAGCATGAGCCGGCCCACTGTGGCATGGTATTGGTTTCGCGGCGTCCACGGCGTCCGTTTTCATCTTTTACCTCCAGCCATTCGCTGGCATTGGCCAGTGGCGATTCGCCCGACTGGCTGGGAAGGTAATGGTCGGTTTCGGGCAGCACAACGGGCAGATCCTTGTCTTCAACAACCGAAATTTCGTCATCTTCCCAGTGAATAATGGGGAAGGGCTCGCCCCAGTAGCGTTGACGGCTGAACAGCCAGTCGCGTATTTTATAGTTGATGGTTGCTTTTCCCAGATTCTGCTTTTCGAGCCAGTCGATTACCGTGGCAATGCCTTCTTTTTTCGACTTTCCGTTGATGTCGAGTCCCAGTTCGGGGTTGGCCGAGTTAATGTATTCGCCGTCGTCGGTCCAGCAGGCTTCTCCAAGCAGTATTTTTTCGCGCAGTTGGTCATCGGCCTTGCTGCCTGGGTCGAGAATGCAATCGATGGCGATGTTGAAGGTTTGGGCAAATTCAAAGTCGCGTGTGTCGTGAGCAGGCACGGCCATGATGGCTCCGGTGCCATAACCCATCAGCACATAGTCGGCCACCCAAATGGGAATTTGTTTGCCGTTGATGGGGTTGATGGCAAAGCGGCCGGTAAAGACGCCGGTTTTTTCTTTTGAAAGCTCGGTGCGGTCGAGGTCGCTTTTCAAAGCAGCCGCCCTGATGTAGGCTTCCACTTCGGCTTTTTTGTCAGCGCTTACCAGCTCGTTAATCAGCTGGTGTTCGGGGGCAATGACCATGTAGGTGGCTCCAAACAGGGTGTCGGGGCGGGTGGTGTATACGCGTAGTTTTTGTTCCAGGCCTTCCACCTTAAAATCGACCTCGGCACCGGTCGATTTTCCAATCCAGTTGCGTTGCATGTCTTTCACACCTTCGGGCCAGTCGAGTTGGTCGAGGCCCGAGAGCAGCCGTTCGGCATAATGGGGGATGCGCAACATCCATTGTTTCAGATAGCGTCGTTCGACTTCCTTTGTGCCGCATTTTTCATGCGAACCGTCGTTGAGCACTTCTTCGTTGGCGCACACTGTTTTGCAGTGCTTGCACCACCAAACCTGGGCATTGTCGTAATAAGCCAGCCGTTTGGAGTTGATGTATTCGGTGAGGGCTTCCTTTCCGGCTTTTTCAATTTCGGCCGGAATGGGCAGTTCGTCGATGGGGCGTCCTTTTTGCTGTTCGCTGTCGAACCAGGTGTTGTACAAACGGATGAAAATCCATTGGGTCCATTTGAAATAGGCCGGATCGGTGGTATTGATCTCGCGGTCCCAGTCGTAGCTCAATCCGAGCGACTGGATTTGGCGTCTGAAATTGTCACAGTTTTTTTGGGTGGTGATGGCCGGGTGGGTTCCGGTTTGGATGGCATACTGCTCGGCGGGCAGGCCAAAAGCATCCCAGCCCATGGGGTGCAGTACGTTAAACCCTTTGGCGCGTTTGTAACGGCAAATGATGTCGGTGGCCGTATATCCTTCGGGATGTCCCACGTGCAGTCCGGCGCCCGAAGGGTAGGGAAACATATCGAGACAGTAGAATTTTGGTTTCGAAGTATCGGCCTCGCTGGCAAATACTTTATTCTCTAACCAATACTGCTGCCACTTTTTTTCGTATGCTGAAAATTGATAGTCCATTTTGTTGGAATAATAAGGGTTTAACAATCAGGCTGCAAAAATAGAAAAAAGTTGGCGAGCACCTGTACAAAGCGCTTAAAAGTTTCGGAAAGAGGAATCAGGTATCAAGACGCAAGACAGTCTAAAGTCAAAGGTCAGAAGGTCAGAAAGGAAAAAGTCAATGAGTCAGTAAGTCATTAAGGAAAAAGGAAAAAGGAAGATGGAAGAAATGGAATCAGGCATTAAGACTTTAGATATTAGACATTAGACTTGAGACTTTGGACTCAGGTACTCAGGTACTCAGGAACTCAGGAACTCAGGAACTCAGGAAAAAACCACAATAGACACAATAGAACACAATAGAAATGGGTTGAAAGCGATAGGAAATGGTTGCTGGTTGCTGGTTGCTGGTTGGTTCGCGGATAGTGGACTGCTAACTTGCTTCGAAAAGGTTTTCTTATAAACTCAGGCACTCAGGCACTCAGGTACTCAGGTACTCAGGTACTTTTCCTTAGTTCCCTTTGTGCGTACTTCGTGTTCTTTGTGGTAAAAGAAAGCAATGGAAAGCAATAGGAAATGGTTGCTGGTTGCTCGTTGCTGGTTGGTGCGCGGATAGTGGACTGCTTACTTGCTGTGTAGGGAGGGCTAACACCTTATTTTTGTTTTTAAACCTTAGTAGCTAATGGGTGGCACTGTTCAGCTTATTTACCTTATTTGTTGATGATCGGAAAAAGTAATTGTTGTAGTGGTTCTAATTGTTGTAATGGTTATAGTGGTTGAAAGCGTCAATGCTCCTTTGGCTAAGCGAGGCTGGTCAAGGACTTCCTCATTGCCTTTCTGAGCAATGCCTTTCTGACTTTTTACTTTGGAGAGCTTACGTCAGTTGCCGGACAAGAATTGAAGCGGATGCTTTAACTGTCAGGGAATCAGTTTTGGGTTGTGCAATGTAATGTGAGAGTAAATCATAATTTGGTAGCCACTATTCCTCCCCTGACTTGTCCGTCCCCTGACGGAAGGGGAGGTTAGGAGGGGTAGATTGCTTGTCGGTTGTCGTGCTCTTCGTTGCTGAAGGAGAATGTTATTGTTTTCAAACAACTGCTTTCTATTGCTTCCAATTGCCTTCCTTTTTAAGTATCGAGACAAAAAAGTCGAATGAGTCAGTAAGTCAAAAGGAAGATGGAAGAAATGGAATCAGGCATTAAGACTTTAGATATTAGACTTTAGACAAAAAAGACACAAGACACAAGACAATTTGACATTTTGGGCTTAGGACTTAGTACTTATAAACTCATGCACTCATGCACTCATGCACTCATGCACTCATGCACTCAGGAACTCAAGAAAAAACCACAATAGACACAATAGAACACAATAGAAATGGGTTGAAAGCGATAGGAAATGGTTGCTCGTTGCTCGTTGCTGGTTGGTGCGCGGATAGTGGACTGCTAACTTGCTTTGTAGGGAGGGCTAACACCTTATTTTTGTTTTTAAACCTTAGTAGCTAATGGGTGGCACTGTTCAGCTTATTTACCTTATTTGTTGATGATCGGAAAAAGTAATTGTTGTAGTGGTTCTAATTGTTGTAATGGTTATAGTGGTTGAAAGCGTCAATGCTCCTTTGGCTAAGCGAGGCTGGTCAAGGACTTCCTCATTGCCTTTCTGAGCAATGCCTTTCTGACTTTTTACTTTGGAGAGCTTCCGTCAGTTGCCGGACAAGAATTGAAGCGGATGCTTTAACTGTCAGGGAATCAGTTTTGGGTTGTGCAATGTAATGTGAGAGTAAATCATAATTTGGTAGCCACTATCCCTCCCCTGAAGGGGAGGTTAGGAGGGGTAGATTGCTTGTCGGTTGTCGTGCTCTTCGTTGCTGAAGGAGAATGTTATTGTTTTCAAACAACTGCTTTCTATTGCTTCCAATTGCCTTCCTTTTTAAGTATCGAGACAAAAAAGTCGAATGAGTCAGTAAGTCAAAAGGAAGATGGAAGAAATGGAATCAGGTATTAAGACTTTAGATATTAGACTTTAGACTTTGGACTCAGGCACTCAGGCACTCAGGAACTCAGGAACTCAGGAACTCAGGAACTCAGGCACTCAAGAAAAAACCACAATAGACACAATAGAACACAATAGAAATGGGTTGAAAGCGATAGGAAATGGTTGCTGGTTGCTCGTTGCTGGTTGCTGGTTGCTGGCCTGTCCGCCTACCGGCGGATTGCTGGTTGCTGGTTGGTGCGCGGATAGTGGACTGCTAACTTGCTTCGAAAAGGTTTTCTTATAAACACATGCACTCATGCACTCAGGAACTAAGGCACTAAGGAACTCAGGCACTCAGGCACACTCAGGCACTCAGAAACTGTGTTAACTGCCAAGCAGTCAGCTTTGTGTGCCAAGGAGTCAGTTTTGTTGATCCAGATGATCGCTTCAAGTGCCAAGGAGTCAGTTTTGACTGCCAAGGAGTCAGTTTTAGCTGCCAAGGAGTCCGATTCAAGTGCCAAGAAGTCAGCTTTGTATCGCTAGAGGTGTATTTTAAGTCGTCAGAGGTGTGCTGGAATGGATTAATTGTAATGAGCAAGCGCATTTTGATGCTTTTAATGCTTCCCGAGGATAAAAAAATGTCGTTTGTGGTAAGTTTTATGTCGAATTTGGAAGAAAAAGCTTTAAACACAGAGGCACCGCGGCACGGAGAAAGTTCGAAGGCTCATTTTTAACAGATTATACTGAAAAAGATGCCATTAGCTCTTGACTTTTATTCAATTTATTCTTAAAATTTGTAGTGATTTTAATTTATACATGAAATCCCCCGAGTTCATGAAACAATTTCAATCAATACAGGTAATCCAGAGAAAAGAACTCCCGTTATTTAGCAGGATGAAGCAAGGCATTCGGCTGAATAAGTGTATGCTAACGTTCGCCTTGGAAGATAAGGTTTGAACGGTGTAAATTGAATAAAACTATTCTAAACATTTAAAATGAAAAAAGGTGAATCAAAATCAGATTAATAAGGCAAGGATGTATTTTGCTGTTAATCAGGTATTGGAAGACAATGCAGCTGCTTTTTCTACTTTGGAAGTGCTGGCTGCAGCGCATGGCGAATTTAAATCGAAGTTTGCCATTATCGACAATTACCGGCAGATTCAGGAAAGCAATGAATCGGGACTTACAGCGATTAAAGCATCCCTGCGGAAGCAGTTAATGGAGCTGCTCATGCGAACGCTATCGGCCTTAAAGGCCCTGGCTGTTACGACCAATAATCAGGAACTCAAGGTGAAATGTTCGTATACCGTGAGTGTTCTGAATGCAAAATCGGATCCGGTATTTTCAGACATTGTAACACTGGTACACGGACTGGCCTTGCCACAGATTGATCAGTTGGGCCAGTTTTTTCTGAACCAGGAGCATTTGGATGAAATGCAGACCTTGAATTCGGAGTTTAAAGCAGCCATACCCAAAAGGCGTGTTGCTGTGAGTGTAAAAAAGGTTTCAACTTTGAATATCGGTCAGACGATGAAGGAGTTGGACCAGCTGTTAAAGGAGAAGATCGACCTGCTGATTGCTCCCTTCGAGTACACAGAGGCTGATTTTTACAGGGCTTACCAGAATGCCCGGACCATTGTTGACTACCGTGGTGGTGGTCATCGGGGTGGTCCTACAGATGAGCAGGCGGCCTAGTAGCAATTTTAATATCGATTGATCAAGGATGGTTCTGCGGGGGGGGACCATCCTTTTTTGTTCGACGAAGGACACAAGACAAAAAAGTCTGAAAGTCAAAAGTCTGAAAGTCAAAAGGAAAAAGGAAGATGGAAGAAATGGTATCAGGTATTAAGACTTTAGATATTAGACTTTAGACAAAAAAGACACAAGACACTAGACAATTTGACATTTTGGGCTTAGGACTTAGTACTTATAAACTCATGCACTCATGGACTTTTGCACTTTGGACTTAGGACTTATGAACTCAGGCACTCAGGCACTCAGGCACTCAAGAAAAAACCACAATAGACACAATAGAACACAATAGAAATGGGTTGAAAGCGATAGGAAATGGTTGCTCGTTGCTCGTTGCTCGTTGCTGGTTACTGGCCTGTCCGCCTACCGGCGGATTGCTCGTTGCTGGTTGGTGCGCGGATAGTGGACTGCTTACTTGCTTCGAAAAGGCTTTCTTATGAACTTATGTACTCAGGTACTCAGGCACTCATTCCCTCATTCCCTCATTCCCTTTTCCTACTAAACAAGGTACAGCATATTTTAGCTTTTGATGCATGTTACAATAAAATATTTTATTAAATTGTAGCACCAAACAAAAAGTGCCATGGTGCTTACCCTGAAAAAAATCGAACATCGGCATGCCAGCCGGATTGGGGTCTTTTTCCCCTACCACCGTCCAACGAGTGATCGGCTAAAGGCCCTGGGAGCTACTTACAGCCGCACCTGGCGCTGTTGGTATTTCGACTATACGCGTGAAAATTATCAACTGTTAAAGCAGCATTTTCCTGATCTTGTTGTACTTACTTCCAATGAAACGAAGCAAACCCATGCAGTGGCGGCCGGCTCCGAAAGCCGTGACCTTCCGTCCATAGCGCCTGTTGCCGATGCTGTAAAGCAGCGCGAAGCAGGTTCGAAACTTCCTGATCGCGGACACGCTCCGGTGAAGCAGGAACATAAAGCGGTCCCTGTGCCGCTTGCCCAAAAGCTGCATGTGCAAGGACTGTTTCAATGTCCAACAGTAAGGGAGGCATCCAAAAGAAAGCCAGAAAACAGCAAGCAAACGCGAATACTTCATTCCATTGCGATCCATTCGCCACCAAGGCTAATGAACATAAAAAACAAGAAAAAGACGACAAAGTGAGATATATAAACTAGTTAGGTGTTATTGAAAATGACGCAGGTGCAAGAAAAACATATAGATAAATGAAGTCAAAAACTATTTCTATTTCTCAAATTCAGTATATTCTTATATCGAAAGAACATTCATTAACTGATACAGATTTCAATATTAAAGCATTGAGATTACTTAGAGAAATGCCAAAAGATTTATTGCAACTGGATAGTTCCATTAATCATTTTGACTTTTTATATCGGTTTAATATTAGGAATACAGTTAATCTTTTTTCAATACCAGATAATTTTTTTACACCAGATAAAATACATTCGGCAGATGAATTTAAGAGTTATTCAAACGAGTTTAACAATTCAATAATCTATGTATTTATTATTGATTCAAATATTAATTCACATTCGACAATTTCAAAAATTGTTGATGATTTACCATATGCATATTTTACTATAATAAATGAGACTAAAGATTTTACAAAGTATAATTCACAAAAACAATTTAATAATTCAACTGAATTTATTGAACTTTTAAAAAAAGATTTACCAGCATTAAATGACTTAATATCAAAACAGTATAACACACCAAGAATAAATAATTTTAAAATAAATGAGAATAGAACGTTTTACAACGACAATCCCGTATATGGTTCTAACCTTGCAGAAAATAATTTCTATATTTTAAATCAAGTCATAGGTAATTATTGGTTAGAATATGGAAAAAAGGGAACTAATAAAACTAAAATAACTCTTCCGTCAGAAAGAATTAATGAAATCATTTCACAGGCTCAAAAAATAGACAGCCTAACGCATATAATGATTAATGAAGTAGGTATAAAACCTATACATGGTTTTGATCCTATCTTACCAACTCTAATAATTATATCACCATATAATTTCCCAAAAATTAAAAGGGTATTAAAAAAACCATCTAAAATAGAAAAAGCATTCCTAAAGGTATTCCAAAGTGAACAAGATTTGAACTATCAAATTAAAATCGATTCAAATATTACAGAACAACTTAGTCCTGATGGTATAAAAATGATATTAAGCCAAATATCAAACAAGTTGAACTTTCTTGATTGTGCAGGATATTTGCATGCACTTTTCAACTATTCTCCTGTTATTCGACTACCCAATATTGGAAAATCAATAAATCTTGATTTGTCTCATTTTGAAGTTGGCTTTTCAGATAAAAAGAATGCAATTTCTAAAATAAATAAGTTTGGAAAGAAACTTAATGAATTAGTTTTTACAGATAAAACGCAAGATTATATTACTAATCGAAACGGTCAAATTGCTGTTATTAGTGATTTACCTTTTGAATGGATTATTCTAAATGAGTTACCACTTTGTTTTACACACGACATTTGTCGAATCCCAGAATATAATCAAAATGCAATAATCAACAATGCAATTCATAATCAACGATTTAATTTTACAATTGGCGATGATATAATTGAACGGACTTTAATAATTCATTGTGCATCTAAAAGTGATATTAAAATGCATCAAATGTTTGACTTTATTGATTCATATAAAGACAAATTACATTTTCATAGCGAAAAATGTTATACAATTGATGAAATTAATATTGCGATTAAGAAGTACTCCCCAGAATTTTTAATTTTTGATTGTCATGGAGATTTTGATAAAGAATCACTTTCTAGTTATCTAATAATTGATCATGACAATAATGTATATCTAACGGGTGACGACATTGTTAAAAATGGAATCCATGCACCTCTTGTGATGTTATCAGCATGCAATACAATGCCCAATTATGGTTATGTGAAATTTTTAAGTGATGCATTTATGGAAGCAGGTGCATTTACTGTGACAACAACTTTTCTTCCTATTTTAATAAAAGATGCTGCGACTTTAATTATTAGAATATTAAACAAGCTTTCACAACAGCGTGGTAAGATGTATCATTCAAATTGGTTAAATTTCATGTCTCACGTTTTAAGGACAATGTTAATTCATGAATCAATTTTAAAAGCTCAATCAAAGGGTCTATTAAAAGAAATTGATGTTTCAACCATCTCCGAAATATTAACTGAAACAATGATTTTTAGTAAAAGAACTGGTTCTTATAAAAGGCTAGAAAATCTTTTAAGAACTAATTCTACGCAAAAAGAATTTAAGTTCAATGAATTAAATAATGAATGGTTATCATATTCAATAATTGGTCGTGCAGATTTGTTATATTTTGAAAATTGGATAAATGAATATATAAAAATAAATACAACAACAACACCTAACATTTTGTAAATGATCATGGCAGTTTTAGTGCAAATTTCAACAATCATACCCGCACCAAACATAGTGGGTATGCGGACAGAGAATCACACGCAATCTGCCACGCCACTTACAATTTTCCGTTACAAACCATATAAACCGCAGCACCTAACACATTATTACACTTTGCAAATTTCACTGATTATAAAGTTTAGTTTTGTATCAGATAACTATTCAACGATTTTATAGATATAAGCAATTTAAACATAAACCACACCAAAGAGTATCTCTACTTTGGAGAAAAAAATAAGTGAGAAACAATGCTTATAACAAGAGAAAAATTTGACCTGAACACTCTATAACAAAGTAAGGCATCTCTAAATAAATCATAAAACTAATTTATCATGAAAAAAACAATTATTATGAAAAAAACAATTTTCATTTTGTTGAGCGTATTATTAATTCAATCTTGTAGCAATTATGAACAAGATAGCAACTGTGATGCAAGTATTGAAATATCAGAATCTCATTTAGAGGATATCTATACAACAGTTGAACTATATGAAAATAGCTTTATTGAAGTTTTTGACAACGAAAAATCTTTAAAAGCGACTAATTCATCAAACACAGACAAGAGTGAACAAGTCATTTCTCTTTTCCAAGAAAAATTAGAAAATACATTTAGTTCAACAACTATGTTAAAATCTACCTCTTCAGCTGAAGACACAATTGATATAAACGTTTTACAAGGGTATATGGATGAAATGGCAGATAGGTTATTAAATATTGATATTGATACTACATCTTCTTCCAAAGAAGAAGCTATTAGCCTAATGTCTGAACAGCGTGATATATATATTGATGAAATTAAAAACGATGAGGGATTAGCAAATTGGGAAAAAACAATAATATTAGAAAATGTCATGTTGTCTTCTGAAATGATTTTTGTAACATTACGTTATGGCGAAAATTTAGAAGAAGTTCAGCTTAAAAGTTTAGGCAGTTGGTTTAAAAAGAATAAACAAAAAATAGAGTGTACAATAAAAACAGCTACAGCAGTTGCGGCTTGTGCAGCAGCTGCTACTACAACAGCCACTACAGGTGTTTGGATACTCTGGCTTAAATGTGCCGCTGCGACAACAGCTGCTGTTAATTGTTGGGCTCAATTATAAACGACACCGAATATGAGTATATTTAGTAAAAAAAGAATCATGATACTTACTCTGTTTATGAGTATGGTATTTATTGTAGAAGCTCAATCAAATAAAGGTCTACAATTAGATTTATCTGCAACACCTTTTCTTAATAGTTTTGGCACAAATAGTTATTCCTCTAGTTTTAACTTGGGAGTATTTTACCCGGTTTCAGAATCTTTATCATGTGGTATACTATTTAAAGAAACATCAGAATTTGATAACGCTAATAAAGATTATGACGCTTTATCATCCATCGGTGTTGGTGTTGGATATGTTTTTTTTGAAGGAGAACAAGAAAGCTTCTGGGCAAATGGATGCTTTGAAATTTTAGCAGATGTTGGTGGGGGATTATCCAACTTTACTGACGAAAAAGCTTATTTATATATAGATTTATCTTGTCGTGCTTACATAAAAAAAATTGCATTCGTAAGCGTTGGCTACAATTATAAGCTTTATGAAAAAGGAACAGATGACACTAATGGTCTTTATGCTAGTTTTGGAATTAGATTCTAAAACGCACCATTCAGTTTGATTAGTAATGGCAGGGCGATGATAAATTCAAGTTTAGTAGACGGCTCAAACAGCTTCACGACTTAACAACAATATATCACGTAACCTGCCACTACTTTTTCATATTCACAGATAGTCAACAGTTAATTTTTAATGATTAATAAAATAACAGACCGATTTAAGTAACAAAATAAATACGGTTTGTAACATTTTGTATATTGCATAGCGGTTTCTGTGTGTGTGCGTAGCTCAGATTCCCGCCTGATTGTCTTAGTCCGTGCCGGACAGACAATCACCCGCAATCCGCTACGACAACATACAATTTACCGTCAGACTGTCTAAAAACCCTTGATAACTATGTTGATAAATAGAATGGAATACATTCTTTAATGAGCTTCATATTTTGTATCTTAATACCATA
>NZ_JBNPXV010000007.1:299997-314055 GCF_050433125.1 Roseimarinus sediminis | reverse complement strand
AAATGACCAAACCAAAGGTTGGCTTTGAATCACTTCCTTTAAGGAGCGTGCAACTTGTTGCTGCGATGAAATACAAAAGGTGCAAATTCGGGAGTTCTACTTAGAACTTCCAACCAACTCCCGAATTGGCTCGCATTGCACTGTCTTGCAGATTTTTACGCTTTTCGTTCTTTTTCTTTTACTATCGTTTTGAAGCATCATATTAAACATCAAATACACCGACCATGCGCTGCTACCTCCCTACCCCCACCAACCAAAAAAACAATGCCTGTCTGAAAGAACTGGCCTTGATGGCCCGGATTAACAAAAAACTGACTTCGCACATTGCCCGACACACCTTTGCCACCACCATCACTTCAAACGAAGGCGTGCCGCTGGAGGTGGTTTCCAAGATGCTGGGACATAGCAATACCCGCACTACCCAAATCTATGCCAAGGTACAGTCAAAGGCCATTAAAGATAGCATGAAGCGACTGATGCGTGACAATGATGATGACCGTGAAGCGGTGAGTGCCTAAACACTCCCCTGTCGTCATCAAAAAAACCAGCTCCGGATGATGGGGTTGGTATTTTTTAGTTCACTAAATTGTTATCCACCATGCACACTTTATCATAGCTGTAAACAATAATATTCAATTTGGAATAAATGTGGTAATATCCTAAATTACAGACGCTAATAATTAAATTCTTAAAGATGAGTGCTTACAAATCCTGTCCTCGTTGTGGAAGAAAGGCAAAAAAAGCTTTCACTTCAAATTATTTTCCCGTACATACCTGTAGAAAATGTGGAGAAAAGTACTGTAATGAATGTGGAGATGGAAATGGGACTGTGTGTCCGGCCTGTGGTTCTTCAAGTTATTCTGATTATGATAAAGTTTATTCAGAGTGAATGGTCGCTTTCAATACTATTCGGTCTTCATGATCATTTCTAGTTCTCTGAATATTAAAGAGAATTTGATATTGCAAATCTAATATCAGGATACGTAATAGCCCGGAATCCCAATCTTTATTGTAACCAACAAATAAGCGGATTGCATCGTATTGAATAATGTCAATTATAGCATTATCAGCATCTAGTATTACATACTTCTCTTCAGTCGTAGGTTTTACCTCTCTGGTTTAAACTTTCTTTCGCCAGAAATGATCTGGTCAAAGTAAACTTGCTTGATGATTAAATCTAAAATTTTATATTTCTTTTGATAAATACTTACTATCTAATTTCTGCTCTTTTAAATAAATCATCTTCCCATTGTTTTTTCCTAACATTCATAAAGTCCCAGGCAATCCAAACATCAGTTATGTTGTTTTCCAGAATAAATGCTTCTATGATTCTCACATTTTCCAGAATTAAATCCAAGCCTGGTTCTTGTTCCAAATTTTCAGCCTTACTATTTCTTCTTGGATCGAGATTTGCTAATACCCAACCATCATATCCATTTTGGGTAGTAATTCTTTTGATGTTGCTTGATGTTGGATCCAGGTTATTTTCATCGGCTGTGTTTGGATTTATTCCGATGCATAAAATATTACTATTCCCTATTTCTCCGATTAAAAACCGCTTGTCTTTATTTCCTTCAGGTATGCAAAACAAATTATTCATTTAAGTCTAATTGTTATTTGGTTTTTACTTTCCATACGCTTTTCCCGGCTCCGCCACCATGCCCAGCTCACCACCATCCAAATCCATTGCCTTTGTTTCAGTCTTAGGCTTGGCCTCCTCAAACACCTCCCTCAAACTACTCTTCATCCAATCTTCTTGTGTGGCTTTGCTGTTTTGTATTTCCTGCTCCAACTGGTCGCACAAAGCCATTAAGGCGTTGACTTTTTCGACGATGGCTTTTTGTTCTGGGAGGGGAGGAAGGGGAATTAACGTACTTGCGACTCTATGGAGTGCTAATTTTGGCTGAGCCATCTGATTAACTTTGTCATGAAATTGAGAACGACAAAGCTTAGACCGAAGTGCATCCTTGAGAAATTGCTTGTTAACTCCATTGAACATGATTTTGGCTGCATTTTCAGTTAGGTTCATGTTATCAAGTTCTTCAGGGATTTCGCCTACATCACCAATCGTACCTGCTATCGTTATGTACAAATCATCGCTGGAAATTGTGTAGGCTTTAATTTGTTCATAAATATCTTCTGTAATGTACTTAAGTTTAGAGAATAATACGGTCCCATCTTTCATATCTGTAACACGGATATAAACGTGCGGTGTTTCTGTGTCTGATAATTGATACCCCTTGGGTATTCTCTTACCACCTTTTATCGTTGAAATAAACCCTATCCTACACCAAACCCAATCATCCGGCAATTCATAAGGAATTTCCTCGGCGGTAATTTTGGGCAGTGGTTTTTCCTTTTTGATTTTGCCCGCTTTTACCAGTTGGGCTTTTTCGGTTTTAATGCGTTCGAGTAGTGCTTCGGCAGAATGAGACCCTGAAACAAGTTCAGGGTGACGCGAGCGCCAGTGGGTGGTCAGTTTTCCTTGCACTGCTAATTGCAAAATACTTTCGCGGAGTTTTTTGATGTTGGGCAGTTCGGTGAAGAAGGTGGCAAAATGGTGCTGCAAGAAAGCCCATTCGCCGTTTATTTTTTCGCTTTTGGTCAGCTGTTGCAAAGCCGAGGTCACAAAATCTTCTTTCAGCCGGATCCGTTCTTTGGTCAGTGCCTCCAATTGCTCCACTTCGGCAAACAACTGGTTGACCACGGAGACAATGGCTTTTTGTTCTTCGAGGGGAGGAAGAGGAACCGGGATAATATTCATTCTTTTTTGAGGCATCTTAGGTTGTGCCATTCCCGTGATATAGTCTTCAAGATTGATTCCGTTGATATATTTCTCTAAATATTCTAAAATTGTAAAATGAGAAGCATCTAATACGTGTGCATGGTTATTAACCCAATATTTTCCCCGAGCAAAAAATGCTATTGGTGTAGACCGATTTATCAAGTTTGCACCATCTTCACCAATAAGTAATAAATCCTTGTCAAAGATATAATCTTGCACTTTATCAATTACGCCAGATGCACCGTAGTAATCATATTCTCCGTGTGCTCTTACTGATTTTGTAATTGGTTTTCTTTCCCCATCTCTATTTATCACAATTTCGGAGAACCTACACCATATCCACGACTCAGGCAATACACCTAGAGCATCTTCATTTTTCATTTCAGGAAGTGCTTTTACTTCCCTCATCTTTTTGTCTTTAACCAATTGAGCTTTTTTAGCCTGAATTCGTTCCAATAAAACCGAAGCCGGTTCCACTTCAGGATTTTCCAAACGCCATTTGGCAGTTAGTTTGCCTTGCACGGCCAATTGTAAAATCAATGCTTTTAGCTCGGCTGCATTTTTGGGGTGAATGGTCAGGTCGTGGAAATATTTGAGTAGGTTTTTCAAAGTATTGTTCCTTTTATAAGATCCCGGATCCGGTCCGGGATGACGGTAAAACTAACGCAGTGCTTCGGTAAGCACTTTAACTATTTCTTGTTGAATATCGGAAATCCTTTTTTCGGTAGCCTGGTATTGTGCCAATAACTTGTCGGGGGTTGCCAAGTCATCGGCTTCCTGGTGTGGGTTTTTAATATCGAGGTTAAAGTTTCGGGCTTCTATTTCCCTGGCCGAAACTTTCCAGGCGTGCTTGTTCTCTTCCCGCTTGTTCCACCAGGCTTTTTCCAAATCAAACTCCTTAATGTTGATGGGTTTGCCTTTGTTGTAGCTTTTTACACCATCGGGGTACGGATGCTCGAAATACCAA
Organism: Roseimarinus sediminis; assembly: GCF_050433125.1. Lineage (NCBI taxonomy): Bacteria > Pseudomonadati > Bacteroidota > Bacteroidia > Marinilabiliales > Prolixibacteraceae > Roseimarinus > Roseimarinus sediminis. Next base: position 310,303 of record NZ_JBNPXV010000007.1, on the reverse strand, counting down.
ATGTCTTTGGTGGGTGTTCCTTTCTCGAAAAACAACAAATTGGTTTTAATGCCGGTGTACGGATTGAACACCCCATTGGGCAAACGCACAATGGTATGCAGGTTGCAGCGCTGCAACAACTCTTCCTTTATACGGGTTTTTACACCTTCGCCAAACAGGGTTCCATCGGGCAAAACCACGGCACAGCGTCCGCCATCTTTTAACAACCGAATAATGAGCGCCAAAAACAGGTCAGCTGTTTCCTTGGTGCGGAATTTCTGGGGGAAGTTGGTTTCGGTTCCGTCCTCTTCCACCCCACCAAAAGGCGGATTGGTGAGCACAACATCTACCTTGTCCTTGCTACTCCAGTCGGAATACGGTTTGCTCAACAAATTGTCGCGACGCACGGCAGGCACATCAAAACCGTGCAACATTAAATTGGTGGTACACAACAAATGCGGCAGTGGTTTTTTCTCAATTCCGCGGATGGAGTTTTGAAATACTTCACGCTCTTCGGGTGTATTGACCTGTTTGCGAATGTGGTCGATGGAGCAGGTTAAAAAACCACCTGTCCCGCAAGCGGGGTCTAATACGGTATCGCCCAGTTGCGGATCGATCATATCGACCATAAACTGCGTAACGGCCCGGGGCGTGTAATACTCACCCGACGAACCGGCAGATTGTAATTCCTTCAGAATGGTTTCGTACAAGTCGTTAAACAAGTGCCGGTCCTTGGAGCTGTTAAAATCAATTTTGTTGATTTGGTTAATGACTTGTCGGAACAGGGTGCCGTTTTTCATGTAGTTATAGGTGTCCTCAAACACCGAACGGATAATTTTTGCCTGCGGACTGGTGGTGCTGTCCAACTCTTTTAAAGCAGGGAAAAGCTCCATGTTGATAAAGTCCATCAATTGTTCGCCGGTTAATCCTTCTTCGTCGGCTGCCCAGTTTTGCCATTTTAACTTCTCCGGAATGGGGCTTTCGTAATCTTCGATCGTGATTTCCCACTCTTCTTCCTTGTCGGCAAATATTTTCATAAACAGCATCCACACCATTTGCGATATCCGCTGTGCATCGCCATCTACCCCGGTGTCCTTCCGCATAATATCGCGGATGCCTTTAATGTTTGTTGTAATTGTGCTCATATTTTTCTTTTTTCTTGGGGTTGCACCCCAAGTTTTGACATGTCACACTTTCAGTGTGTATAACCTACATTACAGGCTTTCAGCCTGATTTTGACACGCTACTTCTTTTCCTTGGGATTGCATCCCAAGTTTTGATATGCCACACTTTCAGTGTGTAGGCGCCTTTCATCTTTCTACCATCAGGCTGAAGTTTCTTACAGGCTTTCAGCCTGATTCGGCACGCTACTGCTTTTCCCTGGGGTTGCACCCCAAGTTTTGACATGTCACACTTTCAGTGTGTTTAAACTACCTTACAGGCTTTCAGCCTGATCTTGACGCTCTACTGCTTTTCCTTGGGATTGCATCCCAAGTTTTAATATGCCACACTTTCAGTGTGTAGGTGCCTTTCATCTTTCTACCATCCGGCTGAAGTTTCTTACAGGCTTTCAGCCTGATTCGGCACGCTACTTCTTTTCCCTGGGGTTGCACCCCAAGTTTTGACATGTCACACTTTCAGTGTGTTTAAACTACCTTACAGGCTTTCAGCCTGATTTTGACGCTCTACTTCTTATCCTTGGGATTGCATCCCAAGTTTTGATATGCCACACTTTCAGTGTGTAGGCGCCTTTCATCTTTCTACCATCAGGCTGAAAGCCTGTCATTGCACAACTTGGGGCAAAGCCCCAAAGGTACAACCAATGATAATCTTCACGCTGAAGGCGTGAAATAATTACCGCCAAAAATACCTTTCATCATACTCAATTATGTCGTACTCCTGCAAAAACTTTTCAAGTTCTTCCTGATAGGTAGTCTTCTTATGATGAGTTTCTTGATTCTGAATGTACCGAGTAACGATGTCAATCTTTGAACTGCTAACAGAAAAAGCGCCATAACCTGTTTGCCATGAGAAATTAGGATTCACATTTTCTATGGTTTTTACCCACTTTGAAGAGTCTTTCTTAACATTCTCAACGACTTTGGCTAAAGCCATATTTTTTGAAAGCCGGAACAAAATATGCATGTGATCTGCAACAGAATTAATCTGCAACACCGGACTTTCGAGATTTTTCAATATCCCTGCAATATATTTGTGCAGATCCGTACGCCATTCAGGTTTAATAAATGGCTGTCTATTTTTGACTCCAAAAGTTAAGTGTACGTACAATTGCGATAATGATTGTCCCATTTTTTGGTAGCATTAAAATCCCATGACTGTTTACTAGGCTATCCCGTAAATCTCGTTTTCCAACTCTTTTATAGCATCATCAAAATCTTTCTTTTTGCCGAAGGCCTTTACCAACTCAACCGGTGAACCCAATTTATTCAGCGGTTTCACCTCCAATACCGCCCCCTTTTCAATGGATATAATTCCTTCATCCTCATATTTTTCAAGGAGGCTGTTTAGTACCTGCTGTGCCTTTTCGCTGTACTTACCAAAGTAATTTCGCTTGCGCACATTATTGGCACGTTCTTTCCTGGTTAAGGCAGGTTGGTCAAAGGCAACATGGCAAACCAAATCAAATGCATCCATTTCTTTGCCCACTTCTTCTTTTAAGGCTTCCAAAAGTACACCTTGATCGGCCAATTCGGCCATCAATTCTTCCTTTTTATCCGATTCGCGCCATTTCTGAATAAAGCTATCCAGCGATGCAAATTCTTTCTTGATGTTTGCTTTGGTATAATCTTTTAACGACTCGGTAATTAGTTTTCCATCCTTGCCATAATACTGCACCCGTTCGTGGGCTACCTGAACAGGAATGTTGCTGACGTAATACTTTTGCGGTTCGGGCTCACCTTCTTCATCTTCACCAGGATCTGGCAGATGAACGAGAATAGGTTCATCAAAACCAACAATTTCGGTTGGGTCTTCATCGGGCGGCACAACAGGTTCATCGGGCTCAGGCTCGTAAATCTGCACCGGGTCACCATCAAAATCAGGATCGGCAAAAAGGTTGGTAGCCTGTCTGAAATCCATGATCGTGAAATAGACTTTTCCTTCCGCTTCACGGATTCGCGTTCCCCTGCCAATAATTTGTTTAAACTCAGTCATTGAACCAATATTGGCTTCCAGCACCACTACTTTCACCATTTTCGTATCAATGCCGGTTGTCAACATTTTAGAAGTGGTGGCAATAACCGGTATGCGTTCTTCCACATCGGTAAAATTATCCAGTTCGCGTTTGCCGACGTCATCGTCGCCAGTAATCTTAACGACATAGTTGGGGTGTTTGCTTACCAAATCGGCATTCTCATTAATCAATGCCATGCGCATTCGATTGGCATGATCAATATCAACGCAAAACACAATGGTTTTCGAGAATCGATCGGTTGCTTTCAGGTATTCGGTTATCTTTTGGGCCACAAGCTGCGTCCGTTCGTCAATGGCCAGCTTGCGGTCGTAATCCCTCAGATTGTATATTCGGTCGGTAATTTCATGTCCATACTTGTCGCACAGTCCGGCAGTAGGTCGCCAACCATCATCAACGGTGGTTGAAATACGGACAACTTTATAAGGCGCCAAAAATCCATCTTCAATCCCCTGTTTTAATGAGTAGGTATAAACAGGTTCTCCAAAATAGGCCATATTCGATACATCACGTGTCTCCTTGGGCGTGGCAGTCATACCAATCTGTGTTGCCGATGAAAAATATTCCAACACCTCGCGCCATGCAGAAGCCTCCGAAGCACTTCCACGGTGACACTCGTCGATCACAACCAAATCAAAAAAGTCGCGCGTAAACTCTTTATAGGCATTTTGCCAATCTTCGTTTCCCGTTAAGCCCTGGTACAATGCAAAATAAACCTGGTACGACTTATCGATCTTCCGTTGTTTGATGATGTGCATAATATCGTTGCCGAAAGGAGAAAAGTCGCCGTTTTTAGTTTGGGTCAACAAGGCATTGCGGTCGGCCAAAAACAGAATTCTCTTTTTAACTCCGGCTTTCCACAACCTCCAAATGATATTGAAAGCCGTGTACGTTTTACCAGTACCCGTTGCCATGACAAGCAGAATCCTGTCTTGTTGTTTGGCAATGGCTTCTACAGTCCGGTTTACCGCATTTTGCTGATAGTATCTCAGACTCATGCCACTATCATCTACAAAATAGTCCTGTTCAACAATTTCTTGTGCATCCGGGGTCTCAACACCTTTACTGATCAGATATTTATTCCACAACTCATTGGGCGAAGGGAAAACATCCAGTGATATTTCCTTTTCAATCTCACCCATTTTCATGGTTTTATCATGAAATACAAACGAATCGCCATTGGATGTAAATACAAAAGGGATATGCAAAATTTCGGCATATTCCAGGGCTTGTTGCATGCCATCGCCTACTTTGTGCGTATTGTCTTTGGCTTCGATGATGGCGATCGGTACATTCGGTTTGTAGTAAAGAATATAATCAGCCCTTTTCTTTTTTCCGCGGGTGTATAACTTGCCTTGAACAATGATTCTTCCATCAGTAAAAGAAACCTCTTCACGCACTTGTTTTTTGATATTCCAGCCCGCTTTTTCAAGTGCAGGGTTAATGAACTTGGTGCAAATGTCTCGTTCTGAAAGGTTTTTTTTGTCCACGTTTTAGATTTATAGATCTTTATTTTAGTTCTCAAAATAATCACTGTCTACTTCCTTAATAACATAAGTCTTCCTGGATGAAATACCTATATTAAATTCAATCATTAATTCAGCTAAACGTCTTCCATTGATTAAAACAATGGTGCGATCGATTCTTTCACAATATTCGATTGCCGTTTTAGGAAAATCGGAAGTAGTGATAAATATACCTTTTTGGGCGCTGTGTGCCAATAAAGTTCCACCAAAATCACGTATGGCTGAAATGGTCACATTACCTTCCCACTTTTTGGCTTGTACATATATCTTATCCAATCCTAAGCGGTCTTCATTAATAATTCCATCAATGCCGCCATCGCCGGATTTTCGGGTAACACGGGCAGCCTCTTCACGATTACCACCATATCCTATGGCTTGTAAAAGGTCGAGTACTAATATTTCAAATTGGTAGGGATCAATATTCTTTAAATGCTCTTTTAGCTCTTTTGCAAGGTTTTGGTTAATTTCGTTATAAGCAGCATCAAGCCTTTCAATAGGTGTTTTCTGATCGTTTTGGGTGTGTAACAATTCTTCTTCCGATTCAGATTCTACATTTGGTGCTATGAAGTTATTGAATTCTTCAAATTGTTTTAAGAATCTAACATTAATCGAATCAGGATTTTGTTTTAGAATGTCCTTTCCTCTTGATGTAATTTCAATGTGAGCACGCTTGGGAGCTTCAAGAAGATGTGCCTTCACCAAATATGTTTTTGCCCAGGCCACACGGTTATCAAAAATCGGTTGGGTTCCACTAGGTAGTAATTCTCTTCTTTGGTCAGGTGTTAAATGAAAACGTTCGGCAAGTATATTTCTCACTTCTGATACTTTATAAACCTTTTCATCAGAAACAGTTTCAAGAATCGGAAGCATCAGGCTTTGATAGTCGGGTATTGACATTGCTAGAGATTTTATTTAAAAGCCCTAATTTAACAAAATCCTTCTTTTTCAATTTACCAAAGGTGTGAAAGTAGCAATATATTGAGTGAATGGTACAATTTCGGGTGTAAGTCTCATCCACGGTGTCGCTCAAAGCGACGCCGTGGATTTCTCACTGAGTAACATCCACGAAAACAAGAATTAAGATGCGAAAATGAAGGCAAGAAAGCAGATTCACCTTCACTGCTAGATAATGCGAAGAATCAGGGTAATCACCTCATCGTTCAGGTAGGGCTTAAAAGCTTTGTTCCAAACCCCCGCGTTGCCCGATAAGATCTCAGGGTGGAGATAGTCGGCGAAACGCTTTATCAAGCCGATGGTCCAGGGCAGGCTGTTATTGGTATTCATTCCCTCCTCGAGATAATCTGCACCGGTTTCTGAAAGCAGATCTCCATCTTCATCGTACAAGGGGCCGGGCACAAATCCACCCCAATACCATTTATCTACAAAATGTTCGATCAGCTCGGGAGTCCAAAAGCTGCCTTCGTTCAGGCTTAAAGTTTGCCAGGGAACAATGTCGCTAAACCGGGTGAGCAGATCGATGCTCCAGGGCATGCCGACATTGGTGAACAAAGCATCGGGTTCCTTCCAGCTTAGCTTTTTGATGTGATAATAATTGTGCCTGAGTAAATCGGGATCGGCATTGAAAAGATAGGGATTGTTGATAATCCCGTACCAATTGATGTAAGCGCTCCAACGCTCAAGCAAATCAAGTTCCAGCCAGGGAAGATCGGGGTTGGCAAACACGTAGTACCAGTTAATTTGCCCTGCAAAATGTTCTATAAATGCGATGTTTGAAACAACCCAGGGATTTCGGTGATTCAGCATTTTAAAACTAATAACATCCATGTAGCTTTCAAATAAGCTGATAGACCACGGAATAGCAGTATTTCGTGCCAGTTGATGGTAATCCCAGCGGGTAAGGAAACGTTCGAGTAAACGCTTACTCCACTTAACCCCTTTGTTTTCAGATAAAACCCAAAAATCAAGTTCGTGCTCATATTGCGCTATGAGCGCTTCATCCCAGTGAATTCCTTCATTAAATGAAAGTATTTCGCCGTAATGCATTACTGCTTCATCTTCATTGTAGTATTCCCTGATCAGTTCAATCGTCCGATGATCAGTATAAACAGCAGGATTACCGGCCAATAAATTACTATCCAAAAATTTAACGACGCGCTTAATGGTGTCGGGCTTCCAATTAATACTTTCATTTTCGGCAACGCCATCCCATTCCCAAAACGACTTATATTTCAACAACATAGTTTTCGACAAGGGATAATACCTCGATACCAAATCCCGGAAAAAAACCGGGTGATCGATACAATAGGAGATAATATCTTTTTGAAGCTGCGACATGGGATTGGGAATTTACAAAAAGATATATTGGCATGACCCGAAGCTGATCATTTTTTATCCACAAACTTTGATTAAGCGAAAATGCTGTCAATTTTTAGTTTCGACTCTAGCAAGCGAAATGTTGATATCAAGAAAAACACATTTGCTAACGCTGTTTATTTCTCAGGCTTTTTAGCAACGGTATAGAAGGTGCTTCTGCCCTTGTCCTGTCTTTCAATCAGTTTTTTATCAAGCATTTCATTGAATATTTCTTTGGTTTTAGTTTCTCCAAAGTCCAATAGTTCCATTGCCTCTTTTCGGGATATTTTTTCATTATCCAGCAAATACAAAAGAATTCTCTTTAGCTCCAAACTTAATCGGTCGTAATCGGTCGTAATCGGTCGCTGCATAAATTTTTCCCGACGGTAAGCCGACGGTTTCCGACGGTTTATCGTTCGCTAATCGTTCGCGGACGAATAAGCTCCACATCAAAGAAGTCGTTCTTTTCCTCAATTTTAGGACTTGGCAAACCTTGTTCCTTGCAGGCATTGATGATTCGGCTGATCCCACTCCCCCATTGTTCAATCAGGCCCAGTTCCTTAAAAATATGGGCGATGACCCGGTTACGGGCTTCGCTGCGTCCGTTAAACATTGGCTCAATGGTCAAGCTATTCATTGTTACCTCCTCCCAGCTTTTTCAAACTCGAATCCTGAAGTAATATTTTCATTTGATTGATGGCAATTTGGTTGAGCTTAACTAGCCGTTCGCTTTGTTTGTATCCTTCGTTTATAAACACTGCATTCAGGTTTTCGAGATTGGCCAAACATACCAATTGGCTTACATTGGCATAGTCGCGAATGTTTCCTTTTTCGTCAGGATTTTCGTCACGCCACTGTTTCGCTGTTTTTCCAAACAATGCCATGTTCAGCACATCGGCTTCGTTGGCATACACATAGTTTATTTGTTGTGGTGTAAGGTCTTGCGGAATTAGGTTTTCCTTAATGGCATCGGTGTGAATGCGGTAGTTTATTTTGGTGAGTTTTCTTTTAATATTCCAATCAAGCTCTTTAGCTTGTTGGCTTTTCAGGTGTTGAAACTCTTTAATCAGATAAAACTTAAACTCAACAGAAACCCAGGATGCAAACTCCAATGCTATGTCAACATGGGCGAAGGTACCACCGTAACGTCCTGACTTTGACTGTAACCCTATAGCGCTTGTACTGATGATCCATTTTTGTGGCGATAACACAAAATGGTTATATCCTGCTTCATTTCTAAACTGGTCGAATTCGACCAGTTTAAAATCCGGATTGTGTAATTTCTCCCAAAGTCCAAGCAACTCAATGGTATTTTTGCTCCGTAGCCAATTTTTTATAATATCGGCAGGTGCTTCTGGATTCTTATATTTTGCAATATCTGTAATGCAGATAAAATCTTCTTGATTTGCTTTAATGAAACCAATTTCAATGCCCTTAACTTCTATCTTTATGTTCTTTTTACTCATAGCTCGATTCCTATTTTTGCAAGCTGTGTTTTTATTTCCTTATCCAATTCATAACATACTCTTCGGCTGTAGTTTGTTCGGATATAGCACGGTTCAAAATTCGAATACCTGTTTTGAGATATTCTACCTCCTGCTGTTTTTGAACCAGTCGTTTCTCGTTAATAGCATAACCCTGCACCAGATAATCCCTGAGCCGTTGGGTCGCCCATTGGCGGAACTGGGTGCCACGTCTTGAGTTAACCCGGTATCCAACTGAGATAATCACATCCAGGTTGAAGTGGTCAATGTTTCGGGCTACCTTTCTGTTCCCTTCCATACGAACTATCCGGAATTTCCGGATAGTTCCCTCCATGTTTAACTCTTCTGTCTTGTAAATATTTTTAATATGCTCATTGATGGTTCTAACATCTTTATCGAATACTTCAGCCATCTGTGACTGACTAAGCCAAACCGTATCGTTATCAAAATGAACAGTAATTTCAGTCTGATTATCGGCTGTTTTGAATATTTCTATTTTGTTCTCCATGTAGTACAGCTGTAACTTTCAATTGAAGCAACTAAGTTAAAAAACCTTTCGACTCGTTCTGTTTTGTGTTTGAAAACAAAAAGAAACCCTGTATTCAGTTTTTGTATTCATGTATTCATCCTGTATGCTATGTGTATTCAAAAGCTGTATGTCTGTATACAAAGTGAATACACCTTGCAATGCGTTGTTTTGCCGGGCAAAATGGCAGGGTGAGAATCAAATTCAGTCACTTGCTTTGGATAGGAAGGTATACACTTTTATTCACCGGGTGTACCGCTGTTTTGCCTTGGCTCTTTGCTGAAGACAGGTATCAATGCCCTGTTTGTCGGTGCATTGACATGTAAACACAGCGTTCAGGTTTTCGAGGTTCGCCAAACATACCAGCTGGCTAACATAGGCATAAACGCGAATGTTCCCTTTTTCGTCAGGATTTTCGTCACGCCACTGTTTCGCTGTATTTCCAAACAATGCCATGTTCAGCACATCGGCTTCGTTGGCATACACATAGTTTATTTGTTGTGGTGTAAGGTCTTGCGGAATTAGGCTTTCCTTAATGGCATCAGTATGTATGCGGTAATTTATTTTAGCCAATTCGCGTCTGGCCGACCAACCGAGCTGTTTTTGTTCTTCTTCTTTAAGTCCTTGAAATTCTTTTACGATATAGCGTTCAAAATCGACAGAAATCCAACTTGCAAATTTAAATGCAATGTCTTTATGAGCGTAGGTTCCACCGTATCTCCCGGCTTTAACAATAAAACCTCTGGCATTTGTTCTGTTAACCCACTTTTGAGGCGAAAGTATAAAAGCATTTAATCCTGCCTGATTTCTAAACCCCTCGAATTCGAGGGGTTTGAAATCGGGATTATACAACGTTTCCCCAATGCTTAAAAACTTAATGGTGTTGCGGTTTCGCATCCAGTTTGCAATTACTGCGCTTGCGTCGTCGGTTTTATGCTTTGCAACATCTGTTAATGAGATATAGTCCTGTTCTTTCTCATGGAAAACCGTTATTTCACTTCCCTTCTTTTTAATTTACCAAAAGTGTGAAAGTACTAATATATTGAGTGCATGGTTCAATTTCGGGTGTGAGCCTCATCCACGGTGTCGCTCAAAGTGACGCCGTGGATTTCTCTCGTGGGATTGTTGATGATGTAATTTCTTATTCGTTGATATTCCTCCTCATTTTGGATGATGTGGTCGTGAAAACGGGATGGCCAGGCAAAATCCGAATGAACAAGGTTTTCATTTCGATGATCAATGTTGGCGTTTTGATGATCAATGTTGG
>NZ_JBNPXV010000007.1:111905-299898 GCF_050433125.1 Roseimarinus sediminis | reverse complement strand
GCGTTTGGCTGCTGATTGTTGGCGTTTGGATGAACAAGGTTTTCATTTTGATGATTAATGTTAGCATTTGGATGGGTATGGTTTTCATTTTGATGATCAATGTTGGCGTTTGGCTGCTGATTGTTGGCGTTTGGATGAACAAGGTTTTCATTTTGATGATTAATGTTAGCATTTGGATGGGTATGGTTTTCATTTTGATGCTCCATATTGACGTTTGGATGAACAAGATTTTCATTTCGATGATCCATTTTGGCGTTTTGATGAACAATGTTGTTATTTGGATGAACAAAAGTATTTCTTTGAAGGCCATCAAATGAGTGCAAAACCCTTATCAAAAGCAGCATAATCAGCATCAAAGTCAGCAACAGCACCATCAAAATCGTTTTAAGTCTTAGCAAAAAAGTATCGGGCTTCATCGAAAAAGACTTTGGCTACAGGGAAATGTGCACCGCAAGAGGCGCAAAATGCAGTAACAGCATACAAGCCAGGCTGCTCTGATTCAAAGTCTTCATTTAATCTACACAAAAGGATATTTCATGTATTAAAAACATTGTTTTGAGCATATAAAACCACTGTTTATCAAAACAATACAACAAAAGAGCCAGAAAGATGATTTTTGAACATATACATTTATTAACTTACCTGTGTCAAAGTCATACAGCACTTAATTAACATAAATGTATCTGCTATGCTATCTTCCAGTCTTAAAATACAATTTGTTGTCATGTTAAATTCCACCATATACAGTACCGGTTAAGCTATGCCGGTTCAATTACCGAGAATTAACCTAAAATAAGCTATCTCATGAAAGGAAAACAAATTAAAAGAAAATTCAACAAGTCGTACGATGAGCTAACAAGTCAGGCTCAAGCGGTACTTCCACAATTTAAAGCCGATATGGAATTATTTTCGGCTTTCGACCCCAACCTGAATCAGGATTATGCAGCGGAGTTTGAAACGGAACTCAACGCGGCAATGAACGACAATTCTGAAAGCGCACACACAGCAGAAATCAATCTGGAAACCGAGATCATCCAGACCCTGCGGGTGCAGGCAGGTGAAAAGTATCAGCACCTGCTTTACTTTGTGCACAAGGCCATAGGTGATACCAAAGGCATTAACAAAACCTTTGGATTGCACATGTACCAAAAGGCTGTCGTGCGAGAAAAAGTGATGATCCCCTTGCTTACCCAGGCCATTGCCGCCATCGACACCGAGGATTACCGTACACAGTTATTGGCCGGCGGAATGCCCGAAAGCCTGCCTGCCGAACTGCAGCAACTGTCGCAGGACCTGGTTCAACACGATAACAAGCAGGAGATGCTGAAGAAGCAGCGCCTGTTGGTTACCGAAGAACGTATCGCACTGTTCAATTCAATCTGGAGCAAACTGAAAGACCTGAACAGGGCTTCAAAAATCATTTTTAAAGGCAACGTTGTACGACAATCGATTTACAGGCTCTACGGGCCAGGTAAAAGCAGCACCGAAGCGGCCGCAGGATAAAAAGATTGAAAAGAGATTGAGAAAGAGATTGATGGGATTGATTGAAAAAAGTTTGATCAATCCTTTCAATCCTCCTTCAATCTTCACTCAATCTAAAAAAAGCAGCATGTGCTGTTAAATGAAAAACTGGAACACGAGCATTATAAGTGCAGCAACGCTGACAGACCGCCTGATGGCGGTGCTGTCAGGTTTTAGAACGTGATATGCTAATCCTTTGAATGAAGCAGCAACCCGACAGCGTCCGAAGGTCCTGTCGGCGTTGAAAAGAAAACGAAGGGGTTGATTGGAAAATGATTGATCCCTTTTTTCAATCTTCATTCAATCCCTTCAATCCCTTCAATCCAATAGCAGGCGGCCATGCAAGAGGAAAATTTTGGACAAAAAAAAGGCGGGGAACCACCCCCGCCACCAGTTACTTATGAGCAATCAAATAAAATAAAAAAACTACTATTCTAAAATTCAGTCCTTACTTTCAAAGCTATATTTTATTGAAGCGGAGTACTTTTGCTGAGCACAATCTGTTCAATCTGATCGGCCTGTATCACTCCTACTCCCTGCCATTTTATTTCTCCATTCTGGAAAAGCATTAAAGTAGGGATGCTTTTGATACCATATTTGGCCGCTGCCTGACGATTCTTATCCACATCCACTTTCAGCACTTTTACTTTTCCGTTCATGTTGCCGGCTACCTGTTCCAAAATTGGAGCCATCATCCGGCAGGGTGCACACCAGTCGGCGTAAAAATCTACCAAAACCGGCTGGCCGCTATTGATCATTTCATTAAATGAACTCATATCGTCGGCATACTTTATATTGTTGTTGGCTGCTGATTCAATGTTGGCTTCGGTGCCCGCCTTTTCTTTTGAGCCGGCAGAGCAACCGAAATTGATAATTACCAACATTAAAATAACCATTAAACCTAAAAAACCTCTCATCTGCAAACAGTTCTATGATTTACCTGTATCTTCTACTGCTTTCTTTTTCTTCCCCGAATTGGCAAACAAAGCCCCCATCAGGGCACCATACAAGGTTGAATTGTGCCAGGTTGATGTGATCGGGCAGGTACCTGAATTGCATCCGATGAAGCGCCAGTATAGAAATCCGGCCAGTGCACCAAGCGCAATACCTATCAGGTAATTCTTATATTTCATCAAAAAGTTGAGCATCATAAATCGTTGTTACAATGCAAAGAAAAGCACAATTGGGAAGTGAATCGGTAACTAAAGTCACACAAGTGATGAAAAGTCGATATTATTGCGACTGATCACTACTTCACCATTTTTTTCGAGTTGTTTCAATAGTCTCGACACCACTTCACGCGAGGTAGTGAGGCTGTTGGCAATGTCCTGATGAGTCCCCTTGTAGGTCGTTTTTCCGGTAGCTTTAAAACGGTCGGTAAAAAACTTGATGAGCCGTTCATCCATTTTCTTAAATGCGATGCTGTCGATGGTGGTCAGCAGTTCATCGAAGCGGTTGCGGTAAGCATACATTACAAACTCCTTCCAGGTGGTATATTGAACCATCCATTGATCGAGGCACTCAACCGGTATACGGATAATTTCGGTATCGACTTCGGCGAAGGCACTGATATTGCTTTGCATGCGCCCCATACAGCAGGTAAGCGCCATGGCACAAACCTGTCCGGGATTTAAATAATACAGCAATACTTCGCGGCTCTCTTCATCTTTACGACAAACCTTAATCAGCCCTTCGAGTACAATGGGAAAACTTCGGATGTACCTGCCTTCCGACATCAGTTCTTCACCTTCTTCCACGGTGATCCACTCCCCTTCTTTGGCAATATCATCAATTAATCCACTTTCGAAAAAAGGGAAACGCTTGCGTAAGAGATCGACAGATACAGGTATATCATGTATTTCCATGCTCATCAGTTTGCCAACAAAAATACAAGAACCTGACAAATAAAAAAATAAGCGGCAACAGTTAAATTGCGTGCTCCTGCCGAAAGCTTAACGCCGGCATATTCCACTGTAATCGCAATACTTACAGTGGTTTTCGTCGGTCGTCTGATCAAATGGAATATCCCGGTCGGCTATTTCAGCAAGCAGATCTTTCAGTCCCAGCATAAATTCTTCGGCATTTGCCTGGTAAACAAGCGTATTTCCGTCGTGAGTAAAAAATGGGCTGAAATCGGAAACGAAAACATCGCGGGCCCCATAAACAGCAGGAACAAGGGCTTCGGTGCACTGGCTCTCGTGGTGTACACAACTGGCATAGAGCATGGTCTGAAAGGCGGCCTTATTTCTACTGCTTTTGTCCTTAAAGAGCAGGTCGATCGATGCCAGTTTGTTTTCCGAAACGCCTGTTTTGTAATCAAGCACCCTGATCTTGTCATCCATCTGATCAAGCCGGTCAACCGTTCCGCCAAAGCGAATGGTAAGCGGTCCGTCGTTTGACGGCACTTCCACCGTGTTTTCATATACTTTTTCCAGACTGATCAGCCGGAAAGGCACAATGGACTGATCGTAACGAATTATGCGGATCACGTACTTCTTTATAATGTCGAAAACCAGGAGGTTTCGTCCATTAAGCACCATTTTTCCCTGTTTGAAATATTCCTTTTCCAATGCTTTCTGCAGGCTTGCATTCAAGCGTTTTTTGTCGGAAAGTAAAGCATCGAGCATTTCGGCACTTACTTCCTTTCCCACAAAAGGAAGGTACAGTTCTTCGAGTGCAACATGGGCAATACGGCCAAATATCAGGTGGTCGATGTCTTCGAATATTTCGTCGGTGGCTTTGATGCCTTCAATGTATTTAAAATAGAATTTCAGTTTACAATCGATGTAGGCATTGAGCGCACTGGGCGATATGCGCGTTGTTTGCAGGTAATCGGTCAGCCGCTGGTACAGGGCTGCACTTTTTTCAATCGTAACAGGATGCACTTCGGCTGGTTCAAAATCAAACACGGCCTGTATTTCGTTTACCTTTAAATGATCTGCTTCGTATTTCAACTGGGTGGCATAGCGACTTACTTCGCCCCCCGACATGCCATCGCTGCGTGAATCGTACACCAGGCTTACCTTTTTGGCACGTTGAATCAGGCGGTAGAAATAATAGGCGTACATGGCATTGCGCTGTTCAATTACCGGCAAGCCAAAACCTTTTCGTAAAGAATAAGGAATAAAGGAATGCTGGTGCGGATTGCCGGGCAGCTTTTCGTCGTTGAACGATAGCAATACAAGGTGGTCGAAATCGAGTGAGCGGGTTTCGAGAAAACCCATGATCTGCATGCCCGACAAAGGTTCACCTTCAAAAGGAATACTCAGCCGATCGAGCTGCCTCAGCAATAGCTGGTAATATAAGCTCTTCGAAAACAAGGTCTCCTGATTGCCTGCTTCGGAAAACAGCGACTCGTGCATGCGATTCACAGCCAGATACAGCTGATAAAGTGCTTCCTTCAGCAGGTACTCATCGTCGGGAGTTCCGTTAAAAACAGTTTTTAGCAAAAGCTGAAGATAGCTTCTGCAGTCAGCCGCATTTTCAGGCAGCGTGAAAATCGTTTTCAACAAATCATGCCCCGAGAAGTCTTCATCGCCAAGGTATATTTTATTGTGATCGCGCACATCGGCTCCCAGCTGATCAACTACATCGCCAAGCAGGCGTTTCAGTAGTGGATTGCTCAGCAAACCCAGCACATTGCGGTAGTAAAACAGGTGTTTCCCGGTAGGATCTTTCCGGCTGTGTTTATCAATATCGATCAGGTTTTTGATCAAAGCATAAGCAGGCGAACCCTTTACAGGATATCCCATGGTAATGTTCAGTTCACCAACGCTGTCGGGAATCGAATTGATTACCGGCAACAACAGGGTTTCATCGCACAAAACGATGGCCGTATTGTCGAAGCGGGTACTCACCGTCGCACTGTTTTTCTCAATCCAGCTGGCAGCATATCCTGCCTGCCCCGAAAATCCTGGAACAGCCACCAGATCAATTTCTTTCAGCGATGAAAAGTGATTAAAAGAAAGCACAAAGTCGTCGGGCATGGGATAGCGCTGCAAATTGTCCTTCATGAATAAGGCTGCTTCGTGGTGCTTCCTGTGTATATAATAGTCGTCGTAATCCCAGAAAAACTGTGCATTGTGATTGACCTTAAGGTAATCGAACAACTTTTTCTCACAGGCATTCAGTGCATTAAAACCAATCAGGGCAAAATGCTTTTGGTCTGAATGAAGGTTGGACGACAGCAGTTTTTCAGTCATTAAGCGATACATCATCCCTTCGTAGGCCCATCCTTTTTGTGCCAGTTGCTTTTTGAATGCTTCGTAAACCTTGAATAGATTTTTCCAAATACCAATGAATTTTTCCTTATCGCCTGAATTTCTCGCCTCGAGCACATTTAACCAAAAGGTCGATAAATAAGCCAGCTGTTCTTCGCTAAGAAAATCGAAACCACTATCAATTTCACGCAAGGACTGAATATTTTGAAAAAGCTGGCGGGCATCGACCAGGTATTTATCAAGATCGTTAAAATCGCTCAACATCATTTCGCCCCAGTAGAAGAAGTCGTCGAGTGTTTCATTGCTTTTGAGCAAGCGGCTATATACCTCATACAATTCAGTCACCAGCCGGTTGTTCTCGATGAGCTGAACCGAAGCAAGCTCGCTTACCAATTCGCTAATGGTAATAATATTGGGTGAAAAAAACGGGCGCTGGCTCAAAGTGCTCAGGTACTTCTGAAAGAAGAGCCCTGCCCGCCGGTTGGGAAATACCACCGTTAAACGATCCAATTCATTACTATTTCGCTTAAAAAGATAGTCTGCTACTTCACCGAGAAATTTATCCATGGATTGTTTTTTTTCAACTATTTATGGCATTTTACTGTTCCGAATGCTCAAATTAAGGCGAAAATAAGCCGATTTTCACTGTTCATGAAACTTTTTTAGCACGAAAATGAAGGAAAAGCAAATATTAAAGGCAAAAGACACAGCAGAACGACAGCAAAGTGCCATCATTCTGTAGTAGCTCAAACACAAACAGATACTGGCGAAACCCTTGTCGAAAACGTTTGCACCGTCCCCTCCCAATGTAAATTTTCGGTTATTTATTTTTATGTTTTTAAAAATTAGTTATATATTAGCCATGCATTTTTGAAAGATGATTTAATAATTGATTAAGGTTTTTTAAATCGAAACAATACAATCTTCCTTTTCTCTTTAAACCATCATCTATTTTCTGATCTAACTAAACTATGAACAGCCGGGTTATCAAATTGATAACCCGCTTTTTTTGTGTTAAGTCCTTCGTATGCTCTTTACAAATGATTCCTTATAGCTGGCCTGGCTAAGACAATACATCGCGACCCACCTTAATTATTTCTTCTGTTTTTTGTAAATGATTTTTGTCATGTTGGACCCCTGGTCGTTTTTTTGTGTTTAGGCTGTTTTCTGTTATCATTGAATAAAATTTAAACCATGAAGCACTGGATTTTACTGGCATTCATCATTCTAAGCGTACAACAACTTACTGCTCAAACACATTGGGAATCAATGGTCGTTTCTGGATCGCTATGGCGTTATTTTCCGGCAACAAGTGAAGTGCCAGCCAACTGGATGCAGCCCGGTTTCGACGATTCATCATGGCTGCTTGGAAAGGGAGGCATAGGCTATGCCGATGGCGATGATGCCACCATCATTGATCCGGTCAATTCACTTTATCTTCGAATCAACTTTCAGCTTGATGATCCTGCCCTTGTAAAGCAGTTGCTGCTCGACATCGATTACGACGATGCTTTTGTATGCTATCTAAATGGTGAAGAAGTAGCGCGTTCGTCGAATGTAAGCGCGGAGCATCCCAAATACAACACGCCAATAAGCTCCGATCGTGAAGCACGAATGTACCAGGGGCAGTTACCCGAAAGACACCGCCTTGAAGCCGGCTCCTTAATTCAAGGAACAAACACCCTTGCAGTACACATCCTGAATCATGCGATCACTTCAAGCGATATGAGTTCGCTTGTTCACCTGAATGCCGAAATCGCACATTCTGAAATACTTTACCACCCTGTACCCGAATGGTTTTGGGAGCCACCTTCGTACGAAGAAAGCAATCTGCCCATCCTGCACATCGACACCCGGGGGAAGAGCATCCCCGACGAACCTAAATTAATGGTTCGAATAAAGGTGATCGATCACCCCGGGGGCGGCAATCAACTTTACGATACCATTTATGCCTACGATGCCTGGGCCGGCATCGAAATCAGAGGTTCCTCATCACAGATGTTTGAAAAAAAGAATTACGGGCTCGAAACCCGCGATGAAGCCGGCAATAACCTCAATGTATCACTGCTTGGCATGCCCGAAGAAAACGACTGGATGCTGCACGGTCCCTATTCCGATAAATCGCTGATGCGAAATGCGCTTGCCTATCATTTGGGAAACGGAACCGGTCGTTGGGCGCCCCGAACCCGTTACTGTGAATTGTACATCAACGATGACTACCGGGGCATTTATGTGCTGACCGAGCGCATCAAGAGAGATAAAAACCGGCTCGACCTTGCCACCATTCAGCCCGAAGACATCGAAGGAGATGAACTGTCGGGCGGCTATATACTGAAAGTTGACCGCCCCGATCCGGGCGCGTGGATTTCACCCTACAAAGGAAGAACCGGGAGGCAAAATGTACCCATCAGCTATGTCGATCCCGAATACGAAGAATTGTTGCCTGTGCAGCGGGAATACATTAAAAAATTTGTTACCGATTTTGAACATGCCTTGCATGGCCCCAATTTTAAAGACCCCGAAAAAGGCTATCGTCCCTATGTCGACATCAACTCTTTTGCCGATTACTTCATCATCAATGAACTAAGTCGCAACCTCGATGCGTACCGGGTAAGCAATTATTTCCACAAGACAAAGGACAGCAAGGGAGGTAAAATTGTGATGGGACCTTTCTGGGATTACAATCTGGGCTTTGGAAACGGCGATTTCTACGCTGCCGGCTATACCAAAGGCTGGGTGGTTGATGGTGTGGGTGCTGCCGATGCAATGGAAATCACTTTCTGGTGGGATCGCTTACGGGAAGACCCTTATTTCGAAGGTCACGTAAAAAAACGCTGGAACGAACTTCGGGAAGAGGTACTCAGCCTGGAGCAAATTAACGCCTTCATCGATTCAAGCACCATTTATCTGGCTGAAGCAAAGGATCGAAATTTTGAACGCTGGAATATCCTGGCTTCCTATGTTTGGCCTAATTTTTATGTAGGCGGAAGCTACCCCAACGAAATCAGTTTTCTGAAAAGCTGGATCAGCAATCGCATCATTTGGATGGACGAGCAGATTGCAAAATTCCCTGAACTGACAAGCGGCACCGATGCCCCCCTGGCTTCCATTATTGAAAGCAAAGCCTACCCTTCGCCCTTTGTCAGTGAGGTGAATATTTCATTTCAAGTACCAAAGCATGCCGAATTACAGCTCAACATTTACGATGCCAGAGGAAAACAAATTGTAAGCAGGAAGGTGCAGGCCGATTCGGGACTGAACCGCATAAGGCTCGATGCCGGCAACTGGAGCAAAAGTCACCTCTATTTTTACACGCTTACGAACAAGGGAGTAAGCGCCGGAAGTGGAAAAATGATGCGGCGCATCGAATAAACAAGACCGACTGCTTATCTTAATCCATCGTTAATTTTGTTTGTTTTTTAACTTCTCACACAAACCGAAAACGCTTTGAAGTGTTGATGAGGATAGAATTTACTGATCAATCATTTCAAAAAAAACAGAAGATGGACGAATTTTTAGCAGCCCGTTTACAAATGGCTGTGTCGCTTGGTTTTCACATTATTTTTGCTGCAATAGGCATGGTAATGCCCTGGTTTATGTTTTTAGCCGAATGGAAATGGCTGAAAACCAAAGATCCGGTTTATCTCGATCTGGCCAAAGCCTGGGCCCGGGGAGTCGCCATATTTTTTGCTGTCGGAGCGGTTTCGGGTACGGTTTTATCATTTGAGCTGGGCATGTTATGGCCGGTTTTCATGGAGCATGCCGGTCCGATTTTCGGCATGCCCTTTTCGTGGGAAGGCACCGCCTTCTTTGTCGAAGCCATTGCTTTGGGACTCTTCCTTTACGGTTGGAAACGACTTCATCCCAAAGTACATTTATACATCGGGGCCATAGTAGGAATTGCCGGTGTCATGTCAGGAGTGTTTGTGATCTCGGCCAATGGCTGGATGAATGCTCCCAGCGGTTTCGACTGGATAGACGGCAAGGCATACAACATCGATCCGGTAGCAGCCATGTTCAATAAAGCCTGGTTTTCGCAGGCCCACCACATGATCATTGCGGCCTTTTCGGCCACAGGTTTTGCCGTAGCCGGCATCCATGCCATTCTTTACCTGAAAAACAAACTTCCCCTTCACCGCAAAGCCATTACCATTGCGCTTACCTTTGCAGCTGTTGCTGCCATTTTACAACCACTTAGCGGAGACCATGCCGCCAAAACCGTGGCCAAACTGCAGCCTGCAAAACTGGCTGCCTTCGAATCACATTTCGAGACCCAGGAAAGAGCGCCGCTCATTATCGGAGGAATTCCCGATGTTGAAAAGCGCGAAGTAAAATATGCCATCAAGCTGCCCGGTTTTCTAAGCTTTCTGGCTCACGGAGATTTTAACGCCGAAGTGACCGGCTTGGATGCCTTTCCAGAGGAAGAATGGCCACCGGTTCCCATTACCCATTATTCTTTTCAATTGATGGTAGCCATCGGAATGTTTCTGCTCTTACTGGGCATCCTTTTCCTGGCAGGAAGTTTTAAATGGAAACACTGGCTTGAAAAACCCTGGTGGTTTTACCTGCTCATTGTGGCCACACCGCTTGGCTTCATTGCCATTCAGGCCGGATGGGTTGTTACCGAGGTAGGACGACAACCATGGATCATATATGGTATCATGAAAACCAAAGACTCCCTCACTCCCATGCCAGGCATTCAATATACCTTTTACACCATTACGGCCATTTACTTTGTATTGAGTTTTATTGTTATATGGCTTTTGAGCCGCCAGATTAAAATGTTACACCGCAAATACCTGAAGAATGACTGAAATTATTGTACTGATACTAGGAATCTGCCTTATGTTGTACATCCTGCTGGGAGGTGCTGATTTTGGAGGCGGAATACTCGAGTTGCTTACCAGGGGCAAGGCTTCGGCCATTGTAAGTCGTGCCATCGCACCGGTTTGGGAAGCCAATCACGTTTGGCTGATTCTGGTCATTGTAATTCTATTTGTAGGATTTCCAACGGTGTACACCACGGTACTAACTGCACTGCACCTGCCGGTTTTAATGGCCCTGATCGGGATTATTTTGCGGGGAACTGCATTTACCTTCAGGCATTACGACATCGAAGAAGCCCGTTCGAATGCAGTGTATACCCACATCTTCCATTATTCAAGTCTGATTACGAGCTTTTTCCTTGGAGTAAGTTTTGGAGGCATCATACTTGGAAACATTTCACTAAGTCCCGAACTTGGATTTTATCACAACTACATCAGGCCCTGGTTGAATGTTTTTTCTGCAAGTCTTGGTGTTTTCATGGTGGTATTGTTCGCCTTTCTGGCTACGATGTACACGCTGGGTGAAACCAGGAACAACATGCAATACAAAATTTTTGCCCTAATGGCCAAACGCCTGCTGATCGCACTGGTTTTTACCGGATCGCTGGTTTTTCTGGCTGCCGAATTCAATGGCCTTTCCTTATTTAGTGAGTTTTACCAGTCTCCGCTCAGCGTAAGCAGTGTTGTACTGGCAACGGTGGCATTGCCGGTATTGTGGCATTACATCGACCGTCAAAAAAGAAACCTGGTTCGCATTATTGCAGCTTTTCAAACCATTATGATTGTGATCGGCTGGTTTGCCATACAATATCCTGTTCTGGTGCGTGTTGAAAGCGGAGCTCACATCACCATTCAAAATGCCAGCGCTCCCTATGCCACACAATTCCATTTACTGATCGCCCTGATTGCAGGGGTGCTGATCATTTTCCCGGCCATGGCATTCCTGTATAAAACCTTTAAATTTAACGAAGCCGATCAGTAATTGATTAAAGGAGCCTGGGCAATGAAACAATGCCACTGAAAAGAAAAACTTCAGTTGAAGCTTTTGGAAAGAACTCAAATAAGCATCAAAAAAGGGTACTGTTGTCAGTACCCTTTTTCTTATTCGCCGTATAATTCTTCTCTTAGCGCTCTGATCTTTTCATTCGATTCGTAATCTTCGTAATTCATTTGCTTGTCGATGATTCCGTTTGGCGTTAACTCAATCACCCGGTTACAAACCGAATTAATAAAGGCATGGTCGTGCGACGACATCAGGATGTTGCCGGGAAACTGGGTCAAGCGGTTATTAAAGGCCTGAATCGATTCCAGGTCAAGATGGTTGGTGGGCGTGTCGAGTATCAGGACGTTGGCATTGCGCAACATCATACGGGCAATCATGCAGCGCATTTTTTCTCCTCCCGATAAAACGTTCGCTTTTTTGTACACCTCTTCGCCCGAAAACAACATTTTTCCCAGGTAGCCACGCAAAAACATTTCACTGCTATCGTTCGAGAAATTAGCCAGCCAGTCGATGAGTGTTACTTTCTCTTCAAAAAATTCAGCATTTTCAAGCGGGAGGTACGCCGTTGTGATGGTTTGCCCCCAGGTAAAATCGCCGCCGTCGGGCCTGGCATGCCCGTTAAGTACCTCAAACAAGGCCGTCATTGCCCGTGTGTCGCGCGAAACAAATACAATTTTATCTTCCTTTTCAACATTGAAGGTAAGGTCTTTAAACAGCAGCTCACCATCGATACTTTTACTCAAATTGTGTACTTCGAGTACGTTGTTTCCGGGTTGACGGTCGGGAGTTAAAATAATACCGGGATATTTTCGTGTTGAAGGCTGAATCTCTTCGATATTGAGTTTCTCCAGCATTTTTTTCCTGCTGGTTGTCTGTTTCGATTTGGCCACATTGGCACTGAAACGTGAAATGAATTCCTGTAATTCTTTTTTCTTTTCTTCGGCTTTTTTGTTCTGAGCCTGCTGTTGCCTTAGTGCCAGCTGACTCGATTCATACCAAAAAGTATAGTTTCCGCCGTAAATACGGGCTTGTCCAAAATCAATATCGACTACGTGGGTACAAATTGAATCGAGAAAGTGCCTGTCGTGCGAAACAACAAGTACCGTGTTTTCAAAATTCGACAAATAATTTTCGAGCCAGGTAATGGTTTCCAGGTCAAGATCGTTGGTGGGCTCATCGAGCAGCAGGTTATCGGGTTTCCCAAACAGGGCCTGTGCCAGCAACACTTTTACCTTCATTTTACCATCCAGTTCAAGCATCGGGCGGTTGTGGTACTTCTCTTTCACTCCTAAGCCACTCAACAGCGTGGCAGCACTGTTTTCGGCATTCCAGCCATCCATTTCGGCAAAGCGCTCTTCCAATTCCGAAGCTTTGATACCATCTTCTTCGCTAAAATCGGCTTTTGCATAAAGCGTTTCCTTTTGCTTCATGTTGTTCCACAATTCATCGTGGCCCATTAGCACGGTATCGAGTACGGTGTATTGATCAAATGCAAAGTGATCCTGTCGTAAAACCGAAAGCCGCTCGCCCGGGCCAAAACTTACCGAACCACTGGTGGGATCTACTTCGCCATACAACATTTTCAGAAATGTTGATTTTCCGGCTCCGTTGGCCCCGATAATACCATAACAATTTCCACTGGTAAATTTCATGTTTACATCCTGAAACAAAACCCGTTTACCAAACTGGATACTTAAATTTGAAACATCAATCATCTAATTTTCTTTTTATTCCGAATCAATGGGCGGCAAAAGTAGTGTTATTTCAACTGCTATGCACCAAATTCAAAGCGATAATAATATAGAATTAACAAGTTGAAGAAGGCCCGTGATGGCAAAAGGAGAAAAACAGGCAATGAATGCTGAATTACATTAGCAATTGCTGCTTCCCCGCAATCAATCGATCATTCAAACAAAATTCTTTTTTATTCCAATCAAAGTGCTAAATTTAGGAGCTGTAAGCTTAGCTCGTGAGGACAAGCCACTTGGAACGGATGCTGAACCGTATCTAATCATCGAGATATTTATAAATAATCTAAATTCTTGTATATGCTTTAAAAAAGTGGGCTTGTCATTATTTTCTTTTTAAGAAACATATAGTTTTGCACTCCATTACGACGAATCATGAGTTCAAAACAGGAAGTAACACATACAGGGATTGTAAGAGAAATCGGACCAAAGGGTATTAAGGTTGGAATTGTGGTACAGTCGGGATGCGCCAGTTGCCAGATCAAAGGATCGTGCAATATGTCGGAGCAAAGCGACAAGGAATTGGACATCGACTGCAACCCTGCTGATTTTCATAGCGGCCAGCATGTATTGGTACATCTCAAATCTTCGCAGGGAATGAATGCCTTGTTTTTAGGATACATCTTACCATTTCTGGTATTACTGGGCACCATGATCATTGCCACCAAGCTGATCGATGATGAAGGCATTACCGGATTACTGGGGCTTGCATCGCTTGTCCCTTATTATATTGTGTTGTATTTTTTCAGAGATAAAATAAAAAAGAGATTTACCTACGTGGTTAACCCACTCAAATAAACCGATATGAGTGCATCACTTATTTATACCATCATTACCATCAGTTCGATTGGGATCGCAGCAGCAGTAATTTTATATTTTGCTGCACGCAAATTTTATGTGTACGAGGATCCGAGAATCGACGAAGTTGAAGAGTCGTTGCCGGCTGCCAATTGTGGCGGATGCGGTTATGCAGGATGTCGGGCCTTTGCCGAATCAATTGTAAAAGACAATTCGCTTGATGACAAGTTTTGTCCGGTTGGAGGCAATGAAACCATGAGTAAAGTAGCATCGATCATGGGCCTTGAGGCCGCCGAGCAGGCACCCCGGGTAGCGGTGGTACGTTGCAATGGTTCGTGCGAACATCGGCCAAAAACCAACCTTTACGAAGGAGCATCGACCTGTGCCATTGCAGCCATGAGCTATGGCGGCGATACCGATTGCCAGTACGGATGCCTGGGGCTGGGCGATTGTGCCGCTTCGTGTGATTTCGATGCACTGCACATGAATCCCGAGACCGGGCTGCCCGAAGTGACCGATGACAAATGTGTTGCCTGTGGAGCCTGTGTTGAAGCATGTCCGAAAGACCTGATCGAATTGCGGAAAAAGATGCCCAGGGACAGAAAGATTTTTGTTGCCTGCCGCAATGAAGACAAAGGAGGTTTCGCTAAAAAAGCCTGCGAAGTAGCCTGTATCGGTTGTGGCAAATGTGAAAAAGAATGTAAATTCGACGCCATTACCATTTCGAACAACCTTGCCTTTATCGATTCCGACAAATGCAAGCTGTGCCGGAAATGTGTAACGGTATGTCCAACCAACGCAATTATAGAGGAAAACTTTCCTCCAAGGAAGATCAAAGCGGAACCGGCCCCCGAAAAAGCCGAAGCTTAATCAAACACGACCAATACTAATCAGTTCTCCGTTGAACCTAAAAAGGAGTTACAATGCTGAAAACATTTAAAATAGGAGGCGTTCACCCTGCTGAAAACAAACTTTCGGCCAATCAGGCTGTTGAACAACTTCCCTTACCAAAAACCGCAATCATTATGGTCGCCCAGCATATCGGGGCACCTTCGAAAGTAATTGTTAAACGTGGCGATGAGGTTAAAGTCGGCCAGGTGATTGCCCAGAGTGCCGGCTTTGTTTCAACCAACATTCACAGTTCGGTATCGGGTAAAGTACTAAAAATTGACCGCAGCGTCGACAGTTCTGGTTATAAAAAGGATGCCATCATTATTAACGTTGAAGGCGATGAATGGGACGAAAGCATAGACCGTTCAACCGACCTGATTACATCGACCGACCTGGATGCAAAGACCATTACGGATAAAATTTTGGCCGGCGGCATTGTGGGACTC
Organism: Roseimarinus sediminis; assembly: GCF_050433125.1. NCBI lineage: Bacteria > Pseudomonadati > Bacteroidota > Bacteroidia > Marinilabiliales > Prolixibacteraceae > Roseimarinus > Roseimarinus sediminis. The sequence continues at coordinate 284,445 of NZ_JBNPXV010000007.1, read as the reverse complement.
GGTGGAGCCACCTTCCCTACCCATGTAAAACTTTCACCACCTCCTGGAATGAAGGCCGAAATTCTGCTGATCAACGGAGTTGAATGTGAACCCTACCTGACAGCCGACCACCGTCTGATGCTCGAAAAAGGTGACGAACTCATGGTGGGTATTCAGTTGCTGATGAAAGCACTCAATGTGAACAAGGCAGTGATTGGGATCGAAAAAAACAAGCCCGATGCCATTGAACACCTCACTGTTCTTGCAGAAAAATACGCCGGCATCGAAGTTTGTCCGCTCAAGGTAAAATATCCCCAGGGTGGTGAAAAACAGCTGATCAAAGCGGTAACCGGACGCGAAGTCCCCTCGGGTGCACTTCCCATTGCGGTGGGTGCAGTGGTCAACAATGTAGGAACTGCTTTTGCCGTTTACGAAGCCGTGCATAAAAACAAACCCCTCGTCGAACGCATTGTTACGGTCACCGGAAAATCGCTTGCCAAACCATCCAATTTTCTGGTTCGCATGGGCACACCCGTTTCGCAATTGATAGAAGCTGCAGGCGGCCTACCCGACGACACGGCCAAAGTGATCAGCGGTGGCCCCATGATGGGAAAAGCAGTCACCAACATTGATATTCCTGTCAGCAAAGGAACCTCAGGGGTGCTCATCATCAACGAAAAAGAAGGACACCGAAAAACGGCCATGAACTGCATTCGCTGCGGACGTTGTGTATCGGTTTGCCCAATGGGACTTGAACCCTACATCCTGATGACCCTTTCGGAAAATAAAATGTGGGAGAAAAGTGAAGAACTGCAGATTATGGATTGTATCGAATGCGGTTCATGCAGCTTTACCTGCCCTGCCAGCCGGCCTCTGCTCGATCACATACGCTACGGGAAACTAAGCGTTGGAGGAATTATCAGAAACAGAAAATAAACACAAAGCCACTGGCTTTAACTATAAAAACCAACAATGAACAAGTTTTTAACCATAACTCCGTCGCCGCACATACACCAGGGTGATTCGGTAAACAAAATCATGTACAGTGTTATTTTTGCACTGGCACCTGCATTGATCTGGTCGTTTATTACTTTCGGGTTACCAGCCGTATTGGTAACACTCGTGTCGGTTGTGGCCTGTGTTATTTTTGAATGGCTGATACAAAAGTTCCTGATGAAGGGAGAAGCAACCATTGCCGATGGATCAGCCATTTTGACTGGTATTTTACTGGCAATGAACGTTCCTGCATCGTTGCCGGTCTGGATCACCATCATCGGAGCCCTGGTAGCCATTGGCGTTGGAAAAATGTCGTTTGGCGGCCTCGGACAAAATCCCTTTAACCCTGCTTTGGTAGGAAGGGTTTTCCTTTTAATATCCTTTCCAGTACAAATGACCAGCTGGCCTAATATCACAGCCGGAGTGGATGCCACTACCCAGGCTACCCCGCTGGCCCTGATCAAGGAAGGAATTAAAAACGGAACACCGCTTTCAGAACTGATGCCAACTGTTCCGGGCTATTCCGAATTACTGATGGGCAATATGAGTGGTTCACTGGGTGAAGTGTCGGCCATTTTATTGCTTCTCGGACTTGTGTACATGCTTTTCAAAAAAGTAGTGACCTGGCACATTCCCTTCACCATCATTGCAACCATCGCTGTGTTTACCGGCATACTGTGGATGAGCAATCCTGAACAATATGCCGATCCTTTGTTTCATCTGCTAACCGGAGGTGTAATGCTTGGTGCCCTGTTTATGGCCACCGACATGGTGACCTCTCCCATGACACCCAAAGGACAAATCATTTATGCAATAGGAATTGGCCTTATAACAGTGGCCATCCGTACCTGGGGAGCCTATCCCGAAGGCATTTCATTTGCCATCCTGATCATGAATGCCTTTACTCCATTAATCAACAATTACATCAAACCTAAACGTTTCGGGGAGAAAAAGTAATGGCTAAACTCACTTCATCATTCAAAAATATGGTTATCGCCCTTTTTGGGGTAACCCTGATTGCCTCGGCATCACTGGGACTGGTTAACGATGTTACCAAAGCACCCATTGCCAAAGCCGAACTGGAAAAACAAACCAAAGCCATCGCAGCTGTATTGCCCGAATTTGAGCAATTGGGCACCGCCTACAAAGTGCTGCCGGGCGACGGAAAAGACAGCATTGAAATTTTTCCTGCCTTCGACAGCAACGGTCAACTCATTGCCAGTGCTGTAAAAACCTATACTTACGACGGCTTTAGTGGCTACATCGAAGTCATGGTAGGAATCGACCACAGTGGCATGCTTTCAGGATTCAGAGTGCTGAAACATGCCGAAACCCCTGGCTTGGGATCAAAAATGGACAGCTGGTTCAGCAACGCCGAAAAACCCGGACAAAATGTAGTGGGACGTTCGTTAAACGAAGGAGCACTGAGTGTTTCAAACGACGGAGGTAGTGTCGACGCAATTACGGCTGCCACCATCACTTCGCGTGCCTTCCTGTCGGCAGTGAACAGAGCCTACGAAGCATTAAATTCCGAAAAATCAGTCCAAAACAAATTAGGAGGAGAAGCATTATGAACCAATGGAAAAACTTTACAAAAGGATTTATAAAGGAAAACCCGGTATTTGTTCTGCTGCTGGGTATGTGCCCTACACTGGGTACAACCGGTTCAGCCATTAACGGACTGGGAATGGGACTTGCTACCACTTTTGTGCTGGTCATGTCGAACATTGTCGTTTCACTTATCAAAAACCTGATACCCGATAAAGTACGTATTCCTGCTTTCATTGTGGTAATTGCCACTTTTGTAACCATTGTTCAAATGGTAATGCAGGCCTACCTCCCATCGCTGTTTGAGAGCCTTGGTATTTTTATTCCACTGATTGTAGTAAACTGCATCGTGCTGGGACGCGCCGAAGCTTTTGCATCGAAAAACTCAGTCGGTTCTTCAGCAGTCGACGGGCTTGGAATCGGGCTTGGATTCTCCTTCGCACTCACCATTCTTGGAGGGGTGCGTGAGTTACTGGGCAGCGGAAAACTATTTGATATTACCATCTATCCCGAACAATACGGCATGCTTGCTTTTATTCTGGCACCAGGTGCCTTCATTGCACTGGGCTATATCATTTCGTTGATCAATCGTCTAAACAAGAGCAAGGCCTAAGATTATAAACTGAATAAATAAGTTGTTATGGAATACATCATTATTATCATAAGCGCCATACTGGTTAACAACATTGTACTTAGCCAGTTTCTGGGAGTTTGTCCCTTTCTGGGTGTTTCTAAAAAAATTGAAACAGCAGTAGGCATGACCGGTGCTGTTACCTTCGTGATGGTACTGGCTACCATCGTTACCTTTCTGATTCAGCATTATATCTTAAATCCACTGGGCATTGGTTATCTGCAGACCATTTCATTTATTCTTGTTATTGCATCGCTGGTGCAACTGGTCGAGATTGTGCTTAAAAAAGTAAGCCCTGCACTGTACCAGGCCCTGGGAGTTTTTCTGCCGCTCATCACCACCAACTGTGCCATTTTGGGTGTGGCCATTCTGGTAATTCAAAAAGACTTTAACCTGATGGAAGGAGTCGTTTATGCGATTGCCAATGCGATCGGTTTCGGACTTGCACTGGTAATTTTTGCCGGGATGCGCGAACACCTCGATTTACAGACTGTTCCCAAAGGACTCAAAGGAGTTCCGATTGCTTTAATAACTGCCGGCATACTGGCCATGGCCTTTATGGGATTCTCTGGAATTGTATAAACCATCGCGTTAATAGCTACCTAAAAAATACTTCACGAACCGGCACACAGCCGGTTTTTTTTTGCTGGAAGTCAGGCCAATACTCCTCAAAACAATCAGCAAAGCTGATCTTCAATTTCGAATGGTATCGCAGTTTCCAGATGCAAAATCAGAAAGCAAAAAAAAACCGTCCGAGGGGATCGGACGGTGAATTGGGAGTTATAAAAAAAGGGGGTGGGAGAACTATTACAGGGGCCAAAAGTCACGATAAAAACAGGATGCACCAAAAAAATGAACAAGAACAGTCAATTCATTTAACCAAGCCCCAAAAAACGGCAACGAACTGACAAATTCAGCCGACCAGTCACACTGTTTACCACATCAAATATTTTAGTAATTTTGGCATGTAACCCAAAATTAAAACCATTGGAACTTCATACGAATATACCGAACCCGCTTCTATATGCCGCACTTTTGCTATTGGGTGCAGCAGGCCTTGTTGCCGCCATCTATTTTTTCAGAAAAAGAGACGACGAATTATTACCATGGCAAAGCTATTTACTGGGAGGCATTAAATTAAGCTACTTATTGCTCATTGGTTATTTGCTTTTTTCTCCCATGGTGACCCTGATTCAGCAAAAAATTGAAAAACCGCTACTGCTTATAGGTGTCGATAATTCAGAATCGATGATCAGCAATCAGGACATGGCCGACAGCATTGCCGTGTTTATCGAAAAACTGAAACAAAAGGGCGGAGATAAGTTTGAAGTCGAAACATTACTTTTTGGAGAAAGAATAATTAAAACTGATTCATTACAGTTCAATGGCAAGCGATCAAATTATGCCAACTTCTTCACCGACATCGAACAACGTTACTTTAACCTGAATCTGGGCGCAGTGGTCATGCTGGGGGATGGTATTTACAACGAAGGAAGAAATCCGGAACAGCTTTCAAGCAATATCGATGCCCCCGTATACACCCTTGGTATTGGAGATACACTTTCGCGTACCGACCAGGCCATAGTAGCCGTCAATCATAATCCAAATGTTTTTAAAGGCAATAATTTTCAGTTGGAAACCGAAATTTCCTTCAAAGCCTTTCCACATAAGTCGAGTCGCTTAATGATTTATCAGGCAGGCAAACTGGTTGTTTCGGAACAGATTGAAGTCTTGCAGTCCGACTATTTTTTCAGTAAAAACTATTCATTAACAGCCGACGAGGTAGGCCTGCAAAACATCAGTGTGCTGATCAGCCCCGTAACGAGTGAACTAAACAAGCTCAACAACCGCTACAATTTCACCATCGAGGTGCACGACAACCGCAAGGACGTGCTTTTTCTCTCTCAGGGCCCGCATCCCGACATTGGGGCATTCACCCAAACCCTGAACCAACAAGCGAACTTCAATATTGAATTCAGGGAAATCAGTGCTTTTACAGGCTCGGTGAACGATTATGATTTAATCGTACTCAACCAGCTCCCGTCGCTCATGACCCAACAGTCCGATATTTATACGCAGCTTACTGCCTCCGAAGTGCCTTTACTGGTTCTTACAGGCCCAAAAACATCCATCGCCGCACTCAATAACATGCAACTTGGGTTTCAAATTGAGCCTTCGGCAATCAATGAAGAAAGTGCTCCTTTTTTTAACGAGGCCTTTTCGTTGTTCAGCCTACCTGAAAACATCGGAGAAGTGGAAAATATATATCCGCCACTGCTTACCCGTTACACCAAATACAGCTTTGATGCAGCCTATTCCGTTCTGGCATATCAGCGGGTAAAGGGAATCGAAATGAATTATCCTTTAATCAGTGCCGGTGAAGTCAAAGGACGAAAAACAGCGGTAATTCTGGGTGAAGGAATATGGCGCTGGAGAATGCGTGAATACCAGTACTATGACAAGCAACAAGCCTTTAACCAACTCACTGTTAACTTATTCAATTATTTAAGTGTCGAAAACACCAAAGATCAGTTTAAAATCGATTATGAGCGGATCACTCCTGAAACTTCGCCGCTTATTATCAAGGCCCAGGTTTTCAATAAAATATTCGAGCCTGTTGAACAGGCCAACATCTCGCTGGTGCTTACCGACTCGCTGAATAATGAACTCAGTTATCTGTTCGATGCAGGGAATGCGGGCTACGAACTTAACCTGGGGCTGATGAATGCCGGAAATTATTCTTTTGAAGCAAGCACCACACTGGGCGATGAAACGTTTAAACGCAGCGGAAGTTTCAGTGTTCAGGAAGTTAACATAGAACAACAGGAATTGCAGGCTGATTTTGGCTTAATGCACCGGCTTGCAATACAAAACAATGGTCGTTTCTTCACCTTCGACCAGCAGGACCTGTTGCTCGAACAAGTGATGAACAACAGCAGCATTCAGGCGAAAACGCACAATGAAAAAAACAGCCTCGAACTCATCGGATTGAAGTGGTACCTGCTGCTTATTCTTTTACTTTTTGGATTGGAATGGTTTTTGAGAAAATACTGGGGTACATACTAAGCCATCATTTGCAACACAATTTTAGTCATCAAACATGCTTGTTGTTTTTATCAAAAGGTTGATATTTGAAACTTGTGACTTTTCATAAAAAACAAATTACTAGCTGCAAAAAATGGCTGAATAGTTTAAAAAACACAGACATCTAACGAATTGAAACTTATGAAAAAGCTGATATTTATTTTTATTTCATCCCTGTTTTTTTTAACGGCTCCTGCACAGCTGAAAAAATTTACCGTCGATGTTCCTTACGCTCCCCTTTATGAAATCAGCGATTCAATTCAAAGTATCACCATCATGAACCGAAGTATGACTTCCGGCTTTCAGGATTATGATGAAAAACAACTTCAAATTTCATTTTACAGAAAAAATTTTGAAGGCAATACGGTATTGCTTGACAGTACTGCTGCCGACACCACCATTAAAGTTATGGGTGATTTGTTGTACAATTCCTTACGCTACGATGTGGTCATTCCGGTTGAACGAAATATTTATCGCTTACTCGATTACACCGAGACACCGGCTCCGCTTGCCTGGGACTATGTGCGCTCGCTATGCGAATTGTATCAAACCGATGCCCTGCTTGTGCTCGAAAACCAGGCACTTCGGGCAGTAACCAATTACCAGTCGGGAGTCGATTACACCAACTATGGGGCACAAAAATACCACTACGCTTCGATCGACTTTTACGGTCGCTCACATTGGCGACTATACGATCCGCGCTCAGAAAAAATTGTTTCGGATGTGGTCATGAACCAGGATACCATTTTCTGGGATCATTACGATTATGATCTGACTGATCTGTTTGCCACCTTGCCCACCATCAAGCAGGCAACCATCGATGCAGCGATTAAGTCGGCGCTCGATTACAGCGAACTGATTGCCCCCCGCTGGAAATCAGAAACACGATACTACTATCTGATGAAGCAGGCGCTGATCGATCGGTCGGTTAAACTGGCAGCCGATGGAAACTGGCAGGAAGCACTCGACAACTGGTTACTCTATATCGATCAGGGCAGTAAGTCGAAACGCAGTAAGATCATGCTGAATGTTGCTCTGGCCTATGAAATGACAGGAAGGCTTGATAAAGCCATTGAAATGATTAAATTATCGCAGAAAACCTACTACCGGCAGGTAAGTAACCACTACCTGAAAACATTGCTAAAAAGGCAAATTGCCCTAAAGAATTAAAGTTTTCAGCGTTTAAGTAAGCATTTTTCTTATTTTTACAGCTCAATTTGAGGAAACGTAAAAATGATTCATCCGGTATGCATTCACGTCTGTTGCTGATATTCGTTTTTTCTTTATTATACAGTTGTTCACTGTTAAAACCTGCAGTCACTGAACCTGAAATATTGATTGATCAGGCTCAACTCAATACGGCAGTTGAGCTTTCGGTCGATGAAATCATTAAGGGTGAATGGCTTTCCGCATTCATGGTTAAAAACAATGAACGACCGGTAGTGATTTGTTCAACCATTGATCTGCCTCCGCATGTTTCATTTCCAATCGATTCTCTTTATAATATGATCGACCTGCACCTTATCAAAACAGGACAGGTACGGGTAATCAAATCAAACACAATTCAGCGCACCACAGCACCTGTTGATCTTGCCAAAGGTGAAAGCATCGATTTTGTGCTTACTGCCGCCATTGAAAAAGCGGTTCAGCAATCCTCGTCAAATCCGGTATTGGTTCTGGCGCTTTGGAATGAAAACTCCGAAACACCAATTACCACTGCTAAAAATATGATAGAATAATACACTGAATGGAAAAATTCAAACCAACCAACTACAAACTGGAATCGCTTTGTTGCGGTACCATCTTTGAGGATACCAACTGGGATTTAAACTGCCCGCACAACGAAAAGCCTGCACTTATCAGGGCCCAATACGAGAACAAGCAACTCACGATACACGAAGAGCTTCCGGGGCTCTACCAATTCGCCGAATGGCTGCCCATCGACCGTGTATTGAAAGGTTCGGGAGCACCTGTGACCTATCGCAGCGAAGGCTTAGCCAAAGTGCTGGGACTCGAAAATCTATACATTACTTTTAACGGCTACTGGCCCGAAAAAGGAGCGCATATTCAAACCGGGACCTTTAAAGAATTTGAAGCCTATTCGGTTTGTGCCCGAAAAAATTCACAACACGACAAGGTTATGGTGGTTGCATCGGCAGGTAATACTGCACGGGCATTCGCCAGAGTATGTTCCGAAAATAAAATACCGCTGCTATTGTGTATTCCCAAAGACAATCTTTCGGCGCTTTGGTTTGATAAACCACTTGATCCTTGCGTTAAGGTTGTTGCATCGGAAAGTGGTGCCGATTATTTCGATGCCATTCATCTGTCAAACATTGCTGCCGAAATGGACCAGTTTTATCCCGAAGGAGGCGCCAAAAACGTTGCACGTCGCGATGGAATGGCACTTGCAGTAGTTTCGGCAGTAACTACCATTGGACATATTCCCCATTATTATTTTCAGGCTGTAGGCAGCGGAACAGGTGCAATTGCAGCGTGGGAAGCCAATCTTCGTTTCATCGAAGACGGTCGCTTTGGTCAAAATAAAATGAAACTGATGGTTTCGCAGAATGCTCCCTTTTTACCCATCAAGGATGCATGGGATGCCCGTTCGAGAGCCATGCTGCCCCTCGACGATCAACTGGCCCGTAAACAGGTTGAAATCATTAATGCGAAGGTACTTTCCAACCGGCGCCCACCCTATTCGCTCATTGGCGGCTTGTTTGATGCGCTGATGGACAGCAACGGTGAAGTTTTGGCCGCAACAAATGAAGAAGCTGACGAAGCAGCCCGTATTTTTCTCGAGAGTGAAGGAAATGATGTTAGTCCTGCAGCTGCTGTGGCCGTAGCCTCATTAATACAACAGGTTAAGGAAGGAAATATCGATCAGAAAGCTACTGTGATGCTGAATATTACAGGTGGTGGAATCGAGAAATTTAAAAAAGAACACGAGTTGGTGTATGTACAGCCACAGATGATTTTCCCCATCGACCCCGATCCGGAGATGGTCAAAGCAAAATTGCCGGAATTGTTTCGATAGCCGGATAAAGGTTGAGACAGGAAAAAGGAAACAGGAAAAAGTCATTAAGTCAAAAATTGAGCAGTTTGGCAAGCAGCCTGAAGCCAGCGATTTCTAAGTTACACGCTTAGGAACTCAGGAACTTTAAAATTGCGACTGTCCGAACTGCGTCCCATTTTTCCATTTCTCATTTTTTCCAACTGCTTCCAATTTCCTTCAATTGCTTTCAACCGCTTCCAATTGCTTTCAATTCCTTTCAATAGCCTTCCTTTTAAGGTTAAGGTTGAGGTTGAGGTTGAGGCTGAGGTTGAGGCTGAGAATTGAAAATTGTATTCCCCTCCCTTCAATCCCTTAAGATTTCTTGCTATTTCAAAATAAATTTCTACTTTTACAAACCAAACGGTCGGTTTATGAATTCAACACGTGAACACATTCTTAAAGTTTCGCTTACTCTCTTTTTTCAAAAAAGCTATAAAGAGGTAACAATGAAAGAAATAGTAGAAAAGACAGGACTTTCAAAGGGAGCCTTCTATCATTATTTCAACAGCAAAGAAGATCTGTTCCACGAAATAGTAAACATATTCTTTAGTTTGGGAGCCATGGATTTTACTTCTTTTCCCCAAGACTCATTAAAAGGCTTTTATGAACATTACCTGGCTTTCAAAGGAGAATCGTTCAAACAGCTTGGACACTTTATGAACACCGAAAGTGATGGCAACAGTAATTTCAATCTCATGCTATTGTTGTTCGATGCTTTACAGCGCTTCCCCGAATACCTCGCCATTGAAAAAGCTCAGTACGAAAAAGAAGTGAAGGTGTGGGAGGAAGTAATCGAAACTGCCAGACAAAAAGGAGAAATTAACAGTGAAGCAGCAAACCGTCAACTCGCCGATTTGTTCCTCTACTGCACCGACGGTGTATTTGTAAGATTAGCCAATGGTACTGACTTTCCTGATTTTGAAACTGGACTGAAACAAGCTTTCGACACCATTTATGAAGGATTAAAACCTTAAAAAATTTATATACATACAAACCGGACGGTCGGTTTTAACACAAGAAATACAATGATAAGCAGCCAAAATCTTACAAAAAAATACGGTGATCTGTATGCCGCTTCGAGCATTGACCTTCACGTTAAGAAAGGTGAAATATATGGATTCCTGGGCTTAAACGGTGCCGGAAAGACAAGCGTCATCCGAATGTTGCTCGGACTGATAAAGCCCACCAGTGGAAGTGCAAGCATCGATGGCATCAAGGTCAGTCCGCAAGCTAAGCATCTGTGGGAAAAGGTTGGCTATTTGGTTGAAACCCCCTGCTCCTACTCCAACCTTACGGTACGTGAAAACCTTGAAATGGTTCGCAGGCTGCGTTTAATCAACCACAGGAATGCAGTTGACCGCATCATGGATGAATTGGAACTGAAACCTTATGAGAAGGTAAAAGCCGGCCATTTGTCATTGGGAAATGCCCAGCGTTTGGGTCTGGCACGAGCCATGATTCATCAGCCCCAAATTTTAATTCTTGATGAACCGACCAATGGATTCGATCCTGCCGGGATTTATAAAGTACGCCACATGCTCAAACAACTGGCTGACGAGCGGGGGGTAACCATCTTCATATCGAGTCACATTTTGGGGGAAATTTCCCGTTTTTGCACTCGCATTGGAATCATTCATCAGGGAAAGTTGTTAAAGGAACTTAACACCAGTGAGCTGAAGGATCTGTGTCAGCTTTACCTGGTACTAAAAACGGCTTCACTCGAAAAAGCAAGCTCGGTATTGAATATGCACGGTTTTAAGGAATTGAAACAGGAGGAGAATACACTCCGCATTTACGATCAAAAAGCCCTTGAAGCACCCGAGTTAATTGCTGACCTGCTCGTAAGGGCTGACTGTCCCCCATCGCACCTGGCGCTTGAACAGGAAGACCTTGAAGCATTTTTTCTACGAACCATTCACTCAAAAACAAAGCACAATGCAAACATTGAAAGCAGCGCTGTATGCTGAATTATTAAAGCTGAAGCGATCGTACATGCTAAGTGCAACTGCACTTTTTTTCATCTTCATTTCGGCAATGATGGGTTTGTTGGCTTTTGTAGCTTCACAACCCGAACTTGCTGCCAAATTAGGCATCGTTGGAACCAAAGCGAAGCTCTTTGGCGAAAACGATTGGAACGGCTTTTTGAGCATGTTCAACCAATTACTTGCCACTGTCGGTTTTATTGGCTTCGGCTTTGTAACATCGTGGGTTTTTGGACGGGAGTATGCTTCGCACACCATTACGAATTTGCTTTCACTGCCGGTATCAAGGCAGGCAGTGGTTCTCAGCAAATTCCTTGTTATTCTACTATGGTGCATTGGCTTAAGCCTGTTATTGCTGGCTGCAGGAATACTGGCGGGTGTGCTGATAGATTTACCCGGTTGGTCGACCACGGTATTGAATGATCATTTAATACGTTTTGTAAGAATTTCTCTTTTAACCATCCTGCTTTGTCCTCCGCTGGCCCTGGCAGCCGGTATTGGCCGTGGTTTGATTGCACCTCTCGCACTATGCATTTTCCTATTAATTATGGCACAATTCGTTGCAATTGTCGGATGGGGAAAATACTTTCCCTGGGCGGTTCCGGGACTGTTAAGTATTTCAGAAGGAACTCCGGGGATGGAAGTGCTTCCTTTGAGTTATGTTTTGGTTTTACTAACTGCCATAGCGGGTATTTTAGGAACCCAGCTCTGGTGGCGAAATGCCGACCACCATTAAAAAAAACCGAAGCTGCACAGGAGTACAACTTCGGTTGAATTATTTTCAATAAATGAATTATTCCTGTTCGCTCAGGAAACGCTCAGCATCCATGGCTGCCTTACAACCCGATCCGGCTGCTGTTACTGCCTGACGATACTGTGAATCCATCACATCGCCACAGGCAAACACCCCGGGAACATTGGTTTTCGATGTATTACCAACGGTCTGAATGTATCCCACTTCATCACGGTTAAGATAGTCTTTGAAAATATCGGAGTTGGGTGTATGTCCGATGGCCAGAAAGAATCCGTCAATTTTGATTTTGACCAGCTCCTCATTGGCTTCTCCTTTATTCTTATACAGCTCGGCGCCTTCGACCACTCCATCGCCAAAGAGACCTTTGGTTTGGTGCTTCCAAAGCACTTCGATATTGCTTGTTTTAAACACTCGCTCCTGCATTACCTTAGAGGCACGCAGTTCATCACGGCGAACAATCAGGTAGACTTTGTTGCATAAACCAGCCAGATACAAAGCCTCCTCGGCCGCTGTATCGCCTCCCCCAACAACCGCTACATCCTTTCCACGGTAGAAAAAGCCATCGCAGGTAGCACAGGCTGAAACACCGCCTCCTGCATATTTTTTCTCATCTTCGAGTCCAAGGTATTTGGCCGTAGCACCGGTGGCAATAATCAAGGTTTCGGCTTCAAGCAACTTCTTATTGTCGATGGTCACCTTAAACGGGCGTTTCGACAGATCGGCTGCGGTAGCCATGCCCCAACGCACATCGGTTCCAAAACGCTGCGCCTGTTTTTTCAGGTCTTCCATCATTACAGGCCCTGTTACCCCCTCGGGGTAACCCGGGTAATTTTCAACTTCGGTGGTAGTTGTCAACTGACCGCCTGGTTGCAGGCCTTCATACATTACGGGTGAAAGATTGGCACGGGCCGCATAAATGGCCGCCGTATATCCGGCTGGACCTGATCCTATGATTAAACACTTTACTTTTTCAGCATCTCCCTGAATCTCTTTTTTGTCCTGATTTTCAGATAAGTTTAATGATCCAAACATTGTAACTATTTTTTTAGATATTTTTCTTATTAAAATTGATTCAAAATTAATTGATATTACAACAGCACTGCGTGATTTTTGTTACAAATTGAGTATCAAAATTAACAATAATATTTAAGTCCTCCTTTCTACCACCAATAAAGAAAGATGAAATTTTTAATCACCAGGAATGCTTGCATAATTGGGGGCAGTATGTTATTTTTGCATCCGCATTGATAACGATGAGGCTTTTGTTCTCAATTAAGGTGAATGCATTTATTGAAAAGAAGTATTCTTCAATAAAGAAAATGAATCGGGATGTGGCGCAGTCTGGTAGCGTACTCGTCTGGGGGGCGAGGGGTCGCAAGTTCAAATCTTGTCATCCCGACAAAGCAATAACCTTTCATGCATAGCATGGGAGGTTTTTTGTTTTACAGAGCTTATGCGAAGCATAAAAGCGAAGTAAAACCAAAAAACCGCTAAGCGAGCGAAGCGAGTAAGGTTATTGCTTTGAATCCCTCCCCTTTTAGATTCATAGCAAGATAAATCTTGTCATCCCGACAAAGCAATAACCTTTCATGCATAGCATGGGAGGTTTTTTGTTTTACAGAGCTTATGGATCAAGCCAATTTTCTGGGGATTTACGATTTTCAAGCATAAATTTTAGCTAATCTATAAAGAAAGAAGGGGATGTTTCTTACCCCTCTGAACTGAGATCTAAATGCTTTAATTTTAGCATTAAAAGATTCTGCCGATGCATTTGTGATTCGGTTTATAAAGTAATTGAGTATGGTTGTGTAATTAAGACCAGCTATTTTAAGCATCGCACAATGTGCTCGTGCATCGATGCTTTGCAATTTCAATGGAAAAAGTATCTGCCATAAGAAAAAAACGGGCTGCCTTAACGACAGCCCGTTTTTTCTTATTGGCTATTGCTTTATTACAACAAAAAGCTTAACAGGATACCAGCACCTACTGCCGAACCAATTACACCCGACACGTTGGGTGCCATGGCATGCATCAGCAGGTGATTGTTTGGATCATTCTTCTGACCTTCGACCTGTACCACCCGGGCACTGTCGGGAACAGCCGATACACCTGCTGCTCCAATCATTGGGTTGATTTTATTATCCCCCCGCAGGAACAGGTTCATGATACGGGCAAAAATCAATCCGCCGGCAGTAGCTACCATAAACGACAATGCTCCCAGACCGAATATCTTCAGCGAATCGACAGTAAGGAACACATCGGCCTGTGTTGATGCACCTACGGTTACCCCCAGCAGGATGGTAACGATATTGATTAAGGCATTGCGAGCCGTATCGGCCAAACGTTCGGTTACACCCGATTCTTTCAAAATATTTCCGAAGAAAAGCATTCCCAGCAATGGCAAGGCTGTTGGAGCAATAAACAAGGTCAACAACAGTCCGATAATCGGGAACAGTATTTTCTCCACTTTTGAGACCGCGCGCGGAGGTTTCATCCTGATCTTACGTTCCTTTTTGGGAATAATCAGTCGAATAATCGGAGGCTGAATTACCGGTACCAGGGCCATGTACGAGTAGGCTGCAATGGCAATGGCCCCCATAAGGTGTGGCGCCAGCATGGCTGAAAGGAAAATGGCCGTAGGACCATCGGCTCCGCCAATAATACCAATTGCACCAGCTTCGGCCGGAGAAAATCCCAGTGCTGAAGCCCCCAGGAAGGTGGCAAAAATTCCCAACTGTGCAGCAGCACCCAGTAACATTAGTTTTGGATTCGAAATCAACGACGAGAAGTCGGTCATTGCCCCGATCCCCAAAAAGATTAAGGGTGGATAAATACCCTGCTTCACCCCAAAATAGAGGTAACTCATTACCGAACCATCTTCGTAAATACCCACATTGTATCCCGGCACAAAAGGAATGTTACCTAAAAGAATACCGGTTCCTATGGGAATCAAAAGCAATGGTTCGTAATCGTATTTGATGGCCAAAAAGATAAAAAACAGGCCAACAACGATCATCACCAGATTTGAAATATGGAAATTTGCAAAACCTGTAAAACTCCAGAACGATTTCAATCCGTTAAGCGCTCCGCCCTCGGCACCCGTTGAGGCAACAGCCCCGGGCGCTTCGGCAGCCCATGCATCTACCCAGCCAAAAACAGCCTGGAGCGTCAGCAAAAGAACTACAGCGGCCAGCGCAACAATACTTTTTCTATACTTGTTTTCCATACTGTTTACATTTCAATCAGCAAATCGCCCTGCAAAACGGCATCGCCTACTTTTACTTTAATTGAACTTACCACTCCGTCTTTTTCGGCCAAAATATTGTTCTCCATTTTCATGGCCTCCATGATCAAGAGGTTATCCCCTTTTTTAATCGTGTCGCCTTCTTTAACCAATATTTTGAAAATGTTGCCCGGCAGCGGTGCTTCCACTTTGATGTTGCCACCGGCCGACTTTGCAATGGTACCTTCACCAGGCTTGTTAGCCACCGGCTTACGTACCAAACGCGGCGTTTTTACCTGTTTTACTTCGTGATGAATCTCGACATTGTATTCTGTGCCGTTCACTTCAATTTGAGCAATCTTATCTTCGAAGTCTTTGATCTTAACTTCGTATTCATTGCCCTTTATGGTAAATTTAAATTTCTTCATCTCAGCTAGTTAATTGTGAAAATTTCTTACTCCATAAATTTTTGAACTCCACGGTGAATAACGTCTTTCGATACGTTTAATGGTAATGA
Organism: Roseimarinus sediminis; assembly: GCF_050433125.1. Classification (NCBI taxonomy): domain Bacteria; kingdom Pseudomonadati; phylum Bacteroidota; class Bacteroidia; order Marinilabiliales; family Prolixibacteraceae; genus Roseimarinus; species Roseimarinus sediminis. The sequence continues at coordinate 268,673 of NZ_JBNPXV010000007.1, read as the reverse complement.
CGTTACTTTCTTCATCGTGCTGTTCTTCAAAGTACATATGAAGGGCCATGGCAATAGCAGCTGTTTCGTCGCCGCTGATGTATTTTTCACCGCTGGCTTCAGTCTGTATTTTTTGCGACTTATCCGCTTTATCACGCTTGAAATTCATTTTCAACAACTTGGGCACATTGTTAAAAACAAAGATCAAAAGGACCAGGGCAAAAAATACGACGCTCCATCCCACAAGGGTAATGATCCAGGTTTGTGCGCTAACTTCTAATATAATCATAGTACATCTTTCTATAATGGTATATTACTGTGCTTTTTCATCGGGTTGGTCAAACGTTTGGTTTGCAAGCTTTGCAGCGCCCTGATGATACGGAAACGCGTATTGCGTGGTTCAATTACATCGTCGATGTAACCATAAGAAGCTGCCTGATACGGATTGGCAAAAGCTTCTTCGTATTCATCTGTTTTTTTCAGGATGTACTCCAGGCGTTCTTCTTCATTTTCAATTTTCGCTACATTGCGTCCTTCCAACACCTCGATGGCACCTTTGGCACCCATTACTGCAATTTGTGCATTGGGCCAGGCATAGTTAAAATCGCCTCTCAACTGCTTACAGCTCATTACGTCGTGTGCTCCGCCATACGATTTTCGTAAGGTAACCGTAACTTTGGGAACAGTAGCTTCGCCATAGGCAAACATCAGTTTTGCACCTTCGTTAATGATTCCTGCATATTCCTGTCCTGAACCAGGGAGGAAGCCGGGCACATCAACCAGTGTAAGCACGGGAATATTGAATGCATCGCAGAAACGAACAAAGCGAGCAGCTTTTTTCGATGCGGCACAATCGAGCACTCCGGCGAGGTAGTTGGGCTGGTTGGCAATTACACCAACACTCATGCCATCCATACGGCAGAATCCAACAACAATGTTTTTGGCGTAATTGCGATGTACTTCAAGAAATTCACTGTCGTCTACAATCAGGTGAATTACATCCTTCACATCGTAAGGAAGGTTGGGATTATCGGGAACCAGTTCATTCAACGAATCTTCCATCCGATCGATGGGATCGTCGGTTTTTAACAGTGGCGGTTCTTCCATATTGTTTTGAGGCAGATAACTCAAAAGTTTGCGAATCAGCAAGATTCCCTCTTCTTCATTTTCCACCTTAAAATGAGCCACACCCGATTTGGATGCATGCACATTGGCACCGCCAAGATCTTCGACCGATATGTTTTCGCCGGTAACGGTTTTTACCACTTTAGGACCGGTAACAAACATGTAGGAAGTATTTTCGGTCATCATCACAAAATCGGTGAGTGCTGGTGAATATACAGCACCGCCGGCACAGGGACCAAAAATGGCTGATATTTGCGGAATGACTCCTGAGGCGAGAATGTTACGTTCAAAAATTTCGGCGTATCCGGCCAGTGAGGTAACCCCTTCCTGAATACGGGCACCCCCCGAGTCGTTCACTCCAATAACGGGAGCTCCTACCTTCATGGCCATGTCCATCACCTTACAGATTTTTTGAGCCATGGTTTCCGAAAGAGAACCACCCCAAACGGTAAAGTCCTGTGCAAAAACGTACACGATGCGTCCATCGATTGTTCCGTGGCCTGTCACCACACCATCGCCCTTGTATTTGGTTTTTTCGAGTCCGAAGTTGCTACAACGGTGGGTTACAAACATGTCGAGTTCTTCGAAACTACCATCATCCAATAAGGTATCGATCCTTTCGCGGGCCGTTAATTTACCCTGAGCGTGTTGTTTTTCGATCCGATCCTGGCCACCCCCTAAACGGGCCTCGTTGCGCAGTTCGATCAGCTTTTTAATTTTACTTTGATTGTCCATTGTTGATTATTGGTCTAGTTAGTTTTTTACTCTTCTCCACAAAATTCGGTCAATACACCCAGGGTCGATTTGGGATGCAAAAAGGCAATATTCAGGCCTTCGGCTCCTTTGCGTTTTTGCTTATCGATGAGCTGGATGCCTCCGGCTTCTGCTTCGGCCAGCGACTGGTCGACATTATCGACAGCAAAAGCCAGGTGGTGTACTCCGGGACCTTTTTTCTCAATAAATTTACCAATTGGTCCTTCAGGATCGGTAGATTCAAGTAGTTCGATTTTAGTGTCACCCACCTTGAAAAAGGCGGTTTTCACTTTTTGATCAACAACTTCTTCAACAGCGTAACATTTCAATCCAAGTTTACCTTCATAATAGGCGATGGCCTCGTCGAGATTACGTACTGCAATTCCAATGTGTTCGATATGTGAAATATTCATCTAAATAAGTTTTAAATAATTATGATGCGGTACACAATCGGAAGGAGGGAACCATCAAATAACCAGGCTCCTGCAAGGTTCCCGGTTGTGTATCTTTGATTTTCAAAAAGCAATGATCAAATGTAAGCGATCAAAATCAGTAAAAGACTGAATTTTAACAGTCGGTTGAAAAAAAGGCAGGGATCGCCCTGCCTTTTCTTAACTATTTATGAGCGGACGAAACGGTAATGAGAACCGAAGCGTTCGAATGCTGCTTTATCAAGCGTTTCTTTATGATCGGGGTGGGCAATTGAAATGAGCAAACGGGCTCTCTCCTGCAAAGTTTTACCGTACAGATTCACTGCACCAAACTCAGTTACTACCCAGTGTATGTTGGCGCGTGTACTCACCACCCCTGAACCTTCGATAAGGGTTGGAGAGATTTTCGACATGCCTTTATTCGTCACCGATGGCAAAGCAATAATGGGTTTACCGCCTTTTGAATGACCGGCACCACGTATGAAATCGATCTGACCGCCTACACCTGAATAATGGCGTATTCCGATTGAATCGGCACAAACCTGGCCGGTAAGATCAATGGCAAGGGCAGAATTAATGGCAGTCACCTTGGTATTTTTGCGTATCATGTGCACATTATTGGTGTGTGCAACATCCATCATAGCAACCATCGGGTTGTCGTCGATGAAGTCGTAAAGTTTTTGAGAACCCATAAGGAAAGAAGCTACCATTTTTCCCTGGTCGATCTTCTTTTTCCGTCCGGTTACCACTCCTTTTTCAACCAAAGGCAAGATACCATCGGCAAACATTTCGGTGTGAACACCGAGGTCCTTGTGATTACCCAACTGCGCCAAAACTGCATTGGGGATTCCGCCAATACCCATCTGCAGGCAGGCACCATCTTCGACCAAAGCAGCTACATTGGTACCAATCGCAACATCGGTTTCCGACAGTTCGCCCATATCGTGGGTGTAAAGCGGTGTGTCGTCTTCCACAAAAAAGTCGATCATGTCGGTCGAAATGATGGCATCGCCCCATGCACGAGGCACATTCGGGTTCACTGCGGCAATCACCACATCGGCATTTTGAACTGCCGCAAGGGTTGAATCGACCGATGTTCCCAAAGAAACGAAACCGTGCTTATCGGGAACCGAACACATGATCATGGCCACATTCACTTTCAGATAACCTTCTCTGATCAGCTTCTGCGTTTCACTTAAAAAAACCGGAATATAATCGGCATATCCTGCCTGGGTTTGCTTTCGCAGGTTACCCCCTACAAAAAATTGTTCCGAATGAAAAGTACCTTCAAATTCGGGATTGGCAAAATCGACCTGGCCTTCGATGTGAATGTGCTGAATGGTTACATTCTTAAATTCCCCTCTCCGACCCCGCTCAACCATCGGCTTAATGAGTGCGTGGGGCGTAACGGCCACACCGCTTAGATGCACTCTGTCGCCCGACTTGATCACTTTAACTGCTTCTTCGGGGGAAACAAAATTGATTGCTTTCATAAGTAACTGGTTTCTCTATTTGGTATAACAGCCCGCAAAAATACGATTCGGGGAATGGTGGCAAAATGTAATTTCAAATTATTAGCGCAAATATTCGAACCTTCAAATTAACTTAACAAATGCAGGTTTTTACATATCTTCATTTGACTGGAAATTAATTCTTTATCTGGTTTAAATAAGGACAAGGAAAGGTGCTATTTCTCAGTTGAGAAACCATCAAAGCGCCTGCTGGTTTTTATCAAGCTGATGACAGCAATGATGGCAAAAAGCAGCATTTTTCTGGTCGATGTCTTCAACATAAGTACTCGAACGCATCACACAGTCGGGTGTCAAACAATGAAGCAAACCATAGGCATGACCCAGTTCATGAAGTATTTCCTTTTTAAAGCGTTCAACAGCCAGTTTTTGATTGGGCGGCATACCGTAACGATCGTTTTTTAAGCGGTAGATTGAAGCAATAGCTACGGCTCCGTTTAATCTGGCCTGTCCAAAAATATAGGTAAGAATTGGTATGAAAAGGTCCACATTGAAAAGGCCAATCGTTTTTTCATCCTCAGGTGAGATTAGCGTTTCAATTTTTTTCAGCAGTAAATCGCCATTGTACTGACGTCGGGATGGCTCATAATAGGCTATCAGATCGATGTATCCGTCTCTGATGGTCACACGCCGGTTAAGCTCATGAGCAACAATACGGGCCAATTCATCGAGTAATGATTTTTCAAAATTGCCCAATGAATAGAGGGTGATATTTTGCTTCTGATCCAAAGGCAGCTTCCTTATTTTTGAGTATTTTTCAAAGCGTATTTCTTGATTTTATTGTAGAGTGTCACCCTGTCAATTTTTAATGCTTTGGCTGCTCTTGAAATGTTCCAGTGATATTTATCGAGGATCTGGGCCACATGTTTTTTCTCATTATCATCGAGGCTTTCAACATGCGTACCCGGTACTTCACGCCCCAGTGGCAGGTCTTTCACCCTGATTTCGCTGCCATTTCCAACCACAATGGCGCGTTCAATCATATTTTCAAGTTCACGCACATTGCCCGGGAATTCAAATTGTTCGAGCCTTTGCAAGGCTGCTTTATCAATGCTTACCAGGTCGCGGCTCATCGATGTGCAGTACTTTTTTATAAAATGATCCACCAGAAGCGGAATGTCTTCCGTCCGTTCGCGCAGAGGAGGAATGCAAATATTCACAACATTCAGGCGGTAATAAAGATCTTCACGGAAAATTCCCATCTCAACCATTTTTTTCAAATCGCGGTTGGTAGCACAAATCACCCTGAAATCGGATTCGATCTCTTTGTTGCCACCCACTCTCATAAACTTCTTACTTTCGAGCACCCGCAATAACTCAATTTGCATTTTTATGGGAATGGTACCAATTTCGTCCAGGAAGATGGTTCCGTTATCGGCCATTTCAAAACGTCCCTTTCGATTGTACATGGCACCGGTAAATGCCCCCTTTTCATGACCAAATAATTCACTCTCGAGCAGCGATTCCGACAAGGCACCGCAATGAACACTCACCAGCGGAAAATATTTTCGGGCCGAGTTAAAATGTATGGCCCTTGCAATGAGCTCCTTCCCTGTCCCGCTTTCACCAGTAAGAATGACCGATGAATTCGACTGAGCCACCTGTTCTACTTCTTTTAATACTTTTTGCATGGCCTCGCTGTTGCCAATCAGGTCTTCGACATTTTCGAGGCTTACCACCCTTTCTTTCAACGAGGCATTTTCTTCACTCAGCATAATTTGTCGTGATGCATTGTGAATCAGGTGCGATAATTCGTCAGGATCGAAAGGTTTGGTAACATAATCGTAGGCTCCATCTTTCAATGCCTGTACTGCTGTATTTACCGTGGCAAATGCAGTCATCATAATTACAATGGTCGCTTCATTGAGTGTTTTTATTCGCCGCAGCATCTCCAGTCCGTCCATTCCCGGCATTTTGATATCGGCCAGCACAATGTCATACAACTTCGATTCCAGCATGGACAAGGCGGTTTTGGCATCTTCGGCACAGGCTACTTCGTAGCCATCTTCGATGAACCAGTTTAACAATGAGTCGCGTACCGACTCCTCGTCATCGACGATCAGTATTGAAATTTTTTGGGCCATATTATGTCGTTTTTAATCCAGCTAAAGGCAGCGAGATGCTCATGGTGGTACCCTGCCCAACTTTTGAGTTGACTTCTATTTTACCGTTGTGATTCTGTATGATACCGTGTACAATTGCCAAGCCCAGACCGATGCCACTGGTTTGGTGTTTGGTTGAGAAAAAAGGTTCGAAAATATGGGGAAGATCATTTTCATCAATTCCGCTTCCTGTATCGCTCAATGAAACAAGCAAGGAGTTGGAATCGGGGTTACTTGTACTCAGCATCATCTCACCATTGTTACCAATGGCTTCGATGGCATTGACCAGCAGGGCCACAAAGGCTTGTTTGATTTGCCCCTGATTGCAGGAAATCAAATCATTCCCGGCTTTAAAATCGCTTACAAAGGCAATGTTGGCTATTTTTACTGAGTGAGCCACAATCTTATAGGTTTCCTTCAAAATTATGTGGATATGATCTTCTTCAAAACTATCCTGTTCTTTGCGTGAAAAATCAAGGAGGCCTTTTACAATATCACCACATCGTTTGGTTTCGTTTTCAATGAACTTCAGATTTCGCAGTATGGACTCCCGTTTTGGATGTGGCACCTCACTATTTACGAATTGTTTGGAAATAAGTTTGGCGTATACCAGGATCCCTGAAAGCGGGTTGTTCAGCTCATGAGCTACCGAAGCCGATAATTTACCCAGCGAAGCAATCCTTTCGATATGTATCAGTTCGTTTTGTGCTGCACTCAATTCTTCTGATTTTTTCTGCACCTTGTACTCCAGCTGCTGCGACCAGTTTTCCAATTCGATATTGGCAGCCTGCAATTTATCGAGCATGTTATTAAAAGCCGAAGAAACCATTTGAATATCTGACAGCTCATTATTCTTAATCTTCATTCGCTGGGTATGATCACCATTGGCCACCGCCACGCTGGCATCGATCAGTTTACTAAGTGGTTGCTGAATGTTTCGACGGGTAAAATAGATCAGTAAACCTGTTAACAAGCCCGTAATTAAAATGGCCAGTATAAAAAACTCAGACGATGATCGACTGACTGCATTGTCGAGATCATCGAGCGGAGCCTTGATAATGAGTGCACCCAGCACTTTTTCGTCGGCACTGTGATAATGACAACTGCTTGTATAACACGATGGCTGGTTGAATACAGGAGAATGAATCAACAACTGCCGATGATCGGTATCACTCAAATTCATATCGCATCCACTTTTCATGTCAATAATGCGGTACGATTTTTCGACACCAGGAAACATTTCGGCCAGGTTAGCATGACAGCTGATACAGTCGGGATCGCTGTGTCCGGCATTTTCGGGCGAAAAAGATGTATAAACCAGCTGGTTGTTATGATCATAAAGATTCACCTCGTCGATTCCTGACATGGTATTGATAATATCGAGTGTATTTTGCAATTCACTCTTATCATTTTCGAGCATGGAGTGATACAATGCTCCTTCAACAATCGAACCTACATTGTTTCCATTTTGCCTTATCACCGTTCGAAGGTATTCACCATACACCGAACGAAAAATAGCACCAAATGAAAGAAACATAATAACCGACATGGCAGCTATAATGAAAACAACCCGGCCGTACACCGACGACCGGATTTTTATGTACCTGTTTAAAGCAGGTAGAATGATTTTTCGTTTGATGCGTTGTATCATAAATTCAACTTAGGCACAATTTATATTGTTCAAATTTTGCAAAAAAAGCCGACATCTGCCTTACTTTTATTCAAAACAAACTAAACTGTTTCAAAGAATCAATAAAAATAGTGCGTTAGCTGGTCTTTGCCTGCTGTTACACTTCATTCATAAATTGCTTCTGAAACTCATTCCAGGTTGGTTCAGGCAAAGCATCGAGGGCCTGAGCAATCACTTCTCCCCCATCCTGCATTACCATCTGAAACTCGGGATCGGCAAACTGCTTTGAAGAAGTGATCATGAAGGTTCTGATTCTTTCCAACTCGCTGCTTACCCACTTTACTGCCTTTGATCCAAATATAAGCTGCTGTGTTTCAGCCTGCCAGTCAGATGGCTCAAGCTCTGTCAACCAGCCTTTTCCATAAGGATCGCTTTGCAACACCTGCGTTTCCTTTTCGATTTCAAGATTGTTCTGCTTAACAATACCGGAAACTGGTGCCAAAATATTAAGTTTTCTTTTCCCGTTGACAATGGTTGCCATCAGGTCGCCACGCGATAGGTTATCACCGGCAGCAGCACTGAAAATGACTTCTGTTTGGCCGGTTAAATTCATCAGCAGATGGTTGATACCAATACGTGCATTTCCTGTTTTTTCAAGAAAGGCCCAGGTGTGATTTCGGCCAAAAAAGAGTCCTTTTGGTAAATGTGATAAAATGGTATCACCCAAAAAACTTTCGGCTGCTACAAGTTGCTCTCTTATTGCTACTTTCCGGTTCAGAAGTATTCCAAACGGAATGAGCAGGAGGAAAAAAAAGATGGTAATGATGTATTCGATCCCCTTGGTTTCGAATAAATTATGATAATAGAACTGATCCATAATTATTTGTTTTATTGTTTTATTTACTGGTTTTTTGATTTACGCAGAACTGGCATTCGGCGTACGATCCAGCGGAATACCCAAATTTCGATAAAGATGATGGTGAGCGTAACTACTATTTCCTGCCAGGTAGGCACATAACGAACTGCTGCATCCCACTTGTAAGCAATCATTGACACATTGAGTCTGTTCATCAATATTCCCAACAAGGTAAGTATGGCTGCAATTTTAACCAGCAGGGTACTTTGCCTGCGATAGCTGACAAAAAACAGCACCATAGGAAATACCACAAAACCAGCAACTTCGAGAAGAAACCACAGACCATAGCCCGTATTTAAATAAACCCAGTTTTGTTGATGAACAAATACAATGATGGTCATGAACAGGTATACAAACATAGTGCCTGCCGCAATGCGAGCCAGTCCCAGCAATATTTCCCGATAAGCGTGATGATCGCTGACTTCCAGCTGATCGGAGAACACACGATGGCTGATCGATCCCTCAAAGATAATCAGAGAAAAGCCTGCAAAAACGCTTGAAACCACAAACATAATCGGCAGATAAGGATTATACCACAAAGGATGGATTTTTTCGCTGGCCATTAAAAACAAGGCGCCAATACCGCTTTGGTGAAGTACCGAAAGTGTTATTCCAAAAATAACAGCCCCCAGTGTCAATGAAGACAATACTTTTCTTAGTTTTTTGGCATTGAGCCATTCGGCAATGGCCGGTGAAAATTCAAGAAACAGTGCCAACATATAAAGTAGAAAATGCCAGCCAACAAGAAAGAGGACTGAACTTACACCATAATTATTTCCAATGATCACATTGATAATATTCAATGGACGTCCCAGGTCGAGCAACAAGGCACCTGAATAAAACAAATATGCCAGAAAACCGTTGAGCACGGTTACTCTTACAATGGGTTTGTATTTTTTTAGATTCAGAATATGAACCATAAAAACCAGCACATAGGCTCCTCCGGCAAAGGCCACACCGGTAACCACATCAAAGGCGATCCACAAGCCCCATGGAACATCCTGGCTTAGATTGGTCACCGAACCAATACCCTGTGTAAACCTTATATAAATAACATACAGGCCCAAAAGGATGATCGGTACACTGATGATGTTAAAGGGAGTGAATATTTTTCCCTTAGGCTTGAGCTCATTCAGGAAAAATTTCCATCGTCCGACAGGTTTTTCCTCTTGAATTACAGTATCATGGGTAGTTAAATTGATCATGGTTTATTCCTCCTTGTTTTGGTTTTTTATTTTGGTAGCTCCGTGTAAACCCAGCAAAAGCGCAGGCAACATGATATCAACAGGAGCAATCGACGAGATAAAGCCTTTGGTCAGGGCGGGATATGAACTTTGCCTTATGTTGACAGGCAGACCCAGTTCTTCGAATGGCACAGGAGAAAGATACAGCCAGCCGGTACCTCCTGCTTCGTCTTCTCCGTAGATATGATTCACATACAGATCGGGATTTTCAGCAATACGGCGATGTGCTTCAGCCAAAAGTTCTCTTCGTGTTCCATATTGAAGCGCTTCGTTTGGACAGTTAAATACACAGTTGGGCAATTCGCCTTCCTGAGTAAGTTCAAAACACATGTTGCACTTTTCAATTTTTGGATTGGTGCTGTGGTATTCAAATTTAGGCATATCGAAAGGACAGGAAACCATACAGTAACGACATCCCATGCACTTATCCTCACGCCAAATTACTGGTCCTTCAATGGTTTTATGCATGGCTTCGGTCAGGCAGGCAGCGCCGCAGGCGGGGTCGTTACAGTTCATACATTGTGTTTTCATGTAAACGGTTCCCTTCGATGTTTCGAATGCATTGACCACCGTTCGCTGTGCTTCATTCGTTTTGCGCACGGTTCCAACTTCGGCATAATCTTCGGGATAAGGCAGTCCGTGCGCATCGGCACAATCAATTTCACAGCCGCAACACCCCTTGCATCGTGCTGCATCGTATAAAATTCCATGAAACTCCTTATCGGGCAAAGTGCGTTTATTTTCAGCTTTTAGCTGACTGCCGGTTGCAAGTGCCACACCGGTAACGCCCAGCATTTTAAAAAAACTTCTGCGTTTGATATCCATAACTTCAGGTTTAAATGGTAATTCGGTTTTAGTTACTTAGCACAATTGATTGAGAAATTGTTCCTGAAAATCTTCCCACACATCGGGCCCCATTTCTCCAAGAGCTCCTTCAACAATTGCCCCACCATCCTGAAGTACTACATAAGCAGGATGCTGATTTCCACGTGCCATGGCTGCAGCCAGCAAATCTTTTAAACGGATCATTTCCTGCTCAATCCACGATTTGTAACGCTCAGCCAATGAAAGTACTCCCAGCTCGCTCAACCAGTTTGCCGGTTCAATCAGATAAATCCAGCCTTCTTCATATGGTGAACGGGTCAAGGCTTCTGCGTCACTAAGCAAACTAACATTTACACCTCTGATAGTCCCTGATACCGGAGCATTAACAGTTAACTTTTTGCCGTCGCGAATGAGTGTGAAGATTGGCTCTCCGCGCCTGATTTGTTCACCTTCATCCTTCATCATAATACGTGTAAACGAACCAGTCACATGGCCCAGAAAATCATCAATTCCCATTCGAACTTCTCCATTCCGTTCCATAAACACCCAGGTATGCGTTTTATCGAAATAGATTCCTTTGGGTACATTCATGGAGCCTGCCTGAATAAGCTCGTTTTCATAAAGTTGATTCGAGTTTTCGCGACTGCTTATTTTTCTCCGACGGCGTAGCAACAATTCAAAAGTCAGAATGGCAACAATACCTCCCGCAATAACTATCAGCCACCATGGGAAAGCGCTTCTTTGATCATTTTGAATTCCGACTGAAGTCAGGGGTGCCAATGCATTCAATTTAGATGGCATTTCGGCATAGGCCAGCTCATTGATGCCTGCATCCAACATCGCAGCTTGCCCTTCGGTTAGCATCCATTTGATTAAGGCAAGCCGGCCTTCATCAACTGGTTTTGAATTAGCAGCCACATAGATGTTTCTTACCAAACCGTGTTGATACTTTCCAATCCATACGCCGCGAATAAAATCGTTGTAGCTGCTGTAAATATTTTCAATTTTCTCAAGTTGTCCATTGTTGTTGGCATCGATGGGCAAGAAGGCAATGCCAGCGGGAAGTTCATGTTGGTCAGCAATAAGATCAGCCAGCTTGCAAAAAACAATCGCTGCTTTCTCCTGCTCCAGTTTGCTTTTAAGTTCCTCAATGCTTTCTACTGTGTTCATTGACAAATGATTCTCAGTCATCCAGTCATGCTCCCCTAATACCTGCATTGTTTCCTCTTGCAGATACACCACGACCGATTTTTTACTTTCATTGCCGAGTAAAGTACCCCAAACCTGCTTTTCAGGATCATTGGCAAGATCAGACAGCCTATTTGCCGGAATTCCGTTTTTTCTAATGCTTTCAAAATACGGATTGCCGGTACTAATTACAGGAACAATGATATCACGACCAATGACCATTTTCCATTCGTGTGAATAACTTCCAGACTGACTATCTGCCATCAGATATACAGCATTCTCCAGATTATCTTCAGAAACATTGGTCGATAATTCAGCACTAAATTCTGAAGATGATTGATTAAAACGATTCAGCACTGCTTGTGCGAAGGATTGCATTTCCGGTGGACTTACCAATATCACTGGTTTCGAAACACTGGCATCCACCTCAGGGCTTTCACTGCTGTACAGTTGCATACAGAGCGTTAGCATCACGGTTAAAAGTACTTTTGTTTTCATTATTTTTGTTTTTTAGGTGTTTTAAATCTTTAAAATTATTTACGCTTGAAACACGGGCATCCAACAACAATGCCAAACTTTATAACAATCTCTTTATGTGAACCATACAATCATTGACTTGAAAATTTAAACACCCCAAAGTGTTGCATTTATAAACACCTACCTTACATACACGGGCTTAATTGCTGTATTTCTTTACTTTACGCGTTTGTTTAATTTTACAACACCTGTTTAATTTTACAACATGCCATTATTATCACACTGATTTTCTTATACTTATACTACCTAAAACAAATCATTCATATTGATAAACAGTAGCGATCAATATTACTTTGCATTGACCACGAACCTGCACGATACAAAAATTTTATATGCTGATTAACCATAAATAATATTTGCATTTAATTTTTTATTAATTTTATACGTCGATAAAACTATTCACCCGAAACATTATGAAAAATAGTATCTTCATAATTGTCTTCTTTTTATCAGGCTTTGCCCTCAAACAAGCTCTTGCTGATGACAATGTCTTCATTAACAACTTTGTAAACAAACTGCAGAAGTCTTTAATGCATGTACTTTCTTTCTCTGCATTATATGCAATGAGCAAGCTGGTAGATGCCGAAAGCATAATGCGCTCTCCTGACTATTCGATTGTTGGTAGTCTTAGTGGTTTCAAATCCAGACTTTCATTTGGTTTTCGTTCTTTGTATCAAAAAAACAGAACCGAAATGATTCTTCAACAATTTGAAACCAATCCATTTTGGAAAATACGTCCTCACGATCCTGCTAAATTAGTGCTCTGTCATTATTGAGAAACTGAAAATCATTGAAGTTAAAAACCAGTGATCCCTTTCCTCAAGTACGAAAAACAAACAAAAACATGTTGAATTACAAACCATGAAACAAGCCATGATCTGCTAACTGATCGATCTCCAATACAATCTATTCTTCGGCCGACTTATGGCTGCGTTTCATTTTATTCCTTAAACTCTAAATGAAATGCGATGAAATTTTTATTAATTCCCCTTCTTTTTCTGTCTTTGCTCTTTGCCGGAATGGCATCGGCGCAAAGCACCATTTGGTCAGAAAATTTTAATGACCCCTCAGATGATGGTATTGGTGCCACAGGCATAAGTGAAGAAAATCCGCCCACCATTACTGCCCCTTCCAGTGGAAAATGGAGTGTCGATGTGAGCAATTGTGAATTGACAGCTACTGACGACTACTTCAAAGTAAAAAATCAGGTTTTTATTGCCCGTGATATTGACGGCAAACAAGGCTCAAATGGCACAGGCCAGGGTGCCGTCTGGACTTCTGAAGCCATTGACATTAGCGCCTACAGCAACGTTTCCATTTCACTGGATGTAGGAAACAAAAAAGGCGGCCTTGAAAGTGCTGATTTCATCAAAGCATCCTATCAAATCGATGGCGGCTCAATTACTACTTTCGGACATGTCTACGATGATTTCAGCAGCCAGGCTTTTTCTGCTTCCGGTCTCGAAGGCAGTTCCCTCATCCTGTTTGTTGAAGTGGATAACAACGCCGAAACTGAAGAAATCTATTTCGACAATGTAAGCGTAAGCGGCAGCTATGCCTTACCAGCCATCTACTGTCCGGTTGGCTTACTCAGTTCGATGGGCTATGTCGAAGGCAGCGGTCCAGGTACCCCGGCTTCGTTTCAGTTTAGTGCTGAAAACCTCACCCAGGCCTTGGTGGTTTCTCCTCCTGCCAATTATGAGATTTCGTCCGACGGCAGCAGTTTTAGCACTGCTTCAATTGAACTTACACCCCTTGACGGACATGTTAATGAAACCACCTTCTATGTACGACTGAAAGCCGGATTAGCAACAGGCAGCTACAGTGAGTCAGTCACACTTTCGTCGCCAGGTGCAACAACACAGGAAATTGAATGCCAAGGAAGTGTAATTACTGCAAGTCCTGTGCTTGTAATCAATGAAGTGGATGCCGACTCCTATAGTTATGACATTGAAGAATTTGTAGAACTCTACGACGGCGGGCGCGGCAACACCCCGCTTGACGGTTATTGTATCGTATTCTATAATGGAGATACAGATGTCTCCTATAGTTCTTTCGATCTTGATACTTATACGACCGATGAAGCCGGTTATTTTGTGTTGGGAAATACTGCAGCAAATAATGTTGATCTGATTTTCAGCAACGGTACACTTCAAAACGGGGCCGATGCAGTAGCGCTGTATCAGGATGATGCGGCCAATTTACCTGTAGGCACACCACTTAGTATTGTTAACCTGACAGATGCCCTTGTTTATGATAACGGGCAGGCCGATGATCCGGGACTGATGGTGCTTCTTAACGAAGGGCAAGCCCAAATCAATGAAAACATGCTGGGAGCAGGTCCTGAACATTCAATCCAACGAATTCCCAATGGAAGTGGCGGACTAAGAAATACAGCTGCTTACTATGCTGCAAGCCCCACCCCCGGCACAAGAAACTTCGATGCAGTGTGGTTGGGAAGCACCGACAACGATTGGAACACTGCATCGAACTGGTATCCTCAAACACCACCATCGAACGGGAAGGTTTACCTGCCGGCCGGATGCGCAAATTATCCCCAGCTCACCACCAACACCGCGCTCACTGAAATGACACTGGAACACGATGCCCAGCTCAACGGGCAGGAGTATCTGCTTGCCTCAACAACACTGGTCCTGCTTCACGACATCACTGCAAGCAGCGATAACGAAACACTGAATCACTGGCAGTATTTTTCAGTTCCATTTCAGGGATGTGTCAGCAGTGATCTTTTAAGTGACAATGCCAGAATTGATTTATGGCTGGCCGAATACAACAACGACCTGAATGCCAACATCGATCTGGCATGGAGCTTTATTTCTTCTCCTGTTCATCAGCTCACATTGGGAAAAGGGTATGCAGTTACGTATACTTACGACAACAGCGAAGAAGGCAACAATGTATCGGGCAACAAATACAAGCTCAGGCTGCAAGGCACTCTGCTTGATGTTTCTTCCCCGCTAACGATTCCCCTGGCGATGCAGCAAAACAATTACAACCTTGTTGGCAATTCCTACCTTTCTGTCATCGACTGGTACGATTACGAGCACATCAACCATGAAATTGTACAGGGGCGTACGGCCTATATTTACGACCCTTCGGATGGCACTTATGCATCGGTTTCGAGCGATGGCACTGGAGGTGGCAACACAGCCAATGGAGCCACCAACAGAATCGCTCCACTTCAGGGTTTCTTTGTAAGTGCATTGAGTGCCGAAGACCTGGTAATACAAAAAGAAGCCAGAAGCAATAACACAAGCACCTTTTTTAAGTCGGAAACACTTGATGCTGTTCTTTCTATTGAAGTAAGACTGGACAGTCTCAGCGACGAAACGCTTCTGGTGTACAACAACAACGCCACTCCTGAATTTGACCCGTTCGATGCCTATAAGCTTCTATCGAACAATACAATAAGTCCTCAGATATACAGCATTACGGATAACATGGAGCGATTGGTTTTCAATCATACCAACATGCCCAACTTGCCTGTTAAGCTGGAAGTAATCACAAACAGACCAGGCAACTATCAAATGTCGATAAAACAATCCGGAGGAATCTTTCAGCAACAATTGGTATTGCTGAGCGACGAGGAAAATAATACCATTGCCCTCAACAATGAAAACTATCGCTTTAGTGCACCATCAGGAAACAAGAAACATTCCTTCATGCTGCACTTTAAAACTACCGGAAGCGGCATTTCACCTGAGCTGAATCAACCTCTTGTTTACCTGTCGGGAAAGCATCTAGGTGTAAAGAATATCGAAAAAAACAGCTGCATAGAGGTTTTTTCGCTGATGGGAAAGAAATTGATGCATGTTAAAACTTCTGATGCAGAAAGCATCCTTGAATTGCCCGGATTTTCTGGCTGGTTGCTTGTACATATCAGTAATGCTCAACAAGTCTCAACGCACAAAATTTTTGTACCCTAATTGAAAACTAAAAAAATATGAAAACAATAATTCTACTCTATATCATTGTGCTAAGCGGATCAATCAATTTCCTCAAGGCACAACCACTGCCACCGTCGAATCCCGACGGGAGTCCGGTACCCTTAGCCGGCATTGGTCTTCTTCTGTTCATTGCAGGTACCTTTTTAATTGGATTTCATAAAAGCAAAAAATCTAAAAAGCAATAAAATGAAACGAATTGTATACATAACAATGGGGCTTCTGCTTGTAATGGTGCCAGTTCGCGCACAAATACTGATTACGGGAGTAATCGACGGCCCACTGTCGGGAGGCACTCCCAAAGCCATTGAACTCTATGTACTCGAAGCCATCCCCGACCTCAGTGCAGTTGGCATTGAATCGGCCAACAATGGTGGAGGCAGCAGCGCCCCTGAAATGCAACTGAGTGGAAGTGCCCAGGCAGGCGACTTTATCTACATTGCCAGTGAGCAGGTTAATTTCAATGCATTTTTTGGTTTCGAGCCACACTTTACCAATAATGTCGCATCGATCAACGGAGATGATACAGTGATTTTATATTTCAACGGCAACATAGTAGATTGCTTTGGTGAAGCCAATACCGATGGCACAGGAGAAATATGGGAATATCTTGATGCCTGGGCTTACCGTAAACCGGGAACAGGTCCCGATTTCGAAATATTTGATCCCGGCAATTGGAATTTCAGCGGAATCAATGTACTCGATGGAGAAATCAGTAATGCAACGGCAACTGTCCCTTTCCCTCTAAAATCCTACACACCGGCAGTACATCCACCTTCAGCCCCAAGCAACCATGTTCTTAATTTTTCAGCATCTGCAGTTGTCATGACGGCCAACTCGATCGAACTGTCATGGGATGAAAATGATGGAGAACAGCCTCCTACCGCCTACCTCATCAAGGCTTCTACAGCCGAGATTGATTTACCTGTCGAAGGCGTGTTGCCAACCGATGATACTGAACTTAGCGATGGAAGTGCTAATGTAAGTGTCGATCATGGCACATCGGCGTACACTTTTACCAGGTGTACACCGGGCACCACCTATAACTTTTCGATTTTTCCTTATTTACAAACATCCGATACCATAATTTATAAAGCCAAAGATGCACCACGGGCAAGTGCAACAACTCAAAACAGTACAGCACCTCCGGTTTTTTCACCCGAAGCTGGTGTTTATGCCGATTCTGTTTTAATAAGTATCAGTAGTACCACAGACGACGCAGTGATCTTCTACACACTCGATGGAAGCATCCCTGATGAACATTCATTTAGCTACAACCCCCCATTAAGAATCCATCAAAGCTGCTGGTTATCTGCCATTGCCGTTGCAGGAAATGATACCAGCGACATGGTGGTGGCATATTACGAGATTACTAACACACCCATCGTCCTGAACCCGGTTATTTCTCCTCCAGGTGGCGAATTTTCCGATTCAATACTAATAAGCATCAGCTGCGAAACACCTGGTGCTGAGATCTATTACACACTCGACCAAAGCCAGCCCGCTGAACAATCGCTACCCTATGCCGGAAGTTTTTACATTAGTGAAACACTGAGCATCAAAGCAATAGCGATAAAAGAGGGCATTTCGAGTGAGGTTCAAAGTGCTGATTTCTATCTGAAAGAAGCGGTAGCTCCCATTGAAGTCAATTCAATTGCTGAACTCAGATCGGGCGATACCGACGGACGTAGCTATCTCTACAGTGGTGTAGCTATAATACTACATGCTGTGCAGTACCACAATCAGAAATACATCAGAGATGAAAGCGCTGCAATACTGATTGACGATCCGGAAGGAAAATTGGGTGATCACTTTGTCGCGAATGATGCGCTTAACAATATCAGCGGATCACTCATCGAGCTATATGGTGTGCTTGCGTTGGTTCCCGACAAAGAAGCCTCCATCATTAAAGATCATCAATTAACTGATGCTCCCCTTGAACTGACAATTGACGAGTTGAAGGATAACCCACTCGATTATGAATCCAACCTGGTGTTGCTAAAAAATGCTGAATTTTCGTCTTCAGGAACCTTTGCTTATAACAATGACTATCCGCTTTTCATCAATGGAGAAGAACTTGTTATGCGTGTTCATTTTGAAGATACAGCGATCGATGGTAGCACTATTCCTGAAGGAAAGGCAGATCTTACAGGCATTGTAATATGGCACAACAATGAGTTAAAACTGGCCCCTCGCAGCACCAATGATATCAAAAATGCAAGTTCGGCTGATCAATTTGGCAATCGTTTCCATATTACGATGCACAACAAGGACATCATTATCAATCATCCCGACCAGCAACAATATCGGCTCAGCCTTGTAAATACCGAAGGTCGGATGCTGCAGCAAATCAATACTAGCGGAACAAGCAGCAACATAGGCATTGAGCAGCCAGGAATCTATTTAGTACTTATTCAGCAAAATGGTAAAAATGTATGGACAAGAAAAATTAGCATCGTCCCCTAAAATAGGAAACGAGGGTTTTGCCTCACTAAGATATGATGAAATTAAAGTATTATTGCTGAATTAATCTTTCGAGTTCTTCCAATTTCGTTTGGGCAACTTCATCATTTGGCTTAATACTTAGCGCCTTGCGGTAGAAAAACTTTGCAACATTGTAATTTTTTGCCGTCAAGGCTTCGTTGGCCTTTTGAATGGCTGTATCGTATTCGCGGTTGGCTACTCTCGAGGCTGTTGATTGTGCAAGTCGCGACACCACCAGCAGACGTTCATTAACATAAACATCGTCGCTTTTAATTTCCTTCGCCTTGCTGTAATAAAAGCGAGCCACCCCAAAATCACCGGTTTCGTATGCCTCATCGGCCTTTTGAATGATTTCCCGAAATTGATTTTCATCAACGCTGCCCCCCCTTATTTTTTGATCGACCAAGGCTATTTTTTCACTGGCAAGCCGATCACCAGAACGCAACGCCAAAGCCCGACGGAAATAAAAACGTGCAATTCCCCACTCCTCGGTTTTCATAAACGATTCCCCCAGGCTCATCGCCTCATTATAGGCAGCTTCACGATCACCGCTACTCAGATTATCAAGATTCGAAAAATCAATTTGATCAAGTGCCGAAGACGTGGCAGTTTCCATGGTTTTACTATAAAGAATCGATTCGATCCGGTCGATCTGTGTCAGGGGATATTTCTGCCCGGGAATAATGAGCAGCGCCTGTTGATAAAGTGAACGTGCTGCTTCGTAGGACTCCTTGTCAAAAGCCTGATCGGCCAGCTCAATGGTATGTTCAAAATCTCGTTTTGACTGAGCAAGCCTTTTCTGCTCGTCCATCTCCCGCGAAAGAATTCCTCTTATTAAAGAAATCTGTTTATTGGGATATTCTTCGCGTGGTTTTATGGTAAGTGCTTCCTGATAAAGCGAGATGGCTGCTTCGTAAGCTTTGGAATCAAGCTGTTGATCTGCCTTGCTGATTAAATCATTATACTTTCGATTGACTGCTTCCTGTTCTTTCTCTGCAGCCAGCAACTCGTCGATGGCTTTAATTTTCATCAAAGCATATTTTTCATCTTTGATCAATTCATGCGCTTCAACATAAAGTGCTCTTGCCGGCTGATAGGCTTCATGATTCATTTGTTCCTGTGCTTGTCGCAGCAGTTTGTTGTATTCTTCACCCCGCAGCTGAAGATCAGCCAGTATCTCATTAATAAGGCGGATTTGGTTTTTGGGATAAAACTCATAATCTTTTACTGTAAGAGCCAGCTCGTAATACTCAATGGCATCGCGATACATGCGCTCATTAAAGAGTCGGTCGGCTTCTTCAACAGCATCATTGTATGCACGGGCACGGGCAGCTCTCAGTCTTTCCATTTCGGCCGCCTGCTTTTCCTTTGCCATTTTCTGCGCCAGACTGTCGTCAGTAAGTAGTTCATTAATTTTCTTTACCATGAGTATGGCCAGACTATTTTCATCAATCTGTGTAGCGGCTTGTGCATAAAACTCCCGGGCGTCGGCCAGATTTTGCTGAAGAAAAGCCTTATCACCCAGCTCGGTGAGTTCTTTGTATTTTGCGCTACGGCTCAAATACACTTCACGTTGATGAGCCACTTCGGCCATGGCCAGATTGTACAGTTTTTCGACTTCCATCGAGGCATTGTATAATTTTGCTTTTAGCTGCTCATCGTTGGGCTTAATGCTTAAAGTCGCATTGTATGCCACCTTGGAAACAGTATACTCTCTTTCTTTAAAACTTTGATCTGCATAATTCAACAATTGGGTGAAATTCTTCTCCGACGGTGCCCCAAAGGCATCAATCAGTTCATCTTCGACCATCTTTTCATACATCTGACTAACCATTTGCCGGGGAGCAGTTTGCCAGGGAAATATCAATAAAGCATCGCGAAAACCATTCATTGCTGCTTCATAATTTTTCTGTTGGTAAGAAGTATTGGCCTTTTTTATCAGTTGTTGATATTGGTCCTGCTTGTTCTGTTTGCTTTGCTTCTCGTAATTTTCGCTTGTCAACTTTACTTCGCTCAGAATTTTTCTAACATCCAACAATTCGGCTTTTGCTTCCTGTAGTTTTACCACATCGAAATTATCAATCCGGGCATTGTAGGCAATCTGACCTGTTTCCTCTGAAAGGGACTGAACACCCGGCACTTTGCGATAAAGCATCACAGTGATTTGATAAGGCGGGAATTCACAGTCTTCCTCACAAATTTCGGGAGGTACATGTGTATTAATTTCGATTTGTTTGGGGTAGAAATCATCCTTCATAAAAGCAAAGCGATAAGCGTGCTGAAGCTCAAGCCCAATTCTGAAATTTCCGGTTCGGTTTACGGCAATAGTATGTAGCAGGCCACCGTCGCGGAAAACCTGAATAGTTGTCCCATCGGTTATCCCCTGCTCTACCTGCACCTTTCCGGTAATATAAAAACGCCCTGTTTGTTGGGCATTAGCATTTACTGAAAAAACGAAGCAAAAAAATATGCCTAGTAACATTCGATACATATCACCTTTAACCAGTTCACTTAGCTCTATAAATTTAGGCTTATAGTGGCCAAAAATCAAACAACATTGTCAAAAGATTTTGTTAACATGTAACAATTCTAAGCAAATTAATTCAACTATCATCATTTTAATTTGATATTTATGAGTGTATTTAACACTTTTACTGTCGCATCATTCAAATGATAATTATGATCAGAAAACCCGGTTTTTTAGTTGCCCTGCTACCCATTCTGCTGTTGATTGTGTTGCTTACTTCAAATGTATTTATTTTCGATGATGTACTGGCAGGTCCTAATCAGATTTCCTTGCTTTTGGCAGCGTCGCTGGGTATCGTAATTGCACATCGACTTGGTTACCAATGGGAAGCCATCAACCACCGGATTATAAAAACCATTGGATCGGCTATGCCATCAATGCTTATTTTGCTTTTGATTGGTTCGCTGGCAGGAACCTGGATGATCAGCGGAGTCGTTCCTGCGCTTGTATACTACGGACTCGACATTATTCACCCTAAGATCTTTCTTGTAACTGCCGTGGTGGTAAGTGCCATTGTTTCGGTGGTTACCGGGAGTTCCTGGTCGACCATTGCAACCATCGGAATTGCCTTGCTTGGAATTGGCAAGGCCATGGGTTTTAACGAAGCTGTTGTTGCTGGTGCCATTATCTCAGGTGCTTATTTTGGTGATAAAATGTCACCACTTTCCGATACAACCAACCTGGCACCTGCCATGGCCGGCACCGATCTGTTTACTCACATCCGCTACATGGCATATACCACAGTGCCTTCTCTTGTTCTCACACTGATCATTTTCATTGTAATGGGCCTGATGTTCGATTATCAATCGAAAGCCATCGACATATCTGCTGTTCAACAGGCCATCGACAATACCTTCAACACTTCATTGTGGTTGTTACTGGTTCCGGCACTATTGTTTACCGTTATTGTTTTGAAGGTTCCTCCGCTGCCATCGTTGATGATTGGCACCTTGTTGGGAGGAATCTTTGCGGTAATATTTCAGCCCGAAATCATCCATCAACTTGGCTCAGGTTCTCAAAATTATCTAAAAGAATCGTATATGGCCGTCATGCAGGCCATGTTTGGTGATGTGAGTTTGAGTACCTCCAACGAAGCAGTTAATGAGCTATTGAGTACCTCGGGCATGAAAGGCATGCTGAACACAGTGTGGCTCATCCTTACGGCCATGGTTTTCGGTGGGGTAATGGAAGCCGCAGGCTTACTCGAACGCATTACGCGCCCCATTGTAGAACGAGCACAATCAACCGGTTCACTGGTTACAGCCACTGTTGTTTCCTGCATATTTTTCAACACAACAGCCTCCGACCAGTACATTTCAATTGTAGTTCCAGGCCGAATGTTTAAGGGCTCGTATGCAAAAAAAGGACTGAAACCAGAAGTGCTTAGTCGCACTCTTGAAGACTCGGGAACCATGACTTCGGTCCTCATTCCGTGGAATACCTGTGGAGCCACTCAGGCAAAAGTATTGGGAGTTCCCACGCTTGCTTATGTACCCTATGCTTTCTTTAACATTATCAGCCCATTAATGACCATCCTTTTTGCCTATCTTAACATTAAAATCAGAAGAATTAAAAATGCGGGAGACAAGGCAGGCAATTGATAACTTGCCTTATCACCTGCATTTTTCTGCAACCTTTGTCTCCGGTCTTTTGTGTCGAAACATCTGCCTTTAGCCTTCTGTTTCGGCTCCTGGTATCAATTGTTACTTAAAATGCAATAAAAGCCTTATTTTTGTGCTTTCTTAATTAAAAACAAAACACAATGTTAAAAGCAGAGATACACACCAGTAAAGGTGTTATGAAAGTAAAATTTTACGAAGAAGATGCTCCGGGAACTGTTCAGAATTTTGTTAAGCTTTCCGAAGATGGTTATTACGATGGCTTAACTTTTCACCGGGTAATTCCCAACTTTGTCATTCAGGGGGGCTGCCCCAAAGGCGATGGAACCGGTGGTCCGGGTTACACCATTCCATGCGAAACCAGTGGCAATAACCAATACCACGATCGCGGAGTACTGTCGATGGCTCATGCCGGACGTAATACCGGAGGTTCACAGTTCTTCATCTGCCACAGCCGTGAAAATACAGCGCACCTCGATCGCAATCACACTTGTTTTGGCAAGGTGTACGAGGGGCTCGAAGTAATCGATGCCATCCGCCAGGGCGACGAAATTGAGAAGGTACTGATTTTTGAAGATTAGTGTCTGCAATACACGGATTAAAAAGAAAGCACATCAAACAAGGATGTGCTTTCTTTTTTAGCAACAACTAAGCATTGCCTTTCAACACCGCAATACTGTTTTCGGTAGAATAAGCCTGGCTATGGCCGTAATTCCCTGCTTATTTGTTTTATATTTGTTAAAACAATGAAGCTTTGTCCTGCAAAAAACTGATACTATGAAAACCAGAAGAATCATTATTGGCGTGCTTGTTCTTGCACTGCTGGGCGCTTATTTCTACATGAGCCCCCTGCTGCCCATCATCACCGGTTATTCGGCGAAAAACCTCTCATCGGGGGTATTTGTAGCCAATCGCACACAGGAAGCAATGGAGCAAACCGACCTGAATTTTTCCTTCATCAAGATGAATAAAAACAAAGTTGATGAAGATGTGAAAGAAGTCAGCAGCCGCTTTTTGTGGCATCGGTCGACTTCGGTTTACATCGATGGCTATGGATGCACCCTGGTAAACGATTACAGTAAAGACGAGATACTAAAACGCAATTACCCAAAAGCACCCGTTCTTCCTGAAAATGCTGATACCATCGACTGGCCCATGGGCAACCGGATGGCCGACAGTATTCCTCCGGGTGTAGACATGGATGCATTGAACACAACCCTCGGTCAGGCTTTTGCCGATACCCTCCCATACAAGGGAACTTTTGCCGTTATGGTGGTATACAAAGGACAGCCACTTGCCGAACGCTATGCCCCGGGACTAAGTGCCGATAATAAGTTTCTCAGCTGGTCGATGGCCAAGAGCTTTACCAATGCACTCACCGGCATGCTTGTAAAAGACGGCCGTCTGGATATCAATGAACCAATTGCACTTGAAGCATGGCAAAACGACGAGCGCCGTAAGATCACCATCAATCATCTGATGCACATGAATAGCGGACTTGAATGGAACGAAAACTACGGCAACAGTTCCGATGTAAACAACATGCTGCACAAGGAAGGCGACATGGCCCGTTTTGCCTACGAAAAACCTGCCGAATTCACTCCCGATTCTGTCTGGGAGTATTCATCGGGAAGTACCAACATTGTAAGTTATCTGCTCAGAAAAACAATCGGCAACGATGCCCTCTACCATGCCTTTCCCCGGGAACGGCTGTTCAACAAAATTGGCATGACCAGTGCCGTTTTCGAGCTGGATGCTTCAGGAACCTTTGTAGGTTCATCGTACCTGTACGCCACCATGCGCGATTATGCCCGCTTTGGACTGCTTTACCTGAACAATGGGAACTGGCTGGGTGAGCAACTTCTGCCTGACAACTGGGTTGACTATACCACCACCGTTGCCAATGGTTCCGATGGTCAGTACGGTGCTTTCTTTTGGTTAAATCAGTCGGGAAACGATTATCCCGATGTGCCCCGCGACATGTATTGTTGCCGCGGGCATGACGGCCAGTACATTTACATCATTCCCTCGAAAGAGCTGGTGGTGGTACGTACCGGTTTTTCCAAAAAAGGGGAATTCGATTACAACAGTTTTCTTTCGGGAATCGTAAATGCAGTAGAATAAAACAAAAAATAATTTAGCAAGAAAAAAAGAGCATGAAAATCATTTGTATTGGTCGTAACTACGTCGACCACATCAAGGAATTGCAGAATGAGAAACCTTCAGAACCAGTTATCTTTCTGAAGCCCGACTCAGCCATATTACGCAAGAACAGACCATTTTTTATCCCTTCGTTTTCTGAAGACCTGCACCACGAAGTGGAACTGGTAATAAAAATCGACCGTCTGGGAAAAAATATTGAGCGTCGTTTTGCACCCCGCTATTACAGTTCGGTGGGGCTTGGCATAGACTTTACAGCCCGCGATTTACAGGCAAAACTAAAAGCCAAGGGGCTGCCGTGGGAGAAGGCCAAAGCCTTTGACTTTTCAGCAGCCATCAGCGATGAGTTTATTCCGATTGATGAGCTGAAAAAAGAAGACATCCCTTTCCGGCTCGACATCAACGGCAGCACGCGGCAACAGGGCAGTTCGGCCCAGATGATTTTTCCCTTTGATGAATTAATCGAACACATCTCGAAGTACTTTACGCTGAAAACCGGCGATCTGATTTACACGGGAACACCCGCTGGAGTGAGTGCAGTTGCCATTAACGACCGGCTTGAAGGCTACATTGGAGAGAAAAAACTGCTCGACTTTCTGATTAAGTAGTTCAGAATAAAAACAATCGTAGAAGCGTACAAAAAGCTTTTTACTTTTTTTGCAATGCTGCTTTGGCAGAAACAAGAATTCGCTTATATTTGCAGCGCTGTTAAGCAAAACACGGGTGTAGCTCAGTTGGTAGAGCACTGGTCTCCAAAACCAGGTGTCGGGCGTTCGAGTCGCTCCTCCCGTGCAAGATAAACCTTGTCGTTTCCGACAGGGTTTTTTTGTATTATTTACCTGGCCCCCATCCCATCGTGTTTGTTTTTTGCGAAGTAAAACGAATTAGCCAGTTAATTTCCTGAAGGTAAATTAATCTGAGACGGATTTTCTCCAAATTCATCTTTAAAACATCTGGTAAAATAACTAGGGCTACTAAAACCGGTTTGATAGGCTGCCTCGGAAGCTCGCAGCCCGTCCTCCTTTATCAGTTTGTATGCCATTCCTAAACGTATCGATTTGATTAAGTTATTTGGTGTGGTATCGCTTAATGCTTTTATCTTGCGATGCAGCTGGGCAATGCTTAAAGCATGCTGCTCGGCAAGCGACTCAACATTGAGCGTTGGATCCATGATGTTTTCCTCTATGAAACTTCTCAGATTATTAATAAAATCGATGTCTTTTTGTGGTAATGTTGCTTCTGCATCCAAAACAGGTTCAATTCCTTTAAATTTTTTTCTGAGCACCTTTCTGTTTTCCAGCATTGTATGAATTTGAACATCGAGTAAATTAATATCAAATGGTTTTGTGATGTATAAGTCAGCCCCGTACGATAAGCCTTCTATTTGTTGCTCAATCGTATTATTTGCCGTTAACAGGATAACAGGAATATGCGAAATTTCAAAGTTCTGCCGTATTGCCTTACAAAACTCGTAGCCATTCATGTTTGGCATTTGAACATCACTTATTATTATGTCAGGGCTTTTTTCTTTGGCTAATTCTAAACCCGTCAAACCGTCTTCAGCTGTATATATCTTATAATGCTTTTCGAAATGTTTGGCTAAATAGTGGCGTAATTCATGGTTGTCTTCAACAATTAATAAGTTTTGTAAATTGTAACGCACATTTTGTCGAGCGACCGAAAAAGACTTATTATCAATATCATAAGTTAATTCTTGATTGAGTACTTCCTCCGCAATTTCCATCTCATCATAAATTCTTTTGTCAATTGGAATGTAAATTGTGAAGCTTGTTCCCTGCCATAATTCAGATGCTATTTCTATTTTACCTTTATGAAATTCTATCAGTTCTTTTACGATTGAGAGTCCTATACCCGTGCCTTCCTTGTTTTCACTATTCGTGTTTTGAACTTGATAAAAGCGGTCGAAAACCTTGCTTTGCTCCTCTTTTGCTATTCCAATACCAGTGTCCCTGATAATAAGTTGCAGGTACCGTATTTCGTCAATGAGGCAGTCTTTAGCCTGAATTGAAACACAAGCGTCGGCAGAAGTAAATTTCAATGCATTGGAAAGCAGATTCCATAATACTTTCTCCAGTTTTTGTGCATCGATATAACCAATCAGTTTTTCTTTGATTTCACGCTTCAGCTGAATCGATTTGTTTTTGCATTCTTCATTAAATGTATCAGCAATTTCTGCAATCAGATGGTTGATATTGGTTTCATTGATTCTAAGTATCGATTGTTTTTGGGCAATTACCCTGAAATCAAGCAAATCGGTAATTAACTTGTAAAGCCTCTTTGAATTCCGTTGAATCATGTTAAGTTTTTCGATGGCTTCCTGATCCAGGTTTTTACTATTTAATAAATCAGTCAGTGGCGCATCAATGAGGCTTAAAGGTGTTTTCAAATCGTGGGAAATGTTGGTAAAAAATGCCAGCTTCTTTTCAGTAAGCTCATGTTCCTGTTGAATTTTTATTTTGCCGATCTCTTTTTCTTTCAACAATTCAAATCGCTTAAGAAAGGCATAAATTGACAAGTATAGAATAATAAAAAATAGGACTATATAAAAAAGATAGGCATACCAGCTAAAGTACCAGGGTGGGGCAATGTTAAGCTTTAGTCTTGTAGTAATTCCCTGTTGGTTTTTATTGGTGTTTTTGATCTCAAAAACATATTCACCCGGCGATAAATTGGTGTAGGTGGTGTAGTTTGTTTCGCCCTGAAATGACCAATTTTCTTCTAAGCCAAGCAGGCGGTATTCGTAATTTTGGTACTTTGAGAAGTTTTTGTTCTTTGTAAAATAATGAATTGAAAACGAATTTTTATTGTAAGGGAGTGTAATTTCTTTTGTTGCTTCCAATGGCTGAGTTAATATTTGTTCCCCATCGGCTTGTCTGATACTTTGGTTTTGAAAGGTAATGTCGGAAATGACTACTTCGGGTTGAAAAGTATCTTGTTCAACTTTCGAAGGGTCGATAATGGTAAAACCGGCCAGTGAGCCGAATATGATCCGCCCGTCGTCGATGCTAGTAGAAACCATATCATGAAATTCATTGGCAGGCAGCCCATCCCGGTTGTTAAAATTCAAAACTTCCTGGGTTTTTGTGTCGAAACGGCAGATTCCCGATACGGTGCTGATCCATAGGTAGCGGTCGTCGGTCGATTCAATCCGGATTAATTTATTCGAGGGTAGTCCATCTTTTTCAGACCACTTACGCACAATTTCTCCATCGGGACTGGCAAAAATTAACCCATCAGTTGAAGAAGTTATCCAGTAATTTCCACTGTTGTCGTTATAGAAATCGGTGATGTAACATTGAAGCCTGGAATTCATTTCTGAAAGCCTGTTTTCAAGCACCTTATCGCCCCAGTTTACATGAAATAATCCCATATCGGTAATAACAGCCAAAAGCTCGCCCTTTTGGTTCATCCTCAATGAATTCGACAGGCAATACGTATAGTTGCTACCTTTCTGAAATAGTTCAAAAACCTCGGTTTGCCCGCTTGACTTATTAAAATTCAATAAGATTTGGGAGTGGAACTGGGTTAGAATTGCTAAATTATCCTTATTAAATTCCTTAATCCCAATGATGCGCTGCATTTCGTCAGGAAACCGACTACATGGATGATAGGACCGGATTAACTTTAAATCGGAGGTGTAATGGCCAAGCAATCCATCATAAGTTCCAACCCATACTGTATGATCACGGTCGACGTAAATGGCTGTCACTTTTGTCCCGTTTAATTCTTTTTGCAAGCTTTTACTCGTCAAATTCAGAAATTGATTCTGACTTTCATCCCACTTTGATAAACCATAATTTGTGCCGAAATAAACATAGGGTTCTTTAACCAATACGGCAACACCATCGTTAGCAACCAGGGAATTTTGATTCCCATTTTCGGGAAGTATATTTTGAAACAGCTGATTATCTGGTAAAATGCAGGTTAATCCGGCCCCATAATTTGCCAGCCATATTTCATCATTATCTCCAATCAGAATATCGTAAATACTATTGGTACTTATTGAAGAAGGTGAACCCTCATTTCTGTCCAGTTTCTTGATCTTTTTTAAGTTCTGATCAAGTATGAAAATGCCATTTCCATCTGTCGCGATCCATATTTGGTTTCTAACTTTTTGACAAGCTGCAATATAATAGTGGTTATTGAGTTCAATTTTTTGGATTTCATAATCGTTTGCTAACTTGAATAATTGACCATCAAACATGCCAACAAAAAGCTCATTGTCGATCATGTTTAACCGGGCTACCTTGAAATTTTTAAGTAGCGATGCCTTAACATGACTAAAATTGCTTTCTCTATCGAAAAGTGTAATGCCATCACTGTTTTTGCTAATCCAAAGTCCGTCGTCAGAAAAACACAAACTGGTGATGTTCTCAACATGCATTAGTGTTTCAATTCCTGTTTCGCTTATTCGGTATATATCCGACATCATTAAGAAATAAACGTCATTATTGTCTTCGTTTAGTTCGGATATAAATCCGCTCATTACCAATTCAAAAAAATCGCTTACAGGATTATATTTGTAAAGACCATGAGATGTTCCGACCCATAAGTTATGCTTGCAGTCATACAATAGCGCGTTGATTGCACAATTTTCCAAATCGCTATAAACCTTGAATTCTTTACCATCAAAACGTACAATACTATTGTTGGTTCCAATCCAAATATAGCCATACTGGTCTTTGGCCAAACAAGTGGTAATGTTTCGTGGAAAGCCTTCAGCTTCGGTAAAATGCAAAAACCTTTCATGATTGGAAGGAAAACACATGAAGGCTTGAAGAAACAAAATTCCAAACAACAGGTATCTTAAAAAAAGCTTACTGCTACCCATTGTTGCATTTATTTAATTATCAGAATTATTTCAGGAAAATACATGAAGCAAATTTAGTAAAGTTCTGCAAATGCAACTTACTTAAATGTTGAGGCTTTGTTGACATTCAAGTACCCTTCAATATATAATGATAGGATTTGGATAATTTTTGAAATTTTTTTGACAGCCAGCATATTCTCCTTCCTGTAGTTTTGAAAAGAGAGAAAGTCAAAGACAATGAAACCAGGCATGACGAGCATTTTGCTTTTGTATAATAAATAATTAAATACATCATGATTCAAAAAAAAATAATTCTATGTATTGCCCTTGCGATCTTCTTTATAGGATGCCAGAACAATGTGGACGCACAGACGAATGCAAATAAACCAAAGGTGCAGAACGAAAACCTGACGGAAAAATTCGCCAAAGTTTCGCCCAAGCTGACCTCGAACAACGCGAATCCCTTATTGGACTTTATGTTTACGGCCGACCCAACAGCGGTGGAATATGAAGGACGAATCTATGTGTATGCCACCAACGACCATCAACAGTATGAGCAGCTTGGAAAGGATGGCAAAAACTCATACGAGCGCATCCGCTCACTGGTAATGATGTCTTCCGACGACATGGTCAACTGGACGTATCATGGCCTCATTAATACTGCCGAACTGGCCCCATGGAGCAAGAATTCATGGGCACCTTCCATTACATCGCGGGTGGAAGCAGATGGCAAAACGCATTTCTATTTATATTACTCCAACAGCGGCATTGGCTCAGCGGTACTTACCGCCACCTCGCCTGTTGGCCCTTGGAAAGACCCATTGGGAAAGAACCTGGTCGATCGTTCGGTACCAAGTGTCAACGATGTTGAAGCTCCCTTCGACCCGGGAGTTGTAATTGACGACCAGGGTACAGGCTGGCTGGCTTTTGGGGGCGGAACACCAAAGACGCAATACATGCCGGATAATTCCAGAATCGTCAAATTAGGAGCCGATATGATCAGCCTGGCGAGTGATGCTGCCAGAATACCTGCTCCCTATTTTTTTGAGGCAAGCGAACTTAACTACTTCAATGGAACCTGGGTTTATACCTACAATACAAGCTGGGTCGAACGCACCGAATGGCCTTATGAAAACATCGACAAACCAACCCAATGCTGCATGTCGTACATGACGAGCAAAACACCGTTAGATCCGAATAGTTGGATCTATCGCAACAATTACTTTAAGAATGCAGGCGACGTTCAGGTGGGGCCACATACAAACAATCACACGCATCTATTCAACTATAAGGGGAAATATTATCTGGCTTACCATGCCATGTATTTACAGGATTATTTTGGCACAAAAGGTGGTTTTCGGAATGTGGGTATCGAAGAAATCCAGGTAGACGAAGAGCATGTGAATATCAGCATGAGCAAAGCAAGCTACGAAGGTACATCGCAGCTTAAGCCATTAAATCCATATATTCTTCAACAAGCAGAAACCACCGCAGGCACTTCGGGGCAAGTTCAGTTTGAAGCGCTAGGCCAACCGGGCAATATGGTTGCCAAAGGAAAAGCCGACAAACAATGTCTCATGGTACGGGGAGCCGATTTTAGCCAACAAAATCCTGGCAAATTCGAAGCCAGGGTGAAAGGAAAAGGACAAATTGATATTTATGTAAATCATCTTGAAGGCACTCCTCTAGTTTCACTTAAATGCGACGAAAAAGAATGGACGACGCTTTCAAAGAAAATAAGACAGAAAATGGATCGAGGAGTCGGAAACATCTATTTCGTGTTTAGTGGAGAAGAATTGAGCTTTGATGAATGGAAATTCATTGATTAGTCCATTATCCAACTACAAGGAATGACAATGAATAAAATGATTCAGAAAAATACGACCCTAATTATTGGGTTTTTCATCGGTTTAATTGTTTGGACTGGTTGCACGCCCGGCCAACTGAGTAACAAACAAGTGGCTCAATTGCTGAGTCCCGATAAATCGATAAAAGTAAATGTTTACCTGTCCGATTCAGGTGAAATTCAATACGAAGTGCTCAAATCGAACGAACGCATTATCCAGCCTTCTGCTTTGGGCGTTTTGATGGATGGGCACGATTTTACCCTTGGATTGAAATTGCATGCCGTATCAAAACCGGAAATGGTGACAGATCGCTATGAAATTCAGAATGCGAAAAAAAGCAGCATCCTTTATGAAGCCAATCAAGTGGTGGCTTCTTTTGTGAATGAAAAAGATAAAAAAATGGATGTCATTTTCCAGATTTCCAACGATGGTGTGGCCTTCAGGTATTCGTTTCCATGGGTCACCAACAACGAAACCATTCGAAGCGAATCGACCTCGTTTACATTCGACGCAAGCACAAAGGCCTGGCTTCAGCCCATGAGCGAGGCCAAAACCGGATGGAACCAGTGCCATCCGTCGTATGAAGAACATTATTTCCAAAATATACCGGTGGGTACGGTTTCGCCCTTGAAATCGGGTTGGGTGTACCCTGCCTTGTTTAAAACAAACGACACATGGGTGTTGATAACCGAAGCAGCGCTCGATGGAACTTATTGTGGCACAAGGCTTGTCAACGAATCGGCGTCATCTGTTTATTCAATTGGCTTTGCCGATCCGAGGGAAGTTTTTACTGGCGGAGGCTATCTGCCCATAAACAATAAACCCTGGCTCACACCGTGGCGCATCGTGACGATTGGAAGTCTGAAAACCATTGTTGAATCAACGCTGGGAACTGACCTGGCACCAAAGGCAATCGATCTTGATCCTTCGTTCCTCCAATTTGGAAAAGCTTCCTGGAGCTGGATCAACAGCAAAGAAGACAGGGTTGTTTACGATGAACAGAAAAAATACATCGACTTTGCCGCTGAAATGAACTGGCAATATTGCCTGGTTGATGCCAATTGGGATACGCAAATTGGGTACGAAAAGATAGCCGAACTGGCCTTGTATGCCGCACAAAAAAATGTGGGCTTGCTCATGTGGTACAACTCAGCCGGCGACTGGAACACAATTACCCACTATCATCCCAGGGACATGATGCTGACAAAAGAAAGTCGGGAGAAAGAATTCAGTCGCCTGCATGATATGGGCATCAAAGGAGTGAAGATTGACTTCTTTGGTGGCGATGGTCAAAGCATGATCCAATACTACATCGACATTTTGAACGATGCGGCAAAATATCAACTGCTTGTCAATTTTCATGGCTGCACTTTGCCGCGAGGTTGGCACAGAACTTATCCTCACCTGGTAACAGCCGAAGCCATTTATGGCATGGAGATGGTTACCTTTGATCAAAATGCAGCCGATAAGCAAGCCAACCATTGCACCATGTTGCCGTTCACAAGAAATGCCTTCGATCCCATGGATTTTACCCCCATGAACCTCACTGGGCTAACACATTCAAATTGCATCAGAAAAACCACACCGGCCTTTGAATTGGCTCTTTCGGTGATGTTCTTGTCAGGAATACAGCACTATGCCCAATCGCCCGAAGGAATGGCGCAAGTTTCGGATGATGTAAAGGAATTCTTGAAGACCCTTCCCGACAATTGGGACGATGTAGAATTCATAGATGGTTTTCCAGGGAAATATGTCGTCATAGCCCGTCGAAGTGGCGATCGCTGGTACATCTCAGGGATTAATGGCGAAAACGAAGTGAAAACAATCAGCCTCGATTTAATTTCCTTCAAAAAGGATCATGCAATGCTATTTACCGACGGAGAAGATGGCCAGCTGTTTTCAAAGACAAAATTGGATGCGAATAATCAGGATAAATACAAGCTTACAATGAATGCCAAAGGAGGATTCGTAATGGTACTTGACTGATTTTGTGAATAATACTATTCTAATTAAACCTTTAAATAAAATGAAATTTATACTTAAAAGTACACTAACATGGGGGCTTGCTGTTGTTTTTGCAACATCGGTATTTGCGCAAAACACAAACTGCTTTTTAGAGGATTTTGAACCCAAAAATGCTGTCATCCCAATTTCAACAGCGGCAAACAAAACAGTCAATGAGCCAACTGTAACTGTCACCCTGGCTGCCGATACGCTTGGCCAAATAGCGAAATACGTTTTTGGAAACGCCATCGCTGTTTGGTGTGGAAATGTAACAGGTGAAGCAAAATTTGTGGAAAACACCAGGTTGTTAAATCCTTCGTTGATTCGTTTCCCGGGAGGGAGTTGGTCCAATATATTTTTCTGGAATGGAGCTCCTTCCGATGTACCTGACTCTGCCTACGATTCATCGGGTGCGCGAGAGAAATTTTACGCTATTTCAGGAAAAAATGACTGGCCTACTACAACGGATAACTATTACAAATTACGCCAGCAAACCGGTTCGCAGGGACTTATAACAGTCAATTATGGTTATGCCCGTTACGGGTTGAGCGAGAATCCCGTTGCGCAGGCAGCCCATTTGGCAGCTCAATGGGTGCGTTACGACAAAGGGCGGACAAAATTTTGGGAGATAGGCAACGAAAACGCTGGTCCATGGGAAGCCGGTTGGAAGATCGATACCAGTGCCAACAAGGATGGACAACCAGAAATTATTACCGGTCAGCTTTACGGCCAGCATTTTAGAGTCTTTGCCGATTCGATGAGAGCCGCTGCAACTGAAGTAGGTGCAACAATATATATTGGTGCCCAGGTGCTGCATTATGATGGTACCAATAGCTGGAATTCGGTGGATAGGACCTGGAATAAAGGAGTTTTTTCCGAAATTGGCGATTTGGCTGATTTTTATGTCATGCATAACTATTTTGGAAAAGATGCAAACGCTGAGAATTTATTATCAGTTGCAGCGTCTGAGCCAAAGAAAAATATCAGTTTTATTCGACAGGACATTGCTAACAAAAATGCTTTCCAAAAACCTGTAGCTATTACTGAGTATAATATGAACTACAATTCGGCCAATCCAACCATGGGGCGTTCATTCATCAATGGCATGCAGGCAACAGTGCTGTTTAATGAATTAATTAAGAATAATTTTGGATTAGGCGCAAGATGGTTACTTGCCACTGGTGAGGATGGAATGTTTTATTTTGGAGATAACAACAGTTTGAGGTGGCAACCACGTCCTGATTTTTATTATGCTTATTATCAGCAAAAGTTTACCGGAGACCATGCCATTGCTGCGAACTCATCCAACACCAATATATTAGCATATGCTTCCAGATTTGACTCTGGTGAAACAGGGCTTGTGATTGTAAATAAAGGAAAATCAGCTCAGCTTGTAAAAATAGACCCATTGGATATTGGTGTCGGAGATCAATTCTATACCTACTCACTGACCGGCGGTAGCGATAATGGGGATTTTTCCCATTATGTATCTGTTAATGGCGAGGAAGCAACAGGTACCCAGTGGGGCCCGCGTGAAAACCTTGAAACGATTCCGGCAAATGCATATTCCGTTGATCAGGCTATTCAATTGGACGTGCCTGCCATGTCGGTTCAGTTTATTATGATTGAAGCAGGTAACAAGCTTCTGTATCCCACTTCACTTGCCCAAATTGAGGAAAACAAACTGGGTTTAATGAATTATCCCAACCCATTTACTGCCAGGACAACCATACAATTCCAAACTAAATCAACAGCTTCGGTTGTTTTGGATGTATACGACCAAACAGGAAGGAAAGTCTCCACCCTTATCAATGGTGAATTGTCTTCGGGCTCACATCAGGTTGAATTCAATGGAAGTACATGGCCTGAGGGATTGTACTTTTATCAATTGAAGGTGGGCACTAGTATAACAACGAGAAAAATGGTACTTAAAAAATAAATTATGAAATTCAGCCATCCTTTTATATCATTCGTAATGATGATTCTTATGACAGTTTCCTATACGAATGTTATCGGTCAAAGAACCTATAAAAACCCGATCATAAGCGGAATGAATCCCGACCCAAGCATCTGCCGTGTGGGCGATGATTTTTACCTGGTTACTTCTACGTTCGAGTTTTATCCAGGCTTGCCCGTCTATCACAGCAAGGATTTGGTTAACTGGAAAATGATAGGCTATGCTTTGGATCGGCCAAGCTCCTGCCCGATGGAAGGTGCCGGTTCGTCAGGTGGAAATTATGCGCCTGCACTCCGTTACCACAAGGGCACGTACTACATCTCGTGCACCAATTACGGCGGCAAGGGTACTCAAGGCGTGTTCTACGTAACGGCCACCAATCCGGCAGGTCCGTGGTCCGAACCAGTTTGGGTGGGTAATTGGTATGTCGATCCGTCGATGACCTTTGCCAACGACAGCATGTATTGGGTAAGCCCTGACAACAATGGTAGCTTCATGGTGGGCACATTCGATCCGCTTAGGAAACAATTCGTAAAACCACTGCAAAAAGTTGCAGCAGGCCTGGGGGGATCATCACCCGAGGGGCCGCATATGTATAAAATTGGCGAATATTATTACCTGATGTCGGCCGAGGGAGGCACAGGTTACGAACATCGGGAAGTGATACAGCGTAGCAAATCGCCCTATGGACCTTACGACGCCAGCCCGTACAACCCGGTTATCTCGAATATGCACAAGCCCGAGAGTCCGCTCCACGCCATTGGCCATGCCGATTTGGTGCAACTGCAGGATGGCTCGTGGTGGTTGGTGTGTTTGGGAATCCGACCCAAAGGCGGAAGGTTTCAACATTTAGGGCGCGAAAC
The DNA here is from genome assembly GCF_050433125.1 of Roseimarinus sediminis. NCBI lineage: Bacteria > Pseudomonadati > Bacteroidota > Bacteroidia > Marinilabiliales > Prolixibacteraceae > Roseimarinus > Roseimarinus sediminis. The sequence goes on along the minus strand of NZ_JBNPXV010000007.1, from coordinate 232,157 downwards.
CTTTTTAGCCCCTGTTCGCTGGACCGAAGACGGCTGGCCAATTGCTGGCGACAATGGTGTTATGCTCGAAGAATTCCCCGCACCTAAGCTTCCCGAACACCTTTGGGAGAAAGATCCCGTGCGCGACGATTTCAACAATCAAAAACTTGGTTTGCAATGGAATTTCCTACGCAATCCGAACGATACCGATTGGTCGCTTACCCAAAAGCCTGGCTACTTGAGGTTGAATGGCTCAAAAGTAAGCATCAGGGAAAAAGATTCGCCTGCTTTTATAGGACGCCGCCAACCCGATTTTAACATGAGCGCTTCAACCCAATTAAGCTTTATGCCAGTAGCTGATAACGAAGAGGCTGGCCTGGTGGTGCGCGGAAACGATGCCAACCATTTCAGCTTGGTAATTACGCAGCGCGAAGGGAAACAGGTAGTACTTTTCAGAAAATACCTTCAGGATAAAGTTGAAAAAGAAACATACAAAGTGATTCCCAAAGGCGATGTGGTGCTGAAAATCAGCGCTACAGAATTGGAATACAAATTTTGGGCACACCCTCAGGGTAAAAAGGCCATTCTTTTGGGAAGCGCTGACACCAAGGACATTTCCAACGAAAGGATTGGTGGATTTATTGGGGCCTTTATTGGCATGTACGCCTCGGGCAACGGAAAATACAACACCAACCCTGCCGACTTCGACTGGTTCGATTACGAGGGGAAAGATTGAAATGAATTATTCGAAAAGATTGCTTCGCGTTGCTCTCTATGACGACAAAACTGATTATAAATAGCTTAGGATGGTCGGCGGCTTCGCCGCCGACCATCCTAACCAACTACACGTTAAGCTACCCGTCATTGCGACCGTGAGGAACAGCCTGCCCCGCAAACGGCGGGGAAGCGGGAAGCAATCTCTTGAAATACACGAATAGTTTATATAGCATAAAACTATGAAAATAAACCAACTAATACTCTTAATTTTCACCCTTTTCCTATTGGGAGTTGTTGCAAAAGCACAAGTTCTTTACGTTGGGGCCAACTACCATCCGCACGACGACAAGAACACCGACAAAATAAAAACCGACATCCGTTTGATGCAGGAAGCCGGACTGAATGTGGTTCGCCTGGGTCATTTGGCATGGGACAGTTACGAACCCGCCGAAGGGCAATTCGACTTTGAATGGTTTGATGAAGTGATGGACGAGCTGAACAAGGCTGAAATTAAGGTAATACTAGACATTGCCATTCGCCCGGCGCCCATCTGGTTGCACCAAAAATTTCCTTCCATCGATGTAGTCGATGCCAACGGAAATGTGCAATATCCCAACCATCGTTACATGGACGATGTGGGCGATCCCAACTACCAAAAATACGCCCTTCGCTTTACCGATACTATCTCGAAACGCTATGCCGAACACCCGGCATTGCTGGCTTTTGGCATCGACAACGAATCGGGCGATGGTCCTATCTCCTACTCCGAAACCGTTCGTCAACGTTTTATCGATTGGTTGAAAAACCGCTATGGTACGCTCGATAAACTGAACGACGCCTGGGCAACCCACCGTTGGTCGCGCCGGCTGAACAGCTTCGACGAAGTGGGTTTGCCCACAGCAGGCTCAAAGAACGGCGCACCCGAAAAAATCCTCGATTTCCGCCGTTTCATTTCCGATGAAGTGAACGGAATTTTGTTCAAAGTGCTCGATGTGGTTCATGCCAATGCTCCGAACGTTCACACCAACACCAACGCCTGGTACTACAGTTGGATGAAGTATTTCGATTATTCAAAGATTGCCTATTCGGGTAAAATGACCCGCCAGGGTTGCGGTTTTTATCCTGGAAACTCACTCAAAACCATTTGGGGCGACATGAACGCGGCCTTTGGAATTCAGCGCATTCAGTTCGAAAGCAAGGAGCCTTTTTGGTGCAACGAGTTCAACACCATGGCCTCGGTGCCCAATTCCATTCGCAAATCGGCCTATGTTACCCTGATGTACGGCAACCAAATGGTGTGCGGCTGGACCTGGCAAAGCATGTGGGCCGGCGAAGAACAATATTTGCAGGGCATGATCGACTGGGACGGGCTTCCCAACCGTAAATACGATGAGTACAAGCAAATAGCCTCTGAATTCAGAAAGATCGAAAAGCATTTTCCCTACCAAGCTAAGGCTGAAGTGGGATTAGCTTTTTCGTTCCCCAGCCAAATTGCAGGTGGTTCGTTTCCCGTTCAACATGAAAACCAGGTACAAGCTTGCTGGGATATGTTTTTCTGGCGCAACATGGATTGCAAAATGCTGGAACTTTCTCAAAGCAAGCTCGATTACAAACTTCTTTTCGTACCCGGCGTAACCGTGATGGACAGGGTTTCAGCACAAAAAATACGCGACTATGTGCAAAACGGTGGAACGGTGATTATGACCGCCAACTCAGCCATGGTGGATACCACCGGACAGGTATTCCGAAGTACCCTTCCAGGTATGTTGAGCGATGTGTTTGGCATTCGTGTTGGAGGCTTTGAAGAAACCGAACCCATGAACGAGTTATCGCGCAAAGGCTACAAAGGCAAAAAGCTCGAATTCACTTACAAAGGAAAGGCTGTTAATGTGGAAGCTGCAAGGTTCGACATCGTTCAAGCCAAAGGTTCCGAAGTGATTGGCCAACTGACCAGTCTGGACAAGGATTATCCGATTATGACCATCAACCACTACGGAAAAGGAAAGGCCATTTACCTGGGTTTGCCCGCCAACGGCACAATACTTGGCGGGATAGTCGATGAGTTGATCAATGAGCTGGGTATCCCAAAAGGCCCCAATGTTCCATCAGGAGTTATGGCCCGGAAAATCGACGAAAAACATTTTCTATATTTGAACACAAGCGGCGGACCCAAGGAGATCAAAATGAACAGAAAGTCGCGCAGTATCCTTTTCGACAAAGAATATTCAGGTAACTTTACCATTGCTCCTTTTGAGCCGGAATTTATTGAAATAAGATAAAATGAATAATCCAATATGGTTCACCATCGTTGTTGCAGCGGGTTTTATCTTGTCGGCTTGCAACCCAAGCAAGGCTCCCGAAGCATGTGGCCCAATCCCAAGTGAAAACCAACTGCGCTGGCAGGAAATGGAATATTATGCGTTCATTCATTTTTCACTGAACACCTACACCGACCAGTCGTGGGGCTTTGGCAACGAAGACGTAAACCTCTTCAATCCCGACATTCTGGACACACGGCAATGGGCACGCATTTGCAAGGAAGCGGGTATGATGGGCATCATCATCACGGCCAAGCACCACTGCGGCTTCTGCTTATGGCCCACCGAAACCACCGGGTATTCGGTTAAAAACGCCCCGTGGAAAGGCGGCAAGGGCGACGTGCTGCGCGAAATGGCCGATGCCTGCAAGGAGTATGGGTTGAAACTGGGCATTTACGTTTCGCCCTGGGACCGCAACCATCCCGACTACGGAAAACCAGAATACATCACCGTTTTCAGAAAGCAAATCGAAGAAGTGCTGACCAATTACGGCGAGGTTTTCGAAATCTGGTTCGACGGTGCCAACGGGGGCGACGGCTACTACGGCGGTGCCAACGAAATCCGTAAAATAGACCGCACCACTTACTACGACTGGCAGCCCACCTACAAAATGATACGCGAACTGCAACCCAACATTGTGATTTGGAACGATGGTGGCGACCGTGCCGACCTGCGCTGGGTGGGGACCGAGGAAGGCTATGTGGGCGAAACCAACTGGAGTTTACTGAATGCCACCGGCGATGTTCCCTGGGGAATGCTGCATTTCGGTGTTGAAGATGGCGACTCGTGGGTGCCAGCCGAGGTGAACACTTCCATTCGTCCTGAGTGGTTTTATCACCCCAGCGAGGACGACAAAGTGAAAACCGTTCCCAAGCTGATGGAAACCTATTACAACTCCATCGGTCATAACGGTACCTTGTTGCTCAACTTCCCAATTATGCCCAACGGCCGGATTCACCCAAGTGACGAAAAAAGGGCCATCGAATTTGGAAAAGCAATCAAGGAATCGTTTGCCCTGAACCTGGCCGAAAAAGCAAAAGCCGAAGCATCGAACGTTCGTGGAAATTCCAGCAAATTCAAAGCATCAAAGGCAATTGATGGCAACACCGAAACTTATTGGGCATGCGACGACAGCGTGACTTCAGCATCACTGACCATCGATTTGGTCCAGCCAACCCTCATCAATCGTTTTATGGCGCAGGAATACATCCGTTTGGGGCAGCGCGTAAAGGCCTTTACAGTTGAAGCCTATGCCGATGGCGAATGGAAAGAAGTTGCCAAAGGAACCACTGTGGGCTACAAGCGCATTGTGCGTTTCCCAAGTGTGAATGCGTCGAAAGTGCGCTTCACAATTTCAGATTCGAAAGCGTGTCCGCTCATTTCCAACATTGGAATTTACAATGCGCCCGTCTTTCTGAACGCTCCATCGATAGCGCGCAACCAAAAGGGTGAAGTTTCAATTACCACCAACGACATAGGTCCCATTTTCTACTACACCCTCGATGGCAGCGAACCAACAAGCAAATCGAATGTGTATAGCGCACCCTTCCTGGCCGATGGGATAATTGAGGTGAAAGCCATTGCCACCGAGCCCGCTACAGGAAAAAGCAGTCCCATTGGCTCCGAAAAATTCGATATTTCAAAAAAAGAGTGGAAAGCAATCGGAATCGATGATGACGAGGTGAGCAGAATCTTCGACGGAAACCCTTCGACCACCTGGCACAAACGCGGAGAAAAGGTGATGCCCTACGACTTGGTGGTTGACCTTGGCAGCAACCAAAAGTTGAACGGATTCAAATACTTGCCCGACCAAAACCGATGGAGTTCGGGAATTATCTCGAACTACCAATTCTATGTTTCAACCGACAAAGTAAAGTGGAACTTGGTAAGCGAAGGCGAGTTTTCGAACATCAAAAACAATCCGGTGTGGCAAATTAAAAATTTCAACCCGGTGAACGCCCGTTACATCAAGTTCCGAGCATTGAAAAACACTTGGGGCGACCAGGTTGCAGGATATGCCGAAGTGGAAGTAATTACTGAATAATTCAAAAAAAATGAAACGAACAACAGTCATTGTAATTTGGATGTGCCTCGTAGCATTCACATCTTGCACAAGCCAGCAAACAGCCAGTGACACCAAAATTTTATTCGATTTCGATTGGAAATTTGCACTGAACGAACAGCCTGGCGCCGAACAGCCTGGTTTCGACGATTCGAACTGGCGCGTGCTCGACGTTCCGCACGATTTCAGCATCGAACAACCCTTCGATTCGGCCTTTGCAACCGGGCCCGGCGGCGCTTATACTTTTGGCGGCATTGGGTGGTATCGGAAACACTTTACAACTGATCCTGGTTTTGTAGACAAAAAGCTCTCGGTACTGTTCGATGGTGCGTACCGCAACAGCGAGGTTTGGATCAACGGCCATCATTTGGGTATTCGTCCCTACGGCTATTCGTCGTTTTATTACGACATCACTTCGTACTTGAACCCTGTTGGCCAAAACAATGTGATGGCGGTGAAGGTGAACACCAGCGAGCAGGACAATTCACGCTGGTACACGGGCGCTGGCATTTACCGCCATGTGTGGCTCATTTCCAAAGAGAAACTCCACATCAACCAATGGGGCGTTTTTGCCCGCACCGTTGAGGCCAACGAGCAGGAAGCCAACATCAATGTGAGCATCGAAGTGAACAACGAACTCGAAACCGACCAACAATGCACGGTGCTGACCAAACTACTCGACTCCAACGGCAAAGTGGTCGCCAAGGCCGAAACCAGGCTCGAGGCAAAAACGAATCAGCAACAGCTAGTAGAACAAAGCATCCTGCTCAAAAAACCAAGCCTCTGGTCGGTTGAACAGCCCAATTTGTACACACTTCAGGTTGAAGTCATCTCCAACAAACAGCTTGTCGATGCCTATTCAACAGCTTTTGGTGTGCGTACCTTTCAATTCGATCCCAACAAAGGCTTCATTTTAAATGGAAAACAGGTAAAATTGAAGGGTGTGAACAACCACCACGACGGCGGACCGTTGGGAGCAGCTGTTTTCAACCATACCCACAAACGGCAACTTTCAATTTTAAAAGAAATGGGTTGCAATGCGCTGCGCATGAGCCACAATCCGCCTGCACCCGAACTGCTTGCATATGCCGACAGCATGGGCTTTGTGGTCATCGACGAAATTTTTGACGAATGGATGGACGGTAAAACACCGCACGGCTATGCCCCTCATTTTGAGGAGTGGTACCAGCGCGATGTGGAAAACTGGATCCGCAGAGACCGCAACCATCCGTCGGTCATTGCGTGGAGCATTGGCAACGAGGTAAAAGAACAGTGGGACGAAGTGAACGGCCCCCGAATTGCCAAAATGATGATCGAAGCTTCGCGTAAACACGATACTACCCGCCCTTTCACCGCCGGCAGCAACGGCATTCCCAGTGTAAACGCGAGTGGCCTGGGCGCTATGCTCGATCTGGTGGGTTACAATTACCACGAAGCACTTTATGCCGATGACCATAAAAAGTATCCCAATCAGGTAATTTATGGCTCCGAAACAGTAATGTACCCCTACCACGATTACAATTGCTGGCAAATGCGCACCTACGAGGAGTGGCTTGCTACACAAACCGAAGACTATATAGCAGGTGAATTCCTTTGGACCGGCTTTGACTACTTGGGCGAGGCAGGCATTGGCGATGTAGGCCACGGTTGCGACTTTTGGAAAACCTGGCCCAACTGGCCCTGGCGCGGTGCCGATTGTGGCGTGATCGACATGTGCGGCCATCCCAAGCCCGGCTACTGGTTCCGAAAGGCTTTGTGGACCGACGAACCCATTATTTATCTGGCCGTTCAAACCGACCCATCGGCACGCAACCGAAACGTTTCGTCGTTCTGGAACTGGCCAAAGGTTGAAGCACACTGGAACCATGCAACCATTGGCGATACGCTGGCCGTGCATGTTTACACCAATGTGCCCGATGTAGAACTTCGCTTGAATGGAAAATCGTTGGGAACCCGCAACTGGGACTTGAAAAATGAAGCATTCCTGTTTTGGGAAGTGCCTTATGAACCCGGAAAATTGGAAGCAATCGGTAAAACAGCCGATGGTAAAACCGTGTCGTTTGCTGTGCAAACAGCTGGCGAGGTTGCAAAAATAGTGCTTACGCCCGACTGCAAAACCATCAAAGCCAATAAGCAGGATTTGAGCTACGTTACGGTGCAACTGCTCGATACCAACGATGTGCCCGTTCCGTTTGCCAACAAGCTGATTGAGTTCGAGGTGAGTGGAGCCGGAAAACTGTTGGCCGTGGGCAATGGCAATCAGCAAAGCCACACGTTCTTCAAGGGGGGCAAAATGGAAACACATTTGGGCAAGTGCCTTGCCATTGTGCAATCGACCGATCAAAAAGGCGAAATCATCCTAAGTGCCAAAAGCGGAATGCTTCCTATTGCAAAAACCAAATTGAAAGCCAAATAAACACCATCACCAATTCAAACGAAAGAAAATGAAGTTCCTGAATTCAATCTTAAAAATGAGGATTCCTGTTCTTTTGACAGCAATAGTTCTTACGGGCAACCTGTTGGCCCAAACTGCCATGATCAATATTGACAACCGCAACACCACCAGCCTCAACGGCAGTTGGCAAGTCATTCTCGATCCAACCGGAGCCGGCGATTACAGGCAGGTGTGGCAGGAACGGAAAGCGCAAAGCAAAACCGAATTCGTGGAATATTCCTTCGACGGCGGTCCCTACTTGCAGGTGCCCGGCGATTTTAACTCACAACGCTGCGACCTGACAAACCTCGAGGGCACGGTGTGGTACAAGAAACCCTTTACCCATGTTGCCCGCGAAGGAAAACGAACCTTCGTTTATTTTGGTGCCGTGAACCACAAGGCCGACGTTTACCTCAATGGCGAAAAGCTGGGCAGCCACGAAGGGGGTTTCACCCCGTTTCAATTCGAACTGACCGGCAAGGTGACAAATGGCACGAACACGCTCATCGTAAGGGCCAACAACAGCCGTCAGGGCAACGCATTGCCGGGATATGGCTACGACTGGTTTAATTACGGGGGCATTACCCGCGACGTTTATCTGGTCGAAACCAGCCAAACATTCATTCACGATTATTTCATCCAACTTAAAAAAGGAAGCCTGAACAGCGTGGAAGGATGGGTGAAACTGAACGGAAACAACCTTTCACAAGAAGTTGTAGTTGAAATTCCAGAGCTAAAGTTGAAGCATCGAAGCAAAACCGACGCTACAGGCAAGGCAAAGCTTGAATTCAAATCGAATTTTGAATTATGGTCGCCCACACAACCGAAGCTTTACACCGTAGTTATTTCGAGCGAAACCGATCAGGTAACCGACGAAATTGGCTTTCGGTGCATCGAAGTAGAGGGGAACAAGGTGCTGCTCAACAAACAACCCCTGTTCCTTAAAGCGGTGAATATGCACGAGGAAAATCCGTACAAAGCAGCCCGCGCCTTTTCTTCCGGCGATAATCAGATTCTGTTGAATGCCGCCAAAGATCTGGGTTGCAATTTACTCCGCTTGTCGCATTATCCCTACAACGAAAAAATGATCAAGCAGGCCGAAAAGATGGGTATGATGGTTTGGAGTGAGTTGCCCATATACCAGCACATCGAATTCTCCGACAGCACAGTTCCCTGCAAAATGGAAACCATGCTGAACGAAATGCTTACACGCGATAAAAACCGCTGCGGGGTAGTGGTTTGGAGTCTTTCCAACGAAACCTATCCCGACACACCCAATCGCAACAAGGCCCTCATTGACCTTACACAAAAGTGCAAGGCATTGGATTCAACCCGCTTGATCGTGCACGTCATCAACACCCAAGGGTATAGCAACAATACCTTCAATGTATGGGATCCGCTGTATAATTATTCCGACCTGATTGCCCTCAATGAGTACATTGGTTGGTACATTCCGTGGAAGGGCAAGCCATCGGAAACTAACTGGAATATAGCATTCCCCGACAAACCTGTTTTTATTTCGGAGTTTGGTGGCGAGGCATTGTATGGAAGTAAAGGACCAACTGATGAAGCGGCTTATTGGACAGAAGAATACCAGGCAAATATTTACAAAGATCAGATAGAAATGTTTACTACCATTCCCAATTTGTGTGGTGTTTGTCCCTGGTTGTTGTTCGACTACCGGTCGTTGGGAAGAATGAACCAGCTATATCAAAACGGCTACAACCGTAAAGGATTGCTATCTGAAAAAGGACAAAAGAAAAAGGCATGGTATGTTATGAATGAATACTTTAACGAAAATTAAGGAAAAATTAGAACCAGAAAACAAAAAAAAATTGATGCGCAACGATAGCGTTTTCTTACCCGACATCTGCCTTTTTTTCAATTAAAATGTCCGAAGTCTTGCATTAATTGGATTCGTGGAATAACTTGAGGCTTTAAAGTGATCATATATGCATGAAGCATCGTTTTATTCCAGGCAGGAAAACAGACAGGTTCAATGCCATTTGTGTCCGCGAAACTGTATTATCGAAGAGGGACGGTTTGGAAACTGTCATGCTCGCCGTAACCGAAACGGGATGTTATCGTCAGAGGTCTATAGCCGAATTTCGGCCTGTCATTCAGACCCCATTGAGAAGAAACCGCTCTATCATTACTATCCGGGAAAAGAAATCTTGTCGGTAGGAACAACGGGCTGCAATCTTCATTGTATTTTTTGTCAAAATCACACCCTTTCGCAATGCGACAACCGCAAGCCGGTAATAATTAAAAATATTACTCCCGGCGAACTGCTGACCCTTGCACGAAAAAAAAAGCACAACATCGGTGTAGCATTCACCTACAATGAGCCCGTCATCAACTACGAATATGTATTAGATACTGCACGACTGATTAAAATGGAAGGCATGCATGCCGTTTTGGTTAGTAATGGCTACATCAATTCCGATCCGCTGGAAATGCTGCTGGAATACATCGATGCGTTCAACATTGATTTAAAAGGTTTTACCAATCGTTTTTATCAGAAATACACAGGAGCAACACTGCAAGCTGTTTTACAAAGCCTGAAAAAAATTGCAAAATCGGACAGGCACCTCGAGCTTACGAACCTGGTAATACCGGGTGCCAACGACGACGACGATGAATTCGACAATATGTGCCGCTGGATTGCCAATGAACTGGGAAAAGATAAAGTACTGCACCTTAGTCGCTTCTTTCCACGTTTTGAGCTCAATCAGTATCCGACACCTCCCGAGTTGTTATTTCACTTTTACGATCTTGCAAAAAAACACCTCGATCATGTGTACCTGGGAAACATGGCCACAGAACTGCACAGCAACACCTATTGTCCACAATGTGAGCAACTCCTTATTGAACGAACCTATTTCAACATTGTGATGAATGGAGTAGACGGCGAAGGAAAATGTCAGCGCTGCGGAACGACTGTATTTAAACACTTTCACCTTTAACTATGGTTTATGGATACTTCGATTCGTCAGGCAGTATTTGCCGGTAAATTTTACCCCTCTGATCCTGAGCAACTTAAATTGTTGATAGAAAGTATTCGTCGTTCCCAAAAGAATCGCTTCGAACTGAGCCTTGCTGAGCAGCAGCTCATAGGAGCCATTGTTCCCCATGCAGGCTATATTTATTCGGGCTACCAGGCCATTCATCCCTACGAAATCATAAAAGCTAGTCAACAGAAAATCGACACCTTTGTAATTGTAAATCCCAATCACAGCGGACAAGGAACAGGCGACTACAACCTATCGGGAGCTTCGGGCTGGAGCACCCCCCTTGGAATTATTTATACCGATGATGAATTGGTGACTGCACTTGACATTGAAATTGATAACCGGGCCCATCAAAACGAGCACGCAGGCGAAGTACTGCTTCCCTTTCTTACTTATATGGTTCCACTACCCTTCCGTGTTGTGCTTATCACCATGAACCGACAAACACCAGCAGCCGCTGCCCAGCTGGCCATTGCCATAAAGAATGCTGCAAAAATCACTTCAAGGAAGTTATTCCTGCTGGCTTCAAGCGACTTTTCACATTTTGAAACGCCTGCAAAAGGCTATCAAAAAGATCAGTATGTACTTGATGAAATACTGGCTCTCGATCCTGCCGGAATTTATCGCCAGGTAAAACAGCATCACGTTACAATGTGTGGCTATGGACCTGTTATGACGCTTGTAGAATATGCAAGAATTACATCACTTAAACCGCAAATAAAGTTGCTTAGCAGGGGACACTCCGGCCAGGTATATCCTTCACCAACGGTTGTCGATTACCTTTCGTTGCTATGCTACGAATAATTATGTTTCGCTAATTCGGCCTAAAAAACTAAATTAGTCCCAAAATTATTGATATGATAAAATCGATGACTGGCTATGGGAAGGCAGAATGTGAATTCCCAAGAAAAAAGATTACTATTGAAATCAAGTCGCTAAACAGTAAACAACTGGATATTAATACACGCCTGCCCAATATTTACAAGGCTAAAGACATTGAAATCAGAAAGTTGATCGCCGAAAAACTGGTAAGGGGAAAGGTTGAAATGTCGCTTTATTTCGAACAAATGGGTGAAGAAACCAATGCCAGCATCAATCAGGCCGTTGTTAAAAACTACTACGAACAACTCATGTCGGTATACAACGACCTTGGTCTTGCCCCCGGCGAAAACATGATTCACACCATTATGCGTATGCCCGATGCCGTTAAAGTCGGATACGATGAACTGGATGAAGAAGAATGGGAAATGATTGCTGACAAAATTAATGAGGCACTCGACAGCCTCAACCAGTTCAGGGAACAGGAAGGCCAGTCGCTCGAAGACGATTTACGCAATCAGGTTGCCATCATCCTTCAACTTAAGGAAGAAGTAACGCCATTTGAAGATGAACGTATTGACAGAATTAAATCAAGAATAAGTGATGCGCTTAAAGACATCAAAAACAACGTTCAAAATGACCCCAACCGATTTGAACAGGAACTGATCTTCTATTTGGAAAAACTCGACATCAACGAAGAAAAGGTACGTTTGAGCAACCATTGTAAATACTTTCTCGAAACACTCGAAGAAGACACGCCCGGTAAAAAGCTTGCTTTCATTTCACAGGAAATTGGTCGTGAAATTAATACCATGGGATCAAAAGCCAATCATGCCGAAATACAAAAACTGGTCATTCGCATGAAAGAGGCACTGGAAAAAATTAAGGAACAATCGCTTAACGCACTTTAAATAAGCATTCAAGAGACGGTATATTCATGTTAGGAAAACTGATCATTTTTTCAGCTCCCTCAGGATCGGGCAAAACAACCATCGTTCAACATTTACTCAGCCTCGGTTTAGGACTGGAGTTTTCGGTATCGGCAACCAGCAGGCCCATACGGGGAAACGAGCAGGACGGGAAAGATTATTATTTTTTAAGTGCCGATGAATTCAGAAATAAAATTGACCGGGATGAATTTCTCGAATGGGAAGAAGTGTACAAGGATCGTTATTACGGTACCTTGAAAAGCGAAGTGGAGCGCATCCGGAAGAAAGGGAAACATGTGATTTTTGATGTTGACGTAGTTGGCGGATCTAATATTAAAGCCTACTACGGTGATGAAGCCTTGTCGGTGTTTGTTCAGCCTCCTTCGATAGAAGAACTGGAGAAACGCCTGCATGCCCGTTCAACCGATGCCCCTGAAGTAATTGCCACCCGGGTTGAAAAAGCAGCCTTTGAACTGACTTTTGCTCCAAAATTTGATGTGATACTGATCAATGACCAACTCGGAGAAGCGCTTCATCAAGCTGAAAATATTGTGAAGACTTTTCTTGATCAATAAAAACAATCGTTTATGAGCAACGTGGGACTTTTTTTTGGTTCATTTAATCCCATCCATATCGGACACATGGCCATTGCCAACTACCTGGTTGAATATGGTCCCATCGACGAATTGTGGTTTGTGGTTACCCCGCACAATCCAATAAAAAAGAAACGCGGCCTGCTCGACGATTACCAGCGTCTTGAACTGGTTAACAGGGCCATTGGCGACGATTTGCGCTTCAAGGCATCTGCTATTGAATTCAATCTTCCTCAACCCAACTATACCATCAATACGCTGACTTATCTGAGTGAAAAATATCCTTCGCGGAAATTTTATTTAATTATTGGATCAGACAATTATGTGACCCTGAAAAAGTGGAAAAATTGGGAAACACTGATTGCCCATTATCATTTTTTGGTTTACCCAAGACCCGGGTTCGATCATGCATCGGTCGATTTTAAAGGTGATTTCCAATCACTTGATGCGCCATTGATCGAAATATCGTCCACCTTTATTCGAAAGGCCATCAAAGAAGGAAAAGACATCAGACACTTCATGCCCCCCGCTGTTTTTAAGTACATCGACGAAATGAGCTTCTATCGTTAAAAAGTTCCTGATTATATTATTCTTCCAATTAGAAGTAAAAAACCCGTAAGACAAAGCCAAACGGGTTGTTGCCTGTAAAAAAAATTACAAGCCAATATCTAATTTGTATGAGAAACCTGACAAAAAATAATCTAGTTGGCCAGTCGTTTCCGGCTTAGTTCGAGTATCATTTCCAAACGGTTTATTGCAATAATATCAATGACACCGTCCTTTTCAACATCGTACATTTCACTTTCAAATAAGCCCAGCTGTTCATCTGAAATTATAAATTCAGAAAAAATCTGCTCATCGGTGGCTGCTAATCGTTCCTTTTCCCCCATCACTCCAATTGTTGATTCGAAAAAAAGGTTGGGAAAATTGATGAAAAACTACTTATCTAAACTAAACCCAAATCTACTTAACCCATAAATAAATCTTCTTTCCCCAACCCAAAAATTGCTTAATCTTCAACCATGAAAAATATGCATCAAAAATAAACTTCTCAAATTAGTGTCCCTATACTAAAAACCCTCAATTTCAACAGGAAAAGCATGTAATCGCCATCAGGGAAAACCCCGAAAAAAACAGTACAGTTACACCTTGACGATCGAATTGCCAGGCAGCAATAAAAAAACACATCATGGCCAGTTAACTAGCACCCGAAAGTAAAAAACAAATATAAAACACTGTTATAGTGATGCTTATAAAATTTAATTGAATTTAAATTAAGAGACCTATTAGTCTGTTTTAATTTACTTATCTTTGCAAAAAACAAGCAATTGAGCAAGGTAAATACATATCGTACCAGTGACTGGTTACCCATATCGGCTAAAGAAGTAAAAGCCCTGGGCTGGGACAGCATTGATGTCATTCTATTCAGTGGCGATGCCTATGTTGACCATCCTTCATTTGGTTCTGCTGTTATCGGGCGGGTGCTTCAAGCCGAAGGACTCAAAGTGGCGATCGTTCCACAACCCAACTGGCGCGATGATTTGCGCGACTTCAAAAAGCTGGGAAAACCGAATTTGTTTTTTGCAGTTACTTCGGGGTGCATGGACAGCATGGTGAACCATTATACTGCCAACAAGCGGTTGCGTTCGAACGATGCCTACACTCCTGATGGCCGATCGGACATGCGACCTGACTATGCCACCACCGTTTATTGTCGTATTTTAAAGGATCTTTTTCCCGATGTTCCGGTAATTATCGGTGGAATTGAAGCCTCATTGCGCCGTGTGACTCACTACGATTATTGGAGCGACGAGCTTAAACCAAGCATACTTCACGACACCAAAGCCGACCTGTTGGTATACGGCATGGGCGAAAAACCGCTTACAGAAATTGTACAAAGAGTAAAAGCCGGAAAAAAGCCCTGCGAAATTACTGATGTTCCACAAACAGCCTGGTTGCAAAAGGATCAGCCACTGGCCCTGCAAAAGCTACCCGAAACGCATACCCTCAATGATCACGAAAGTTGTCTGGCCGATAAAATAAAATATGCCAGCAATTTCCGTCATATCGAAGAACAGTCGAACCGATGGATTGGCGGCCATCTGATACAAAAGGTGTACGACCAATGGCTGGTGATCAATCCACAATTTCCTCCCATGGAAGAAGGTGAACTTGACCGGGTATTTGATCTGCCTTACACCCGGTTGCCACACCCTCGTTACCAAAACAAACGGATACCTGCCTACGAGATGATCCGACATTCGATCAATGCCCACAGGGGATGTTTTGGTGGCTGTTCATTCTGCACCATTTCGGCTCATCAGGGTAAATTCATTGCCAGCCGTTCGAAAGAGTCGATTGCAAAAGAAATTGATGCCATCACCCAAATGCCCGATTTTAAGGGCTACATCAGCGATATTGGCGGACCGTCAGCCAACATGTACAAAATGAAGGGCAAGTATGAAAACATTTGCAAAGCCTGCAAACGACCTTCGTGCATCGATCCGGGAATCTGCAAAAACCTCGACACTTCGCACCTGGCGCTTTCCGAAATTTATGAAATAGCCAACCGTCATCCACTGGTTAAAAAAGCCTTTGTCAGCAGTGGCATCCGTTACGACATGATTTTTACGGAAGGCCATGATAGCCCCGAGAACCTTCAATACATGCGAAATGTAATCCACCATCACGTATCGGGCCGGCTGAAAGTAGCTCCCGAACATACCAGCGACAATGTATTATCGGTGATGCGCAAACCGTCGTTTGAACTCTTTAAGAAATTCAACCGCTTTTTCATAGAAGAAAATCAGAAGGCAGGGCTTAAACAGCAACTGATTCCCTATTTCATTTCGAGCCATCCAGGCAGCGAAAAGGAAGACATGGCCCGGCTGATGCTTGACACCAAAAAGCTGGATTTCAAACTGGAACAGGTACAGGATTTTACTCCCACCCCAATGACAGTGGCAACTGTTATCTACTATGCCGGAGTTCATCCCTACACCCTCAAGCCGGTTTATACTGCGCGTTCGAAAGCCGAGAAACTGGAACAGCGAAAATATTTCTTCTGGTACAAGCCTGAATTCCGCAATCAAATTAAAAATGAATTAAAAACAATGGGGCTTAGTGAGGAAGCAACTCAAAATAAAACACTTACTCAAAATAAAGCAGAGAAAAGAAAAAGAAATACAAAGTTTAAAAAATAGGCATCTCACCTACTCAATACTTCATCAGCCGCTTACTACCACCAGCCGGCTCGCTCATACATAGCACGAAAGGTTACATTCATAAAAATTTATATTTAAAAAACTATTTTCTGTTAATTTTATTTCTTCCGGTTTTCTTCTTTATCGCTTTCTTTATAAATTTGACCAAAGTCAAAACAAAACCAATGTACATCCCAACTACCCAACTAAAACTGATGGCAGTTTTTCTGAGTGTTTTTTTCCTGTTTGCCTGTGAATCAACACAGCCATTACTACCCGAAGCAGGAAGTTATGATGGAAATATTGCCGGTCATCCGATTTTGCTTGTAAGCGACAGCACATCCAATAAGCAGGCATTTGGATACTTCCTTTTTAACAACAACCTTCAACTTGAAAAGGCCTGGAACTTTGTTATCGAACAAAGCGACGGGAAGCTGCATTTTCGTTCAGATACGATTAATGGGATACTCAAACTGAAGGCAGATGAAAAAAAACTAAACGGAAAAATAATTCTGCAAGACCGTGGTTTTTCAATCTTTTTCTGGAAGAAACGAAAGAACTTTAGTCTGCATCAAAGAGCAATGAAATCAATCGAAGCGGGAAATCGATACAAAGAGCAGGTTTTCGACAGCATTCGGATAGAAAAAGACATTGTATATGGCAGGGCAAGGGGATACTGGACCGAAACACCTTATCTTGATGATCCATACATTGAAATCCTGGCGCGCGGCATGGTCAATTTATTCAAAGGGGAGAAAGATCTTGATCTCATGCTCGATTTATATCTTCCTCAAAACGACAGCATCCAAAAACGGCCACTTGTTATGCTGATACACGGTGGTGCATTTTACATAGGTAACAAAAGTTCTCAAACCGTCAGAATGTTGGCCGAAGAGCTGGCTCACTGCGGCTATGTGGTTGCTTCGATCGACTACAGAATGGGTTTCAGATTACGAGCCAGTGATATTGAGCGCAGTGCCTATAAAACGCTTCAGGATGCCCATGCAGCCCTGCGCTATCTTTCACATCATGCTGAAGAGTACCACATCGATCCGCATCATGTTTATTTAGGAGGAACCAGCGCCGGAGGCATTGCCTCCATCAGCCTGGCCTTTATCGACCACGACGAGCGTCCCGAAGCAAGTTTTTCAAGCCGTCGGCACGATGACCTGGGAACAGTTGAAACCTCAGGCAATCAACTCACCGACTCTTTTACAATTAAAGGGGTTGCCAATATGTGGGGGGCCATCGACGACACGGCCCATATCGATGTTGATGAACAAATTCCTGTGATATCCTTTCATGGCACCATCGACCAGATTGTCCCCTTCAATTTTGGACATCCCTTTGCCAATACACTGCGCCTTAACCGCTTAATCATGGATGAAGTTTATGGTTCAAAGGCCATTCATGAACGGCTCAGTGTGCTTGGAATTAAAAACCAACTCAGGGCCTTTGAAAACAAAGGACATGAACCTCAGCTCGATCGATTCAAATCAGTCAATGAATTGCTCGATACCATCGGCAACAACATTATTGGCTTTTATCATGGCTTAACGGCACCTGAAATACTTTATGCCGAAGATCAGCAACTTATTTCGGCAAATAAAGCGCTTGTTCCACTTGATATTGAAATCGAAAATGGCACCCTGGCTCAGCTTGAAATTACCGGAGGTGTGAAGGCTTCGGCCCGGCCCGATGATACACGTATCATATGGCTGAGCAATCGCAACGAACACCGGCTAAAAATAATTGCACAAAATGAAAAAGATGCATGGAGCAGCACAACCCTCGAATTTAAAATAGACTCTACCCTGACTGATAAATAATTGGCAAAAAATGTAATTCGCTTAAACATCCTTTACCTTTGGGTGTTTAGAAGAAAAGTGAGCATTTTGCACAAAAAAGAAGGATATAAGATTTCAGACAAAAAGTTTCTCCTGCTTATTTTTGCAGGTTTTTTTTTACTGATGTTATCTGCAGTGAAATTGCATGCTAACAGGCAGGAAACAGACCACGTCATTAAAGTTGGTGTATACAACAATCACCCTAAACTTTTCATCAACAACAAGGGAAAGCCCGACGGTTTTTTTATCGACATCATCAAGGCCATAGCCAAAGAAAGTATGCTGCAAATAGAGTACGTACCCGGTGAGTGGTCGCAACTTTATGAAATGCTGCTCAAGGGCGAAATTGATATGCTGCCCGATGTTGCCTATTCGCCCGAAAGGGATTCGCTTTTTACCTTCTGCCAGCTACCGGTGATTAATTCGTGGCTCGAGGTATTCACGCCCCCCAAAAAAACCATTCACTCGATGCAAGAATTGAACGGTCTTCATATTGGTGTTTTAAAAGGATCGATTCAGGAAGAACTGCTAAATAATCAATTGGCAGCACAGTTTAATCTTCAATATCAGCTACATACATTCAGTGATTATAAAAGTAATGTTGAAGCGCTCGAAAGAGAATTCATCGATGTGATGATTGCTGACCGTTTCTTTTATTTTTCCGATCTTTTTGGAATAGACCTGCACCCATCAGGAATTGTTCTGAGACCTACCGAATTGTTTTTTGTTTTTTCCAAGGAAAGCGACAAGCAACTGACGGTACTATTCGACACGCAGCTGGCAAATTTGAAAAATAATCCCGGTTCGGCCTATTACCGCTCATTAAGCAAATGGCTCGATCGTCATTATCCATTCATCCTACCACTCTATATCCGCATAATAATACTAGGCATTACCGTGGTTCTGCTTGTTGTACTTATTTTCATGCTCCTGTTAAAACAACAGGTAAAAAAACAAACCAGAGACTTAAGTCAACGTAACGAAGAACTGGAAAAGGCCAAAGAACGTGCTGAGCAAAGCGACCAGCTCAAAACAGTATTTCTCCAGAACATGTCGCACGAAATACGAACGCCAATGAACGGCATTATTGGTTTTCTTGAGTTGTTGGAAGAACCAGATCTTGAAGTAGAGCAAAAAAAGGCCTATATAAAAATCATGAACAAAAGCGGTCAGCGCCTGCTTAACACCATCAACAACATCATCGAAATTTCGCAAATCGAATCGAAACAGGTCAATCTGAATCTTTCTCCGGTAAATGTGAAGGAAGTGATAGAATTTCAATTTTCATTTTTTCAACAGCTTGCAACAGAGAAAGGTCTTGGATTTTCAATAAGTACCCAAACCCAAAATGACGAAGCAATCATCGTTACCGATGAACACCTGCTCAGTAGCATGCTTACCAATTTGATCAGCAATGCCATAAAATATACGGTAAAGGGTGAAATTAAGTTTGGAAACTACATCGATAACAACTCATTGGTTTTCTTTGTAAGCGATACAGGCATTGGCATTCCCGAAGACAGAATGGAAGCCATTTACGACAGCTTTGTTCAAGCCGATCTGAATATTACCCGCTCACACGAAGGTTCGGGGCTCGGACTTTCGATCGTTAAAGCCTATGCCGGGCTGCTAAATGGAAGGCTATGGCTTGAATCGGAGCAGAAAGTAGGAAGTACTTTTTATTTCGCACTGCCCATTAAGCCTCAGGAAAAAAGATAAGGGTGTTTAAGTGCTCAGCTTGCATTGCTGTTGTATTATTCAGTACTTTTGCATTAGAAGAAAAGAAATAATTCAGGGTGAATCAGCAAATAAAAAGCAGAAAATTCGACTTTCAGCAAATGGGGCCTTTGGGGCTTTCTTTGCTTTTTCTGTTTATCAACCTGATACAGGCAGCATTTACCCCCTTGTTGAACGATGAACCTTACTATTGGCTTTGGGCCCAACATCCTGCCTGGGGGTATTTCGACCATCCGCCATTGATTGCCTGGCTAATTAAACCCGGTACCTGGTTAATGAATAATGAATTGGGAATTCGGCTGTTCCCGGTTCTGCTTGGCAGTGCCACCCTTTATATCATCTACGACCTGATCAGAGGAGAAATAAAACAAGCAATCGACAAGCGACTGTTTATTCTCTTAATCAGCAGTGCCGTTTTTATGAACCTGTACACCTTTGTTGCCTTACCCGATAATCCATTGCTTTTTTTCAGTGCCCTGTTTTTATGGCAGTTCCGACGCTATCTTCAGAATAATCGACTCAGTGATTCTCTGCTTTTAGGCGCCGTGATGGCCTTATTGCTTTATTCGAAATACCACGGAATCCTCATCATTGCATTTGCCCTTTTGCCCAATTTGCAGTTATTAAAAAGAAAATCGTTTTACCTGGCAGCACTGATTGCCCTGATCCTTTTTAGCCCTCACATCATCTGGCAGCTAAACAACGAACTACCAACGGTCAGATTTCATCTGTTTGAAAAAGGCAATGTCTTCAGGTTCCGGCATGTGGCCAGTTATGCAGGAGAACAACTTCTGCTCACCGGTCCCCTGCTCCTCTTACTGCTTGCTGTACGCTTTCGTCCCGGTACTCCTTTTTTGAAAACCGTAAAATCTGTCACCCTGGGAATCTTTATCTTTTTTCTGCTGGCCTCTTTCAGAGGAATGGTAAATGCCTACTGGACACTGGCGGCATGGCCCGGCCTTTTACTCTTATCGTATCTGGCCATCATCGCCATAAAACAAAAAAAATACATCTTCAAACTGCTTTGGCTTTGTACCTTCATCATCATAGGCCTCAGAATCAACTTCCTGTTCAACATCGTACCCCTTCCCCACTTCAATAACAGGAATCCCGAACAAATGGCCCTCGAGTTAAACCGCCAAAGCGAATACCCGCTGGTTTTTGTCAACATGTTTGTTGAGCCGGCTGCCTGCCTGTTATACCAACCGGGCAACTGCTATGCCATCAACAATGCCAGTTATAAAAAAACCCACTTCAATTACCTCGAAGGAATGGAACTACCGGTTCAGCATCAAACCATAACACTGGTAAGTGTTGAAGCAATTGATGAAAGCAGCCGGCACATAAAAATAAACAAAGGAAAATCGTATTATCTGACAACCAGGCATAATTTCATCAGCTATCAAACCCGCTGGAACATCAATACGACCCTTCCCCCTTCGCTGCCTCCTGCTGTAAGTCATAAGGTACTGGCCAGGGTCCTTCCGGCTGGCGATCAGTCCAATTGGAATTCGTCGCCACCCAATGAAATTGTATTGACCTTCAACATGAAAAACAGAGATTCAAATTTACTGTATACCAGCTATCTTGAGCTGGATGAATTACCCTCCGATTCGTTCTATTTTAATTTTGCAACTCCTGCTGAGGAAGGCAATTACAAATGCTGGTTTTCGCTTAGCAGCGATACAAGCAGAATATTCAATACCTACAACAGTCAAATATTTAATATCGATATACAAAACCAGTTTTTATCACCCTAAATGATGATCTTGCTGTTCATGTAAAGCAAAGCAAAAAATGTAAAATGAATTAACTACGATTTGCATATTGTTGCAAAGTCGCTTGGGATGCAGTCCCCAGAATTAAAGATAATAAAGTCTTATTTAACAAATTATTTTTACCAATTCCAAATTACATTTTGGGCTTCATTTTGCAATCTCCAGATTACAATTATTGTCTTTTATTCCTAAATTTGTAAGCAGTTTATTCAACGAAATGGAACTGTTTAAAGAGGCACATATTAATCTACTAAAACATTCACGCAGTGTTGTACGGCGCGAATTAATCGATGAAATCGACTGGAGTCATCGTTTAATTGGCATTAAGGGCTTCAGGGGTGTTGGAAAAACCTCTTTCCTGCTCGATTATATTCGCGAGAACTACCCCGATCCCAAAGATTCGCTTTACATCAACCTGAACAGTTTTTATTTCACCGGCCGAAAGATTTCGGGTTTTGCCGATGAGTTTTATAAGCGTGGTGGAAAACTGCTGGTACTCGATCAAATTCATAAGTATCCCGAATGGGCCGAAGAGCTGAAGATTTGTTACGAGCAATTGCCGCAGCTTAAAATTGTTTTCACCGCATCGCCGGTATTGCGCATCACCGAAGGAAACAATTTTTCGGAAGACATGGTGAAGGTATATCACCTTCCGGGACTTTCATTCAGGGAATACCTTAACTTTCAAAGTGGTGAAAATTTCCCAAAGTACTCATTCGACGAACTGATTAACAAGCATGTTCAGATTGCTACCGAAATAAGCACAAAGGTAAAACCGCTGGCTTATTTCAACGATTATTTGAAACAGGGTTTTTATCCTTACTTTCTCGACAGGGGAAGCTACTTTTCCGACGACTTACTGAAACACATTAATCTGGCGCTCGAAATTGATGTAACCTATCTGAATCAGATAGAGTTAAAATACCTTTCAAAGTTGCGCAAACTGTTGTACATTGTAGCCAACGAGGTTCCATTCAGCCCCAATATTAGTAAAATAAGCAATGAAATTGCCACATCGAGGGCTACGGTAATGAATTACTTACGCTACCTGAAGAATGCACGCCTTATTAACATGTTGTACACCAACGGTGACGAAGAACAGCAAAAGAAACCAACAAAGATCTATTTGCACAATACCAACATATTAAACACTGTTGTACCGTCGAATAACGACAATGCCACCTATCGTCAGACTTTTTTCTGCAATCAGGTTGGGATGCGAAACAATTTAAAATCGGGCGACAGTTGTGATTTTAAAGTCAACGACCGTTACCAGTTTAATGTAGGTGGAAAATACCTCGAAGCCAGTGGAAGAACCTATGCTGCTTCCGATCGCATTGAGGTAGGAGAAGGTCGAAAAATACCACTGTGGTTATTTGGATTTTTGTATTAGCAATCAATAGAAACGAAAAACAAGAAATAATAAAAATGCTTTAAGTTATGGCTAAAGAAAAAAAATTTGTTGTATGCGATGGTAACTGGGCTGCAGCACACATGAGCTACATGTTTAGCGAAGTGGCCTGTATCTATCCGATTACGCCTTCATCAAACATGGCAGAATATGTCGATGAATGGGCTGCCAATGGAAAAACCAACATGTTTGGTCGTCCGGTGCGACTGGCCGAAATGCAAAGTGAAGGTGGTGCCTCAGGGGCTGTTCACGGAGCACTCCAGAGTGGAGCATTAACATCAACCTACACTGCATCGCAGGGGCTGTTGCTGATGATCCCGAATATGTACAAAATTGCCGGTGAGTTGTTACCCACTGTATTTCATGTTAGTGCCCGTGCACTTGCCGCTCATGCGCTTTCAATTTTTGGCGATCACAGCGACGTGTATGCCTGTCGTCAAACCGGATTTGCCATGCTGGCTTCTGGCTCGGTACAGGAAGAAATGGACCTGGCAGGTGTAGCCCACCTGGCAACACTCAAATCGAGAGTGCCATTCCTGGCTTTCTTCGACGGTTTCCGTACTTCGCATGAATTACAGAAAATTGAAGTAATTGATCAGGAAAGCATCAAACCACTGGTTGACATGGAGGCGCTCAAAGAATTCCGCCAGCGTGCGCTGAATCCCGAGAACCCCGTAACCCGTGGTACTGCTCAAAACCCCGATATTTTCTTCCAGGCCAAAGAATCGGCCAACAAATTCTACGATGCAGTTCCAGCCATTGTTGAGAACTACATGAAGGAAATCAGCAAAATTACCGGCCGCAATTACGAGCTCTTCGACTATTACGGTGCCGAAGATGCCACCAACATTATTGTTGCCATGGGTTCGGTTACTGAAACCATTAAGGAAGTAATCGACAGCATGATGGCCGAAGGTAAAAAGGTAGGTTTAGTAGCTGTTCACCTGTTCCGTCCCTTCTCGTCGGAGCACCTGATGAAAGCCCTGCCTGCCACCACCAAACGCATTGCCGTACTCGACCGTGCCAAAGAACCCGGATCGGTTGGCGAACCCCTTTACCTCGACATCCGCAACTCAATTGGCGAAGCACTCGAAAACGGAAAAGCTCCGTTTAAAGAATGGCCTGTTATTGTAGGTGGTCGTTACGGATTGGGATCGAAAGACACCACCCCGTCACAAATGATTTCGGTTTACAAAAACCTCGAAATGAACGAGCCTAAAAACAAGTTCACAGTAGGAATTGTCGACGATGTTACCTTCACCTCGCTGCCATTGCTGCCCGAGGTAAAAGTTTCGCCTGCCGACGTGGTGGAAGCTAAATTTTACGGACTGGGTTCCGACGGTACCGTTGGTGCCAACAAAAACTCCATCAAAATTATTGGTGATGCCACCGATAAATATTGCCAGGGTTATTTCGAATACGATTCGAAGAAATCGGGTGGTTTTACCTGTTCTCACCTTCGTTTTGGTGACAGCCCCATTCGTTCAACCTACCTGGTAACTACTTCCGATTTTGTGGCTTGCCACGTTCCTGCCTATCTCAACCTGTACGATGTACTAAAAGGTTTGAAAAAAGGCGGCAGCTTCCTCCTCAATACCATTTGGGATGTGGAAGAGACCAAAGAACATTTGCCAGCCAAAATGAAGAAATACATGGCCGAAAACGACATCAATTTCTATGTCATCAAGGCGACCGAACTGGCTGAAGAAATTGGTCTTGGTAACCGCACCAATACCATCCTTCAGAGTGCATTCTTCAAAATTACCGAAGTGATTCCTTACGACCTGGCAGTTGACCACATGAAAAAGGCCATCGTGAAATCATACGGAATGAAGGGTGAAACCATCGTAAATATGAACTATGCTGCAGTAGATGCAGGTGGTAAAAACGTAATCAAGGTAGAAGTACCAGCCGAATGGGCATCGATCGAAATTGCCGGGGAAGACCAATCAACTAACCGTCCTGAGTTCATTTCTAAAGTAGTCGATGTAATCAATGCCCAAAATGGTAACAGCCTGCCTGTTTCTACATTTGCCAATTACGAAGATGGAACCTTCCCTGCCGGAACCGCTGCTTACGAAAAGCGTGGTATCGCTATTTCGGTACCCGAATGGCAGGAAGACAACTGTATTCAGTGTAACCAGTGTGCTTATGTTTGTCCTCACGCAGCCATTCGTCCTTTCCTCTTAACCGAAGAAGAAGTGGCCAATGCACCTGAAGGAACCGCAACAAAAGCAGCTGCTCCGGTCAAGCAATTCGAAGGACTTCAGTTCCGCATTCAGGTTTCACCACTCGACTGTACTGGTTGTGGAAACTGTGCCGATGTTTGTCCGTCGAAAGAGAAATCGCTGATTATGAAATCGCTTGAGTCGCAAACAGCCGAAATCGAGCGTTACAACTACATGGATGGAAAAGTTGGTTACAAAGAAGTAGTTGACAAATTCAAGACGGTGAAGAATTCACAGTTCGCCCAGCCACTCTTCGAATTCTCGGGAGCCTGCGCCGGTTGTGGAGAAACTCCATACATCAAAACCATTACCCAGTTGTATGGCGAACAAATGATGGTGGCCAATGCTACCGGTTGTTCTTCAATTTACGGAGGATCAGCACCTGCTACTCCTTATTGTAAAAACAAGGAAAGCCAGCAAGGACCGGCATGGGCCAATTCACTCTTCGAAGACAATGCTGAATATGGTTTTGGTATGAGCGAAGGGATCAACGCCCAGCGCGACCGTCTTGAGATGGTCATGAAGGCTGCCCTTGGCAACGGTGCCAGCGATGCTGAAAAAGAAGCCTATGCTGCATGGATTGAATCCAAAGACAATGCTCAGGCTTCGAAAGATGCTTCGAAAAAGGTATTGGCTGCCATTGATGGTATTGAGAGCGAAACTGCTGAGATTATCAGGGAACTGAAACAATACCTGGTTAAAAAGTCAATCTGGATCTTTGGTGGCGACGGATGGGCTTACGACATCGGCTACGGTGGTCTCGACCATGTACTGGCCAGCGGCGAAGATGTAAACGTACTGGTAATGGATACCGAGGTGTATTCAAATACCGGTGGTCAGTCATCGAAAGCAACTCCGGTAGGAGCAGTAGCCAAATTTGCCGCTTCGGGTAAACGCATTCGTAAGAAAGACCTTGGTGCAATGGCCATGAGCTACGGCTATGTGTATGTTGCACAGGTTGCCATGGGTGCCAACAATGCACAGTACTTTAAAGCACTGAAAGAAGCCGAGGAGTATCCCGGACCTTCACTCATCATTGCCTACTCACCCTGTATCAACCACGGTTTACGCTCAGGAATGGGTAAATCGCAACTCGAAGAGAAAAAAGCCGTTGAATGCGGATACTGGCACTTGTACCGTTACAACCCGATGGTTGAAGCTGAAGGCAAGAATCCGTTTACGCTCGACAGCAAAGAGCCCAACTGGGATGAGTTCCAGAACTTCCTGAAGAACGAGGTTCGTTACACTGCCCTGATGAAGGCCTTCCCTGCCGAAGCCCAAGAACTCTTCAAAGCATCGCAGGATAATGCACTGTGGCGTTACAATTTCTACAAACGTCAAACTGAACAACAATGGTAGAAGCAAAGAGCCAAACAGTATTGAAAAATACCAACAGGCAGTAAGCTAAACCAGTTAAAAATAAGCAAAGCCGTACTTCGAAAGAGGTGCGGCTTTTCTATTCTTCATACAAAATGTTGCTGACGTGATTAATAAGCAAAAAAAAATTACTATTTTCATGCCGACTTAAACACCTGAATAAAAGCGAAATATACATTACTGCACACTTTAAAAAAAAGATCCCACGAATAGTCCAAAAGAGAATGCAAACAACAAGCGAAAGAAGAAATGACATTGATTGGATAAGGGTAATTGCAATAGGTTTATTATTAATCTATCATCTTACTTTATCGTTCCAACCCTGGGGCATTTTTTTTCAGTTCATTCAAAGCAAAGAATCAATTGAAGCACTTTGGATCCCCATGTCACTAATCAATGTATGGCGAATTCCCATTCTGTTTTTTGTCTCTGGAATGGGCGTATTCTTTTCAATGCGAAAACGAAATTGGAAATCACTACTATTGGAAAGATCGCGCAGAATATTGCTTCCCTTAACCTTTGGCTACTTTTTTATCGTTCCGGTACATGTTTTCATTTTCCAGAAGTATTATCAGGGTGCTCTAAATTATTCAGCCGGTTTTAGCCATTTATGGTTTTTAGCCAACATTATGATTTATGTTATACTACTCACCCCACTTTTTTTTCTGCTGAAGAGAAACTACAAAAGTTTTATTTTTAAGAACTCAAGAAAATTGTTAGCTTACCGGGCAGGCATCTATTTATTCATCATACCCTTTGTACTTGAGGCATTGCTTGTTCAGCCAGAATCATACAGTCTCTACCTTTTTACGAAACATGGTTTTTTTCTGGGATTGCTGGCTTTCTTTTTCGGTTTCTATTTTGTGGCCCTGGGACAAGAATTTTGGAACACGGTTTCCAAACTGAAATGGTTTAACCTTGTTTTGGCTCTTAGTCTCTTCATTGTTAGGGCAATTGCTTTCGAACTCAAGGCACCTGCTTATTTAATGGCCATTGAATCGATCTTATGGATTTTTACTGTATTCGGACTGGGACACTCCTACCTTAACTTCAAAAACAAAGCAATCAGTTATCTGAGCAAAGCGGCCTACCCCGTTTACATCATCCACATGATATTTCAATACCTCTCCAATTACTTAATTTTCCCACTTAATTTGAATATTGCCGTTAAATACCTGCTGGTTATGATTTTCACATTTGCCGGTTCAATTCTATTTTACGAGCTGATAATTAGAAGAATAAAATTCATTCGACCACTTTTTGGAATGAAATATTGAGATCTGTACCGCTTTGAGTCTGCTTAGATAGCATTTGCAGAATTTAGTTAAGAACAAAAACATAATACCCTATGCGTTTAAAAAAGAACATTATTTACAACCTGGTTGAGAAGGGAGACCATGGATCGCGGGTGAATCTGACCTTCGACTACACTATCATGGTGCTGATTGTATTAAATTTAATTGCGATCATATTTGAAAGTATACCAACAATTTATGATCCCTATCGCAGTTTTTTCAGCTACTTTGAATTGATCTCAGTCATTATTTTTTCACTCGAATACATCTTTCGGATTTATGTTTCCGATATGACTCATCCCTCAGAAAGCAGGCTAAAATCAGCCTTCAAATTTATTTTTTCGAAATATGGTCTGATTGACATTCTTGCCATTATGCCATTTTATCTTCCGTTCGTTACAAATCTGGATTTAAGGTTTATCCGGATTTTGAGACTAATGCGCTTTTTGAGAATTCTAAAAATTAACCGATACAACAAATCACTTAAGCTGATCTGGGATGTAGTGAAAGAAAAAAAGGCCGAATTGGCGGTCACCGGATTTGTAACCCTGATGACACTTCTAATTGCCTCATTTTTGATGTATTATATCGAAGGACCTGCACAACCTGACAAATTTCCAAACATTATCGCCAGTTTTTGGTGGGCCATTGCAACTCTTACCACTGTTGGCTACGGCGATGTATATCCTATAACAGCTTTAGGTAAATTTGTAAGCAGTATAATTGCTGTTCTGGGAATCGGATTGGTTGCCTTACCAACCGGTATGGTGAGTGCCGGATTTGTAGATAAAATAGCCAAAACACGCGACGCAAAAGAAAAATGTCCTCATTGCGGTAAAGAGCTGCATTAATTCATAATACACATAGCAGATACAGCAACCCGATTGATCTTGGCGTCATTTTTAATGAACCAGCGGCCATATGAAATGTTTAACAAAGAAAACAACTATGAGAATCAGATTAAGCATCATTATTCTATTGGGCCTGCTCATAAACGCCTGCGATGAGATTGACAAGTTCACACAATT
Organism: Roseimarinus sediminis; assembly: GCF_050433125.1. Classification (NCBI taxonomy): domain Bacteria; kingdom Pseudomonadati; phylum Bacteroidota; class Bacteroidia; order Marinilabiliales; family Prolixibacteraceae; genus Roseimarinus; species Roseimarinus sediminis. The sequence continues at coordinate 203,391 of NZ_JBNPXV010000007.1, read as the reverse complement.
CGAAATGAGCTATCACACCAGCATGGTGGTTCCTGCTTCTACCGGGCTGAATCTGCCCTTCAACTTTCAGAGCCCTGATATAGAAACCAACGCAGAATCGACCTTCGAAGTGAACAATACCCGTAAAGACCTGATTGAGGAAGTGCTTCTCAAAAAGCTGTCACTCAGCCTTACCCAGCCTGAACAAGGCGATCTTGGTTTTCTGAAATCGATTAAAATTTACCTGTCGGCCGAAGGAGAAGATAAAATTTTGCTGGCATGGAAGGATCCTGTTGATTCCAATGCCGGAAAACTGATCGAACTCGAAACCAGCTCAGCCAACCTTGCAGCTTACATCAAAAAGGAAGCATTCAGCTTAAGTTACACCACCGTAAGTGATGAAGTAATCAACAGTGATCATCACATCGACATCGATGCTGTTTTTAATATCGACGCTAAAATATTGGGGCAGTAGGAAGACAATGCTTTCATTTCATCATTAAAAATTGCCGATGGCCGTGCTTTAACGCACTTGTGCTATCTTTGCAACAAACTCAATGCTTATGGATAAAAAAATTGCCATGATCGGTGCAGGAAACCTGGCCACCAGGGTAGCACTTGAACTTCAGAATAAAGGAGTAGAAATTGTTCAGGTTTACAGCCGCACAGTTACTTCGGCATTAACACTGGCCCGAATGCTGGGCTGTAATTATGTAACCCGGCCTGAAAAAATCATTCCTGAAGCTGATATTTACCTCATTTCGGTGAGCGACATGGCCATGGCTGAACTACTCAGCAAGGTCAATTTCAACAACAAGCTGGTGGCTCACACAGCAGGCAGCATTCCCATGAATGAACTAAAAAAATTCTCAAAAAATTACGGGGTTTTTTATCCTTTACAAACCTTTTCAAAATTCAGGGATGTTAATTTTAACAAGATTCCTTTTTGTATTGAAGCCAACACTCCTGATAATGAGGCCACACTTACCGAACTGGCTCAACTGATTTCAAAAGATGTTCGAAGCATAAACTCGGAACAGCGAAAACAACTTCACCTTGCAGCTGTGTTTGCAAGTAACTATGTCAATCACATGTATGCCATTGCCAGTGAACTGGTTCAGGACAAGGACATGGCCTTCGATATTTTGCTTCCGCTAATTGCCGAAACCGCTTCAAAAGTAAAAAGCATGACACCACGTGCAGCCCAGACAGGCCCGGCACTGCGTATGGATAAAAACATCATGAATGAGCACCTGTCCATGTTGTCGAACAAACCAAAGCTCAAAAAGCTTTACGGTCAGCTAAGCGATAGTATTAAAGATTATTACCAACTTCCAAAATAATTCCATGGCATTTTTTAAAGAAGAACTTCTGAATGTAAAAGCATTTGTATTTGATGTTGACGGCGTGCTGTCGAACGATGTTTCGCCGGTCAACGAGCAGGGTGAGCCCATGCGCACTACCAATGTTAAAGATGGTTTTGCATTGCGCAACGCCATCATCAATGGTTATTTCGTTGCCATCATTACTGGCGGCAAAAACGATAGCATCAGGAAGCGCTATCAAAAGCTGGGTATCCAGCACATTTATCTCGATGCCGGAAACAAAGAAAGCTGTTTCGACGAGATGGCAAAGGAACATGGCATTTCGCCTGCTGAAGTAATGTACATGGGCGACGATCTGCCCGATTACAATGTGATGGTAAAAACGGGGATCCCTACCTGCCCTGCCGATGCGGTAACCGAAATTAAATCGATTTCGAAATACATTTCCGACCGAAAAGGAGGCGAAGGCTGTGTGCGTGATGTGATAGAACAGGTGATGAGGGCGCAGGGAAAATGGATCAATCCCGAAGCCCTGAAAAATGCTTCATTTTAAGTGATGCTGAATAAGCGATTAGAAAAATACAGAATTATACTGGCTTCGAATTCTCCCCGGAGGAAACAGTTGCTAAGCGAGCTGGGACTCCATTTTGAAGTGATTACAGGCGATGTCGATGAAGTTTTTCCCGACTCGATGCCGGTGAGTGAAGTGGCTGAATACCTGGCGCGTATCAAAGCCGAACCCTTCCAACATTCGCTCGACAAAAATATGCTGGTCATAACAGCCGATACCATTGTGAGTGTCGACGATCAGGTTCTGGGCAAACCGGCCAATCACGCCGAGGCGACTGCCATGCTCAGCCTGCTATCGGGACGAGCACATCTGGTTTCTACAGGCGTTCATCTGTTAAGTCAGCATCGTACTGCAGCTTTCACAAGCACCACCACCGTTTGGTTTAAAACACTGGAAAAAGAAGAAATTGAATACTATGTCAGCAATTTCCAGCCCTTTGATAAAGCAGGTGCTTATGGCATTCAGGAATGGATTGGCCACATAGGAGTTCAACGCATCGAGGGGTCTTACTTTAATGTAATGGGGCTGCCGGTGCAGCAACTTTACGAAGCCTTGATGAAGTTTTAAAAGTGAAAAGAGTACTGATGTTTTTAGTTAAAAAAATTGTTTACAGCTCGTTAATCAAATACACCAATCTGAATTGCTGCTGATTGTCCATATCGCCATTGGCAAAATGCAAGGACCACATGAATTGACCTTTAATGCGTTCAAAATTAATGGGTGTAAAGTAAAAACGGGTACGCACATAATTACGCGTATTGTTGATGAATAAATCGCCATGCGAAAATTTGTGTTCACTGCCAATCTTGGCAAAGGCTTCCACACCAAAGCCTCTGTAATCGGCTACCAGCTCGGAATACCACGAACTGTTTATTTCAAATTCAAGGCCATTTCCCCTGTTTCGGTAAGCCGAAGTCAAAAGACCGGTTTTCAATGTCAGCACATCGATGGGCAAAAGCTCCGAGAAATCGTAACCCAGTAAAACAGCACTTCCCATATAATCTTCCATGTTTTCGCCAGGTACACGAACTGTTCGACCTGCATTGTGAAACATGTACCAATATTCTTCAAGCAGAAAATTTTTCCAGCTGCTTTTTGCTGTAAAACCTGCCATGAACTGCTCCCTGCGTGTACTGTCCTGACGGCTTACCCAATCGGCAAAAACATCGACTGCCATGTTCTTTTGGTCATAGCTCACCATCAGTCCGTCGATGGTAGGATGAAAGTATTCCACCTTTTCAGAAATAATAGCATATGGATAATCGATGTTTCCCTTGCGTGGAAAAGCACCCATTTTATAGCCCCATGGTCCCTTCTCAACCGAATAGTACAGCAGGGGCTGCATTTTTTGTTCAAACAACTCGCTTCCATATTCGTAAAAATAACTTAGCCCTGCCCTTAAACGGTGAATTGAATCGACCGAAGTTCCGGCAGTAATCGCAATGCGCGAGCCCAAAATCGATTCAGCCTGGCTATAGGGACTAAAGAACTCCCGGTTATCGGCAATGCCATCGTAGCGTATTCCGTATTCGAATTCCTGGGCTTTTGTTGTGAGCGTTAAAACAATGGCTGCAATGAATAACAGTTTTTTTCGGGTCCTAAACATCGTTTGTATTTCAGTAATGAAATGATTTTTCTAGCTTCGTGCTAAAATTAGCCATTCATGATAAATAATGATATTGATAAGAAAAAAAGTTCGCTACTTTTTTTAGGCGGACTGCTTGTATTTACTGTTTTGAATTTTTTCACAGCCGGCACGCTGGGCATTCATTTCGATGAAGCCTATTACTGGTTATGGTCGAAACAGCCTGCAACAGGCTATTTTGATCATCCTCCCATGATCAGCTGGCTGATTGCCATCGGGCAGCTTGTATTTAAAAATGAGCTGGGCCTGCGTCTGCTTGTTATTGTTATGGCCTCGCTGTCGATGCATCTTTTATGGCAAATGGCCCGTACTTATATCAGACAGCCCCTGCTTTTCTGGGCTTTAATATACTCCGTTCTGCTGATCCACCCTTACACCTTCATCGCCACCCCCGATGCACCACTCTTTTTCTTCACAGTGCTATTTTTCTATGCTTACAGGCAGGTACTCGAGAAGCCGGACATATACAGAATTGCAGCCATTGCTTTTGCTTCGGCCATGCTGCTTTATTCAAAATACCATGGTGTACTGGTGCTTGGTTTTACTTTAATTTCAAACCTTAAACTACTTAAAAACAAGAAATTCTGGATTTATGCTGTCCTGCTTATCGTACTCATGCTTCCCCACCTGTTCTGGCAGATAGAAAATCAATTTGCCTCGTTCAGATATCATTTGATCGACAGTCATAAAACCCATTATCGGCTGAGTGTCACCATCGAATACCTGCTTAACCAATTGCTGCTAACCGGCCCCTGGCTGGGATGGATGTTTCTCTACCTCCTGTATAAAGAGAAACCAGGCAGCTCATGGGAAAAAGCTTTAAAACTGACCGGCACAGGCACTTTTGTATTCTTTCTCATAGCCACCTTTTCGGGCGATTTTGAAGCACACTGGACGTTGCTTGCCTTTGTTCCCTTGTTGCTCATCACCTACCGCTACCTTGCAAGCCACCCTGCTTTGCATCGCTGGATTTATATTGGTGGTGGTGTCAATTTTATGATTTTACTCTTAGTCAGAATCATGGTGCTTACTCCGGTGGCCCCGCAGATGAAAGCTTTCCGTTTTTTTTATGCATGGGATGCCGATGCAGACATGATTCAGGAGGCAGCCGGTGAGCATCCGGTAATTTTTCAGGATAACTGGAACAAAGCAGGCCGTTATGGCTGGTTTACCGGGCAAAGCCAAATCAGTAACCTCAACTCGGCCCTGCACCGCCGCAACCAGTTCGACCTGTGGAACCGCGATGAACAGCTAAAGGGACAAACGGTGGTGGTCGTTTCATCTGACAGCACCCAGTTTGAGACAGCGCAAAAGCTGGAAACGCCCAAAATGGTCTGGTACTTGAAAACCATGCCCAACTTCCATAGTTTTTATGATCTAAGCTTTGACCTGTTGGAATATACACTGGCTGACGGGGTATACAGCTTCGCAGTTCAGTTGAACAATCCCTACCCCGAAAAGATTATTTTTGGAGAGGATGGGCATCGTGCCGTTTTTCAGTTGTACAGGAAAAACAACAGTCGCTGGACATTGGAAACGGAACATGAAATTGAGACACTAAGTCTTTCTCCAAATGGAAGTCAACCCTACTCAGGCCGGTTTTGTTTACCTGACGACTGGCAGCAAAGCGAGCTTTACCTCATGCTTCGGATTGGTGAGCTGAATCCAATACCGGTTAAATACCTGCTAACAAACTAAGCCATCGAAATAATTGGGAAGATAATGCTTTACCCTATGATTACTGTACACCACAGGCACATGAAAAAAGCGCTTGTCTGACAAGAATCAAACAAGCGCTTTCTATTTTGTTGTACAATTAACTATTTCTTGGTTTCCAGAAAACCGTGAAAACGGGTAGCGTCAATTCCACTGATCATATCTACTCCGGCAGTGTACATCACTTCCCAGATGGCCTCATCATCGGGAAGATTGTAAACCCTTACCTTTTTACCTTGATCGTGGGCCTTATTAACAATGTCCTTAAATGATTTGTATTCGTCGAAAGGCATTTTACCTACTCCGTTCCAATCGAGTTCTTCTTCAAAATCGATTCCGATAAGCGGCATCATCTTGTTGTCGTAGTTCTTATCTAAATCGGCAACACTTCCCTGGGCGGCTACAAAACAAACTCTTTCCTGCTGGAAAGTACGCATGGGTGCATTTCCCACAAAGATAACCTTTAGTTTGCCTTCGTGCCACTGAGGTCCCACACGGTAGGTTAACATTTCGTGGTAGGGACTCAGTTGTTCCCATACCTGGTAATAAGTCTTCTTTGGATCGTATTTGATGTTCAGAAAAAGATACATCTCATCATCAAAGTTGGGATGAACCTTGCCCTGATTCTTTTTATACTGGCTGTAAATTGGCAACAAATACGTCGAACGGAGCGTAGGCCGTGTATGATTTGCACTATCGGGCATTTGAGAAGTTACATACACTTCGCCATAGATGTACATAATTTCGGCTTCGTAATGAACCACGCCCTTTGTAAATGTTGGCCAAATTTCCTTATCAGTATTAAATTCCTGCGTTGAAACAAAATTTGGCATCAGCTGAATCTGTGCATTTACCCTTAAACTCCCCAATATTGAGAACAATAATGCAAAAAATAATATTCTCTTCATTCTCTTCTGTTTTTAAAGCTTCCAAATTTAGTAATTTCTTTGGCAAATAAAATTTTTTTTTCAAAAGCACAGTATTCCTCTGACACAGAAACAGTACAATCGCCTGTTCATATCAAATTCTAAGCACCAGTTCGTCGATACCCTTTCGCATCTTTACAGGAATATCAGAACTTGTTGGATATCCCACAGGAACCATTGCAACAGGTATTTCGTCATCGGCAAGTTGCAACACCTGGCTTAATGCTTCCAAATCGAAATTACAAACCCAACAGGTTCCTAGGCCCATTTCGGCAGCCTGGAGCATCAGATGGTCGATGAACAAGGCTGCATCAATGTCGGTATGATCCTTTGAATCGACGGCTCTTTTCCAGCCCATTTTGTGCAATCCTACCACAACAAAAATGAGCGGTGCACTTTTAATCCAGTTACGGTGGTAACAGCTTTTTACTGCATCGAGCTTACTATCCGATTCAACCAGATAGATTCGGTAAGGTTGAAAATTAACTGCCGAAGGTGCTTTTCGGGCCGTGTCTAGCAATTTCTCAATTGCCGCTTCTTCAACTTTTCGTGGGCTAAAATCCCTGACAGCATAACGCTGTTTCACCAGTTCTGAGAATTCCATCGTCGTATTTTTTTAAATTGATATTGTAATTTTCTGTTTTTTCAAATGTACCAACATTGTATCATAAAAATCAATTTTATTAGCTGTTAATTGATATTGCCTCCTCATAAGCTGTACTCCCCATTATTTTTTATTATTTTCGAACGCAGTTAATAATTAAGACGATCAGGAATGCTTAAATTGCCAGGGCTACTCATATTCATCTTCATCATTGCTTCGGCTGCCGGCCAGCAAGCACCTGATTACAAAATCCTTCCCGACTCGGTCGATATTAATGAGCACGAACAATTAATCGAACTCATATCAGTACTTGCGATTGAAGAAAGATATCCTGAAGCAAAACAGGTGCTTGACCTTGCTTCGGAGGAAATCAACAAGCAGGATGATTTGCATAACTGGTGCAGGTTGCAATACTATCTGGCCGATTATTATTTTTACAATGAATCGTATAAAAAGGCCAGCGATTGTTTTGAGCAAATTATACCACTTTTTCGCGAGCTCAACGACACCCTGTTGCTAATCAGTTCGATGAATGGAATGGGACTGATTGCCGAATACCGTCAAAACAACCAGGATGCACTAAAATATTACCTCGACATACTTAAGGTAATCGATCAGATTAAGCATAAAACTGAAGACATTAAGTATGAAGAAATGGCCGTAATGGTAAACATCGCCAATTTGTACAATGCCTCACAAAATTACGAGGAGCTGCTCGAATTCGCCCCCAAGGTCATCAAAATGGCTTTGGAAATAAACGACAGCCTGGCCTTGGGTGCAATGTACAATGCCATGGGGATAGCCTGCAAAGCCCTGGGCAGCTACCAGGATGCCATTGAACACTACCGTAAAACTGCTTCAATTTATCTTGAAAGCAACGATCCACTACGATATTACATTGTATTGAATAATACAGGGGCCTTATACAATGATCTGGAAATGCCCGATTCTGCTTTGTTTTATTACAAACGTTCGCTTTCAGGATTTCAGGAGTATAATTTTTCAAATGGATTAACCAAGACAAAACTTGGTTTGGCCCGAATTTACCTGCAACTCGACCAGCCCGACAGCGCCCGGCAGCTATACCGCCAGGTGGTCGATTCGTCCGAAGTTTATCACCTGTACGATACCGAACTGGATGCCCTCTTCGATTGGTCAGAACTTGAATTCGGGCAGAAAAATTATGAAAAGGCCTATCACTTGCTTTTGAAGTACAACTTCCTTGCAGACAGTGTATTTACACTTGAAAAAGAACAAAGATATGCTGAACTTTTAACGCAATATGAGTCCACATTGCAGGAAAATGAAATTAATCAGCTCAAAACAGAGAAACTGGCGCAGGAATTTGCCCTTGATAAGAATTTATTGCGAATAAAAATTGCCACTGCATTCATTGCCCTGCTGTTATTTACGCTTTATATTACCTTACGATTCAATCATCAACGCAGAAAGGCAAACGAACAGTTGCGTAATAAAAATCAACAAATTGAAAGGCAAAACCAGCATCTTACCAACATGAACAAGCGAATTGCCAACATCAATAAAGAACTTGAAAAATCGAAAGCCAGCCTGTTGGCATCGAACAGTGCCAAGAGCCGCTTTTTCTCCATCCTCGCTCACGATTTACGCAATCCACTGCACAATGTGAGAGGCATGTCATCGCTGCTTTCCGATCGCTATGACGATCTGAGTCCCGAAGAAAGAAGACATTTTGCCGGCGACATTCACCAGTCGTGCGAAAAAGTGAATCGCCTGCTCGAAAACCTGCTCGACTGGAGCCGGACACAAACCGGCAGCATCGAATTCAATCCTGAACAACTTAATCTGTATCATGTAGCTTCTAATGCGGTTGGCGTCCTTCAAAACAGTGCCAACAACAAGGCCATAAGTATTGAAAACCTGATTGATCAAAACATCTTTTTTACTGCTGATAAGGCAATGCTCGAAACCTTATTCAGAAATCTGATCAATAACGGAATTAAATTCACCCCAACCCGGGGAAGCATAAAGCTGGAAGCCAAAGCCGGTCAGGATTCCATTCGGGTAAGCATAGCCGACAACGGGGTGGGCATTCATGAAGAACACCTGAAGCGCATCTTCGATATCGATGCAAACTTTAAAACACCTGGTACGCATAACGAAAGTGGCAGCGGATTGGGTCTTGTTATCTGTAAAGAGCTGATTGCTTATCACCAAGGTAAAATTTGGGCTAAAAGCAAACCCGGAAAAGGATCTGTTTTCTACTTTGAATTACCGCTTGAATCAAAGTCGAAAAGTTGAAATGATTACCATTTTTTCTTCATTGGTTTTACTACCATCTCATTTTTGCACCCGGGACACAAATAAATTTCACACGAAACGCAGGCAAAACAATTGGAACAACTTCTTCTCAAATCATCTTTATCGTAAACCATTCCGCAATGTTCGCACTGAACCAATCGATCAGCCTTTTTTTGTTCTTGTTCATTCATTGTTGTCATGCACTGTTAAAATCCTGTTCACATTCAAAGCATCTGTCGGTTCATAAATGACGAATCAACTCAATACGCGATTCACTTGCAGGTTCTCTTTCTACAAAACCAATGATTGTAAAATTTCGTTTTAGTGCAAAACGCAACATCCCGACATGTCGGTTTCGCGTTTTCATTCTGATGGCATTAAAAAACATTCTTTCCGCCTGTACTACCAGCTCATCGAGCAAGGCAGAAGCAACCCCCATGTTGCGATAAGGTGGCAATACACCTCCCAGCCATGAATAAACCGATCCATCGAAGTAACGATTGTAGGCCAGTTTACAGCCTATGGGTTTCCCCGCAAATTCGGCAAGCAACAAAATAGCCCCGGGTTGATTCAGGCGCCGAAGTAACACGGCTTCATCAAAAGATGCATCCAATTCAGGCAAGTGATTGAGCACCTTCAAAAGCAAATTCAGCTCGCTAATTTCAATTCTCCTGATGCGAATTCCCATAAAACACTTTAAAAATGCTTGTTAATTTCTGGCAAAACTAAACAGTTATTTTTGATTTTTTAACAAGCTCCTCTTTCAATCTAAAATAAAACGGCTTAGTTTAGCTCAAAACCATCGTCGATGAAAACAGGCTTTTTCCTATTGATACTTGCCACGCTGATTTATCAAACGGCCAACTCCCAAACGCGTATTTACATCGAGGGCGTGGTAAGCGATGCATCGAATGGCGATCCCCTGCCCTTCACCAACATCCATTTTGCCGGCAGTCCTTCGGGAACCATTACTTTACCCGATGGAAGCTTTAGTGTAAGCACCGACCTTGTTCCCGACACCATGATTGTTTCGGCTGTTGGTTATGAGAAAAAAATGATTCCTATTCGCAGTTATGAGAATCAAAACATCGATGTTTCCCTCCAGGCGGTTGATATCGAATTACTTGAAGTATTGATTACCCCGGGTGAAAACCCTGCCATCAGAATCATGAAAAATGTAATCGATGAAAAGGAAAACAACAATCCGATGAAAGCCGCTTCGATTGCCTGTAACACCTACACAAAAATTATGGTGAATGCTTTAAATGACCGAAAACCCGATTCGCTTAGCGGAAATAAAAAGGAGGTTCCTGTATATTTTTCTGAAAAACTATCACAAAACCTGATACAGCAAGATCCCTATTTGGAAAAGGGACAAATTTTAGCAGAAAAACAGGATGGCCTTGGTTTTTTAAATGAGTTAAGCATCATCGGCTACTCAAACAATCTCAGCCTGGGTTATAATTTTTACGATAATGTGGTGGAAATCCTCGACAAGCCTTTTATCAGCCCGCTAAACAGCCGTGGCTTTATGTTTTACCGCTACTATCTCGAAGACAGTATCACAAGCTCATTCGGAAAAGAATATCTGATTAGTTTCAAACCGCGTAATGAACGCGACCTGGCTTTTACCGGTCATATGAAGGTAATTGACGATGTATGGAGTTTGAGTGAAATCAGCCTCTCCATACCCGAAACAGCCAATCTTAATTATGTAAATCGATTAAAAATCTATCAAAGTTTTCAGGAAGTAAACGATTCACTTACTTTCTTTCACATCAACGATACCGAGGCAGAACTCAAACTGACCAAAGAACAGGCATTTGCAGGCATTGATTTTACAGCCCGGGTAAAAAAGCGATCGGTCTACAGCGATGTAGTGCTTAACTTTCAAACAGTGAGCGAAGGCAGCGAGACACAGATATGGCAACAGATCGATCCGCGCAAAGAACTGCGTTCAGAAAAAAACATGCTTTCACTGCTCAGGCCTGAGTCACTTTCACAAAATGAAATCAGTGCCTTATCCACCATCGACTCGCTCAATAACGACTGGCGGATCAAGTCGGCCGATGCCCTGTCAAAAATGTTTATTACCGGCTACATACCAGGAAACATCATCGATTTAGGCCCTTTCCTCGAATTGGTAAAATACAATAAGATTGAAGATTATCGCTATACTTTTTCAGCCCGCACCAGTGCCGGGTTTACAAAAAATGTGATGCTTTACGGCCATGTAGGCTATGGTACCGGTGATAATGAATGGAAGTACGGTGGAGGGCTACAATTTAAACCCAAAGCCGATTTACGAAGACTCATCACCCTTGAATACCGCAACGATCTGTCACGCATTGGTGACAACCGCAGCATTTTTCTAATCAAGGAAAATATGATGGTTAGTGGTGAAGACAATGTAATCGCTTCCATCTTCACCAACTCACCGCTCGATAAACTATCGCGCGAAGAGCGTTTCAGCATTGCTTACGAGCATGAATGGAAAACAGGCCTGACCACCTACAGCGGTTTCGACCGGAAAACAATTCATAGTGGAATCTACCTGCCTTTTATTCACGGTGGAAATCCGCTTGAACAGTTCACGATTAATGAAGCCATGCTGGGCCTGCGCTTATCGTGGCAGGAGAATTTCACCGACAATTACTGCCGTCGTTACTATCTTACCACCCGTTACCCAATAATTAATCTGCGAATAAGGGCAGGTCAATACCAGCTTGAACAACTTGAAAATAACTACCTCACAGCACGCGCAGTCATTAATCACGATGTCAATTTTGGCCAGACCAAATTTGAGTATGTCATTGAAACGGGACTCACCCTGGGCGACGTCCCCTTTCCCATGCTCGAAGTAAGTCGTAGCGACCAGTCACTGGGTTATGCCCTGTATTCATTCAATATGGTCAACGAAATGGAGTTTGTATCCGATCGTTTTGCCAGCATCATGGCACAATACCATCTCAACGGCCTGGTGTTTAACCGCCTTCCTTTGCTAAAACAACTGGGCATACGCGAAGTATTCAGTGGTAAAGTACTTTGGAGTCATCTTGGATCCGGACATTCACAAATTCTTCAGCTGCCCGACAATACTTTTGACGCCCGCCTTCCCTATATGGAACTAAGTGCAGGCATAGAAAATTTCTTCCAGTATTTCCGTTTCGATGTAGTTTGGAGAATGAACTATCTCGATCACCCCGGAGTCAATCCGATCGGTATCAGAGCACGTTTCGATGTCAATTTCTAAATTCGCTGCAATTATTTATCAAAATGAAAAATGAAAATCTTATTTTTCCCGACATTTCCTGTTAATATTTATAATTTTGCAACAATCATTAAAAAATAAATGAAATACCTGGAACACGATTTTGTTATAGTTGGAAGTGGTTTGGCTGGTTTAACAGCTGCTTATTATGCATCCAGGTATGGCAATGTTGCAATCATTACCAAAGCCGGACTCGACGTAAGTAACTCATATTATGCACAGGGAGGAATTGCGGCAGCCATTCACCCCGACGACAGCCCTGAAGATCATTTAAACGACACACTGATTGCCGGTAGGGGACTGTGCGAGCACGATGCTGTTGAAATTCTGGTCAGTGAAGGACGCGAAAGAGTGCTCGAACTGATTGAAATGGGCATGCATTTCGACAAGGAAAACGGAGCTTATGTGCTGGGGCTTGAAGGCGGACATTCAAAACGCCGCATACTTCACTCGGGAGGTGCTTCAACCGGCCGCGATCTGACCCGCTTCATGGTCGAGAAAGTAAAAGAATTGCCCAATGTAACAGCTTATGAGCACTATAAGGCGGTTGAGCTATTTGTTGAAAATGGCAAAGCCTGTGGTTTAAAGGCCATCTGTTTCGACGACATGGGCACTTACAATTTCAGAAGCAATGCCTTTATTCTGGCTACGGGAGGGCTTTCAAGGCTTTTTCAGCGAAGCACCAATCCATATACTGCTACCGGCGACGGAATTGCGCTTGCCTGGAACAGCGGTGCCAAACTGGTTGACATGGAATTCATTCAGTTTCATCCTTCAGCCCTGATGATTCCCGGGCAGAATGCATTTTTGCTGAGTGAAGCCATTCGCGGCGAAGGGGCTTACCTGCTCGATAAGAATGGCAAACGCTTTATGCAGGAAATTCATCCCCTGGCCGAACTTGCCCCCCGTGATACCGTAGCCAGTGCCATTTATCAGCAAATGAAAAAGGACAATACAGCCAATGTATACCTTTCGTTGCAGCACCTCGATGCCGAATACATCAAAACCCGTTTTTCGGTCATTTACGACGAAATACGAAGTAAGGGCATCGATATCACCAAAGACAACATTCCCATTGCACCCGCTGCCCATTACATGGTTGGAGGCATACAAACCGGCCTGCATGGTGAAACCAACATCGATGGGCTTTGGGCCTGTGGCGAGGTGGCATCGACCGGAGTAATGGGAGCCAACCGACTGGCCAGCAACTCCTTGCTCGAATGCCTTGTTTTTGGAAAACGCGCAGTAGAACATGCAGCCCCCGGAATTAACAGGGCTAAATGTCACTTCGACACCCGTCCGATTGTTTACGACTATGATCATGTTGATACCTTTTTATATTATAAAAATGCAATCTCCGACATCATGTCGAAATATGTCAGTCTGGTGCGCGAAGGCGAAGAACTCAAAGCAGCTTTGAGCAAACTGAAAGAAATACACGAAAACTTCAGGGAACAAAGTACTGAATACAACTATGCAAAAGTCAACAACATCACCAATATCAGTTTTCTGATTGCCCGCTCTGCCCTGCTTCGCGAAGAGAGCCGGGGTGGCCATGTGCGCAGCGACTTTCCTGATACCCATCCCGAAATGGAATACCACATTGTACAGCAACGCAACAGGGAACCCGAAAAACAAGCAGTAAAAAAATGAACAATACATTCTTACAAGCCATTGAAACCATCATCAATGAAGGTTTTGTTGAAGATATAGGAAGCGGTGATCTGACCAGTGATTTGCTCATTGCTCCTGAAACGAAAACAACCGCGGTACTCATTGCAAAAGCCGATGGAGTAATTGCCGGCTTGCCGGTTGTTGAAGCGGTTTTCAAACGTCTTGACAAGGACGTAAAATTCAGCATTGAGAAAAATGACGGACAAACAGTTCAAACAGGCGAACTGATTGCCAGTATCAGTGGCAGCTATCGTGCACTGCTTACCGGCGAAAGACTGGCGCTTAATTTTCTGCAGCGCATGTCGGGTATTGCAACGGAAACTGCCCGTTATGTAAAAGCTGTTGAAGGATATAAAACAGAAATACTTGACACCCGAAAAACAGCCCCTGGTCTGCGTTTGCTCGACAAATATGCCGTGAAAACAGGTGGAGGAACCAACCATCGCATGGGCCTATACGACATGGTAATGATCAAAGACAATCATATCAGCGTAGCAGGCGGTATCACAAAAGCCATAGAAGCCATCAGGCCTAAAATTGAAGCCGGAATACAAATTGAAGTGGAAACCACCACACTCGACGAAGTAAAAGAAGCACTTGCGGCCCGTGCCGACATCATCATGCTCGACAACATGGACACAGCAAGCATGAAAAAGGCGGTTGAACTCATTGCAGGGCGTGTAAAAGTTGAAGCATCGGGCAATATGACCCTCGAAAGAGTTAAAGAAGTAGCAGCAACCGGCGTCGACTATATTTCTATCGGAGCTTTAACCCACTCGGTAAAAGCCCTGGATATCAGCCAAAAAATTGCAGAATAAAATTCAGAAGATGAATCTGATTATCGACATAGGCAATACCCGTACCAAGATAGCCATCTTCAAAAAAGAGGAAATGCTGGTACGTTTTACTACCGACACCTTAATGCTGTCCGATATCGATCAGTTGCTTAGTGATTACCCCGAAATTCAATGTGCCATCGTATCTTCAGTCAGAACGCACATTGGCTCACTCATTCACCACTTACAGACCAATCTGGGTTTTGTTATCGAACTGAACCACAACACCCCGCTACCTGTTAAGAATTGCTACGAAACGCCCGAAACACTCGGTAAAGACAGGATTGCAGCTGCGGTTGGAGCCAACCATCTTTATCCCAACACCGACCTGCTCATCATCGATGCAGGGACGGCAGTAACCTACGACCATGTAAACAAAAAAAATGAGTATCTTGGCGGCTTCATTACACCCGGACTTGCAATGCGTTTCAGGGCCTTGCACGAATTCACCGACCGTCTGCCACATCTCAAGCCCGGCATGCCCGATGTTCACAGCGGTAGTTCAACCAACGATGCCATTTTGGGCGGTATTCAACTTGGACTTGAAGGAGAACTGATCCGTATCATTAAGCATTTTGCGGATGGCAAAAGTGATTTAATAATTATTTTAACTGGTGGAGATACAAACTATTTTGAAAAATTGCTAAAAAATTACAAATTTGTAGCCCTTGAAATCACACTATTAGGCTTAAACACCATACTAACAACCAATTACACACAATTACAAAACGAACAATAAAATGTTGGCATACAATTTGAACTGCCAAAAGAAAATAAAAAAAGAATTATGAAAGCGATGATCAAAACACTCACTGTTGTCCTACTGCTTTTTATGTCAGTTTCGACATTTGCACAACGTAAAATTACCGGAGTTGTTTACAATAATGGTGAGCCTGCTGCAGGTATACTTGTTGAAGCACATAAATCAAACGACAGCTATTACACCAGTTTCGACGGAAAATACGAGATTGAAGTAAGCCCGAAAAGCAAGTATATCCGTTTCACTTTTCTTGATGAATCAAAGAAACTCGATATTGAGGAAAACAGCAGCGATGTCATCAATTTCAGTTTGGATGGTGGCGAAATCCCCGAAGCAGGTGATGATGCCGGAGCGATTCTGAAAACCCTGGAACAATTGCAAAAAGATCGTGACATGGATTTTCTTAACAACTACTCATTGTATCGTGAATTTTTCAAACAGGACGATTACCGTTCGGCGCTCCCACATTGGAGACTTGTATACCGTACTTACCCCAAATCGACAGAGCAAATCTACATCGATGGTTTAAAAATGATGGAAAGCGCCATGGATCATGCAATGAGTACCAGCAACAAGCAGGCTTATCTCGATACCATGATGATGATCTACGACAAGCGCATGAAACACATGAACAACGTAGGTGAACTAATGGGACGCAAAGCTGCAAAATACCTCGAGACGGTTTTGAAACTCGATATTTCGGAGGATGAATTTATTAAGGATATTAAAACAGGCTTTGGTTTTGCCGAAAAATCAATCAAAGAATCCGGGCTTAAAACAGAACCGGCAGTATTGGTATTGTACATGCAATCGAGCCGTCGCCTGTATTCATTCAACGAATTTGACCAGGCTGCTGTATTGGGTCACTATCAGGAAGTAATGCAGATTCTTGAAGAACAGCTGAAGAATGAAGACCAAAAAGCCAAAGCAGAACAAGCAATTCCGCTGATTGAAAGTATCATCGAAAGCAGCGGTGCACTGAACTGCGATGCCATGGTCGATCTTTATGAACCTAAATTCAAGGAAAATCCGAACGATGTGGAACAAATCAAAAAGATGCTCCGCATGTTTACCAAAAACGATTGCGATAATCAATTGATGGTAAAAATGTCGGAAAAGCTTTACCAACTTGAACCATCGGCTGAAGCTGCCTTTAACATGGCCCGTCAGTTTCTCAAAAAGGAAGATTACACCAAAGCTTTTGAATACTACGAAGAAGCATACAACAGCGCCACCGACAACAACGCAAAAGCTACTTATTATTACGAGGCAGCCGGTTTGGCATTGCAACAAGGCATGCTCACCAAAGCCCGCGATCTGGCCAAACAGGCAGTTGCTGTAAAGAGCGATTATTGCGAAGTATACATGTTACTGGGTGAGATTTATGCTCAGGCAAGTAAAACCTACAGTGAAGAAGACTTCGAAAAAAGTACTGTTTTTTGGTTGGCCGTAGACTATTTCAACAAAGCCGCACGTTATGATAATTGTAAAAGCGATGCCACCAGTAAAGCAAACTTTTATACCAATTATTTCCCTACTAAAGAAGACATCTTCTATTACGGTTTAACCGAAGGCAACAACCACCGGATTAGCGGATGGATAAACGAAACGACAACTGTACGTGCCAAGTAACAGACAAATAACAAAACACAAAATAGTAAGCATTGCAAGCACATGGCTGTTTGCAGTGCTTTTTTTATCGTGCCGGAACAACGATATTGAAAAGATTCGTTCGTTTTCGCACCCACCAGGTGCTCCCGAGGTCGTAGCCGAAAATATCGAAGTGCTGTTTTCCGATTCAGCGGTGGTTCGAAATATTCTGAATGCTCCCAGCCTGAAAATTTATCAGGACGAGGAGGAACCCTATACCGAATTTCCCGAAGGTTTTTCAGTTCAGCAATTTAATAGCGATGAACAAATTACCTCAAGCATCGAAGCCAGCTATGGCAAGCATTATGAAAAGAAACAACTCTGGGAACTCAGGCAAAATGTAGTGGCCGTCACCGAGAGCAATGATACCCTGAAAACCGATCTTTTATTCTGGGACGAAGAAAAAGATCTGATTTATTCCGACCAGTTTGTAAAATTTATTCAGAAAGAACAGATCATTACAGGCATCGGTTTTGAGTCGGACCTGCAAATGAAGCGCTGGCACATAAAAAATGTTAAGGGAACTGTAACTGTTGAAGTTGAAGAATAAGCGACATGACTGAAACAATCATCATTCTTATTACCATCCTACTTTCAGCCTTTTTTTCAGGAATGGAAATTGCCTTTGTCTCAGCCAACCGGCTCTCACTTGAAATGGACAAGAAAGAACCTACCCTTGTAGCCGGCATTCTGAATATTTTTACAACCAATCCGGGACAATACATTGCCACCATGTTGGTGGGAAACAACATTGCCCTGGTTATTTACGGTCTGGCCTTTGCCCGCCTCCTTGAACCCGGACTTGAAATCTACATCAAATCCGATATTCTTGTTTTGTTGGTGCAAACCATTATCTCCACCCTGCTTATTTTATTTACAGCCGAATTTTTACCAAAAACACTGTTTCGCATCAATGCCAACGGGGTGTTGAAAATTCTGGCAATTCCGGTACTGTTTTTCTACATCATTCTGTATCCCGTTTCTCACTTTTCGATGTTTCTCTCCAAACTGGTGATACGGGTTTTTCTTAAAAAGAAAATTTCGAAGGAAGGGGAAAATCATATTTTCTCAAAGGTCGATCTGAACCACTTTGTGAACCGAAACGACCAGAGCCAGACCTATCACGAAAACGAGGAAGATGAAGACAACGAAATTAAATTGTTTAAAAACGCCCTCGATTTCTCGAATGTAAAAGTGCGCGACTGCATGGTACCCCGTACCGAAATTGATGCCATTGAAGAAAGTGCCTCACTCGATGAATTGAAAAACATCTTTATCAAATCAGGCTTTTCAAAAATACTGGTTTATCGCGAATCGGTCGATCATATGATTGGCTACGTACATACGTCCCAAATGTTTAAGCACCCGCAAAGCATTAAAAGCATTGTCAATCCCATTTCAATTGTGCCCGAAACCATGACGGCCAGCAAGTTGCTCAGCCTTTTCACTCAAAAGCGAAAATCGATTGCCGTTGTAGTTGACGAGTTTGGCGGTACTTCAGGTTTAATCACCACCGAAGACATATTGGAAGAAATATTCGGGGAAATTGAAGATGAGCACGACATCGATGAACTCACCATCAAAAATATAAGGGAGGACGAATGGATTTTATCAGCCCGCTACGAAATCAGCTTCCTTAACGAGAAATACAATTTCGGCTTACCTGAAAACGACGACTATGATACCCTCGCCGGTTTAATCATCAATCAGCACGAAAACATTCCTAAAATCAACACCATCATCTCTTTCGATCACTTTGAATTCAGAATATTGAAAGCAAGCGAAATCAGAATTGAGCTGGTATTAATGAAAATACGCTGATCGGGCAGAATAGAAAGCTTGCTACGTTAGGATAAAAACCTAAAATTGTTATCTTCGTAGCTCGAAAATTTAAACCATTTTTTAGTCAAATAAGTAAATACAAATGGCAACATTACAGAAACTCAGAAACCAGGCAGGTTTATTGGTGGCTATCGTGATTTTTGTCGCTTTAGCGGCTTTTATTTTAGGAGATTTACTTCAATCGGGAAGCTCCATCATCAGAGGGCAGCAACTCGAAATAGCAGAAATCGACGGAGAATCGATTGAATATCCCGAATTTCAGGAACGTTTTAATCAAATCGCCAACGTTTACAAGCAAAACAACCAAACCAACAACCTCGACGAAGCTGCTTATCAGCAGGTTCTAAACCAAACATGGGAAACCATGCTGAAGGAATACATCATGAACGACATCTACGATGATTTGGGCATTGAAGTTACTTCAGAAGAAATGTTCGACATGGTACAGGGCAACAACCTGCATCCCATCATCGTTCAGGTATTCGGAAATCCTCAAACAGGCGAAGTCGACAAAAGCCAGATCATCCAGTTCCTCAAATATGTACAGGAAAATCCTGATGTTCCTCAAAAGGAAAGCTGGTTAAATATTGAAAAAGAAGTGTTGAAAGCCAAATTACTGTCGAAATACACCGACATGGTTGGAAAAGCACTCTATGCCAACTCACTTCAGGCGAAGCAAAGCCTCGACGTGAAAGAGAAAGTTGCCGATCTGAGATTCATCCAGAAAAAATTCGTTTCAATACCCGATAGCAGCGTTCAGGTTAGTGAGGCTGAATTGAAAGCTTATTACAACGATCACCTCGACAATTACAAGCAGGAAGCTCAAAAAACAATCAGCTACGTTTCGTTCGACATTGTTCCCTCCGAGCAGGATGAAAAAGACGTAGTAAAATGGATCAACGACATCAAAGACGAATTTGTAAATGCCGATGACAACGTTCAGTTTGTAAATATGAATGCCGATACACGCTTTGAAGATGTTTACGATAAAGCCGATGTGTTGAGCGACGAATTGGCAGAATGGGCTTTCAATGCCGAAACCGGTGAAGTATATGGCCCCTACAAGGAAGGAAACATCTACAAACTGGCTAAGCTCAACGATATCAAAATGTTGCCCGACTCGATAAAAGCCAGTCACATACTCATCAGAGCTGAAAACAACAACGAAGCCCAAATGGCCTTTGCCATTATCGACAGTCTGCAGAATGTGATCAATAACGGAGAAGCCAGTTTCGAACAGGTAGCCCGTGAAAATTCACAGGACGGATCAGCTGCAAGTGGTGGTGATCTTGGCTGGTTTCAGCGTGGTATGATGGTTGCTCCATTCGAACGGGCTGCCTTCCGTGCCGAACTGAACGAAGTGGTAATGGTACAAACGCAGTTTGGCTTCCACCTGATCAAAGTAACCCAGCAGGGTAATAAATCGAAACACGTACAACTGGCAGTACTCGACCGTGAAATTGTTGCCAGCACCAAAACCTATCAGACCATTTATGCCGATGCCAGCCGCTTTGCTGCCAATGCACAGAATCTTGAAGGTTTCAATGAACTGGCTGCCGAAGAAGGCCTTAGCGCACGCATGGCTACCATAAAAGAAAACGACCGTCAAATCACAGGTCTTGGACAGGCACGCAACCTGATTCGTGCTGCCATTCAAAATGCCGATAAGGGTGAGCTAATTGTCGACGAAGCCAAATCGCCTGTTTACGAACTCGACAATCGCTTTGTTATTGCCGCAGTAGTTTCTGAACAGGAAGAGGGTCACCGTGCGTTTGACGCTGTTAAGTCATCGATCGAACTGGCCGTGGTAAAAGAAAAGAAAAAAGAAATGCTGCTGAAGCAGTTCAACGAAGCCAAAGCCGAATCGCTTGAAGCAACAGCCCAAAACCTGGGTCTTTCAGTTGAATCAGCACAGGGATTCAATTTCAATTATGGTTCAGTAAATGCCATTGGATATGAACCGGCAATCAATGGTGCAGCAACTGCACTCGAAGTAAATGAGGTTTCAAATCCCATTGCCGGCCGGAACGGGATTTACATCATCGAGCTGACCAACATTGCAGGTGAAGCCAATACCAGCATTGCCGAAGAAAAAACTTCACTCTACCAGAGTTCAAGTTACAGGGCAAGCTACCAGGCTTACGAAACCATTAAGAAAAATACCGACGTTGAAGACAAGCGTTCGAAGTTTTATTAATCGTCGAAACAAAACATAAAAAAAGGCCGCCTTAAAGCGGCCTTTTTTCGTTTCATATGTTTGGAATGGAAATAATTTTAGCTCCCTAAGCGCAACCAAAAGCAGCATCATTTTGTCTACAATAGCAAAACAGAAAAAGGAGAATTGTAATATGAAACGAACATTATTAATTGTAAGCACCCTGATGCTTTTATTCACAGCCTGTAATCAGGATGAAGATGCCTATTCGCTGGGCGACATCTGGCTTTCGCTTGGTATGCTTGATACCAGTAAAAGCCTGGGTTACGATTTTGTTGTGTATTGCGATAACGGTGATACCTTGTTACCCGCGTCGAATGCCGTTCCCTATTTCGATTTTTCGGAGTATGAAAGGGTACTGGTCAACTACACCATACTTGACGAGGCAGGTGAGTCGGATAAAAAATTCTATGTACGAATCAACAACCTGCATCCCGTACTTTTTAAAGATGTAATTGAATTAACTCCCGAGAACACCGACAGCCTGGGGAACGATCCGGTGGAAATTACAGCGCAATGGATTGGTGGCGGTTTCCTGAATATCGAATTTCGCTATTTTGGAACAGGATCAATCACTCATTACATTAATCTGGCTTACGAAAGAGATACTTCAGGCCAAATCAATCATCCCATTGAGTTATTGATGTTGCACAACGACAACAACGATAGCGAACGTCATGTGCTTAAAGGATTGGTGAGCTTCCGTCTCGACAGCCTGCTCAATGACGAAAGCAGTGAGCTCAATTACCTTATAAAGGCCACCGACTTAAATGGTGAAGAGCAATCGTTCACCGGTACATACAATTATTGATTAAACAAAAGGAGGGAAACAAAGTCGTTTTCCTCCTGTTTTTTTTTGCAAAGAGAGCACTTGTGGCGCTTGTTGATCACCGGCAAAACACAAACAGGTAATACACTGGTTGTCAAAAGAAAATACAAAATTTAGCTTAGCAGTTCAGCAAAAAAGCTTTAAAGTCGCCAAAGTCGGTACTCATGGCAATGCTTTGCTTTTCGCCCTTCATAAAGGCAGCCAGCTTTTCAGGCAGGGGAACGTTGCTTTCGCCAAGCACTTTGGCAACCGTGCCGGTAAATTTGGCCGGATGGGCTGTTTCAAGAAAGATGCCCTCCTCCCCTTCTTTTAAACCTTCGGCCAGGGCCTGGAATCCACAGGCTCCATGAGGATCGAGCAAATAGTTGTATTTTTTGAAAACGGCTGCAATGGTCGCCTCTATTTCGGCATCCGAATAGCGGGCGCCCGAGATGTCAGCCACAATGGCTTCGTGCCTGTTTTCGTAGAGATCAAGAATTCGTACAAAATTGCTGGGATCGCCAACATCCATCGCATTGGCAATGGTTTGTACACTGGGGCGCGGCTGATAGTTACCACTTTTCAGGTATTGAAAAACAATGTCGTTTTCGTTATTGGCAGCAATAAAACGTTTAACCGGTAAACCCATGCGTTTGGCAAACAAACCTGCCGTAAGGTTGCCGTAATTGCCGCTTGGCACCGCAATCACCAGGTCCTTTTCGGGCGATTGCCGTCTGGCATAAGCGTTGAAATAATAAAAAGCCTGAGGTAAAAAACGGGCAACATTGATTGAGTTGGCCGAAGTCAGAATCATCTTTTTCACCAGTTCCTGATCAAGAAAGGCACTTTTTACAAGGCGCTGGCAATCGTCGAAAGTACCATCTACCTCAATGGCGGTTATGTTTTGTCCAAGCGTGGTAAACTGCGCTTCCTGAATATCGCTTACTTTTCCTTTGGGATAAAGCACATACACCCTGATTCCCTCAACCCCCAGAAAGCCATTGGCCACTGCACTGCCCGTATCGCCGCTGGTAGCAACCAGTACATTCACCATTTCGTCGCGCCGATCGAGAAAATGTGCCAGCAAGCGTGCCATAAAACGTGCACCAACATCTTTGAATGCAAGGGTTGGTCCGTGAAATAATTCCAATGATGAAATATTATTACTCAGTGGAACCACCGGGCAATCGAAATTAATTGCATCGTCCACAATACTTTTCAGCTGCCGGCCTTCAATGTCATCACCAAAAAACTTACGGGCCACTTCGAAGGCAATTTCCTGAAAGCTAAGCGATGGAAGGGAATCAAAAAATGCGTCGTTGAAGGGCAGAATTTTCTCGGGCATAAAAAGTCCGTTGTCATCGGCCAAGCCTTTGGTAACGGCTTGCTTCAGATCGACAGCAGGAACTGTTTTTTTGGTACTGTAATATCTCATCGATTTATTTCTTTCTTATCTGATTACGGCAACAAAGATAAAAATTCATCAATAATGCCTTTTCATTTCTTTTAAATTGACAGCGAAATTCAATTATTTCTTCCATTCCGGGACCAGAGTCTACCGCTCGTCTTGAAGCTCTTCTTCAGGAAAGCCCCAGAAGCGCCTTTATAAACTCATTGTTCTTCAACACACCATAGCTTCCCGAAGCGGCACTCACCTCGTCATATCTTTCAACACCGTCGGGTGTTTCACCCGGGCGATAGATAATAAAAGGAATCGGATCGTGGGTATGGGTACGAAGGGCACAGGGAGTCGGATGATCGGGTAAAATACCAATAGCCAGTGCATCATCGAGTTCACCTGCTGCTTCAACAATTGCTTTTACGATGCGCTGATCGAGGTATTCGATGGTTTTTGTTTTAAGGGTAACATCTCCTTCATGGCCGGCTTCATCGCTGGCTTCAATGTGCAGGTACACCAAATCGACTCCCGATTTCAGGGCATTGATGGCTGCTTCGGCTTTGCCTTCATAGTTGGTATCGTACAAACCGGTAGCACCTTCTACTTTCAGCACTTCCATTCCGGCATACACTCCAATTCCCTGAATGAGATCGACTGCCGAAATCACGGCCGATTTCTGAACTCCATACATTTCCTTCAAGGTCGGCATTTGTGGTTTATAACCGGGCGACCAGGGCCAGATGGAATTGGCCGGATCTTTTCCTTCGGCTTTGCGTTTCAGATTAACAGGATGCTCAGCCAGCACTTGATGCGATGCTACAATCAGCTCATTCAACTGACTGGCAGTAGCTTCCGCTTCGACCTCAAGGGCCTGAACCAACAAAGGCCGCCAGGGCGCATCGGGTACATCGTGAGGCGGTGTGCATTTCACCTTTTTATTTCCTCCTTTAATCACCAGCAAATGCCGATAGGAAACTCCCGGATAAAAGGTGACGGTTTCACTTCCCAGTTTTTCATTCAGTGCTTCTATTAACTGGCTTGCTTCTTCGGTTGAGATATGCCCTGCTGAATGATTTTTTATGTTTTCATGCTCGA
Organism: Roseimarinus sediminis; assembly: GCF_050433125.1. Lineage (NCBI taxonomy): Bacteria > Pseudomonadati > Bacteroidota > Bacteroidia > Marinilabiliales > Prolixibacteraceae > Roseimarinus > Roseimarinus sediminis. The sequence continues at coordinate 178,795 of NZ_JBNPXV010000007.1, read as the reverse complement.
TGCACAACAAATTGCAACGCAACGCCAGATCGCCTTCCTGTATTTCGACGCCCATGCTGGCTGCTTCGAGAACACCACGACCGTCGTACACTTTTTTAACATCGTAGCCCATGACTCCCATGTTGGCTATTTCGCTTCCTGCGGGCATATCGGACGGAACCGTAATGAGCAGTCCGTTGCGTCCTTTTCGGGCCAGTTCATCAATGTATGGGGTATTGGCTGCCATCAGCGGAGTCTTTCCTCCGAGTTCTTCCAATGGCTGGTCGGCCATTCCATCGCCCAGAATAATAATGTGTTTCATATCTTAAGAGTAAAAAGTCATTGGTAAAAAAGTCATTGGTCATTAAGTCATTGGTCATTAAGTTAAATATAGTTAAGTTATTGGTTATTATGCCATTTAACGCAAGGCAACCAGCAAACATTGTCTTGACTTGTGTCTTTTGTCTTTTGTCTTATGTCTTGTATCTTATGTCTTGTATCTTTTGTCTTGTATCTTTTGTCTTGTGTCTTATGTCTTGTATCTTATGTCTTGTATCTTAAATATTCGCAATACGGATAATGTCGGCAAAAACGCCGGCTGCGGTTACATCGGCACCTGCGCCGTAACCTTTGATAAGCATTGGATATTCGTTGTAACGCTCGGTGGTAAACAGGATGATGTTGTTGCTGCCTTCGAGTTCGTAGAAGGGTGAATTGTTGCTCACCACCTGCAAGGAAACCTTTGCCTGGCCTTTATCGAAGGTGGCAATAAAACGCCACTTTTTACCTTCGGCTGCCAAACGGGCCCGGTTTTCTTCGAAATCAGCATCGAGCGCCTTTACTCCTTCCCAGAAATTATCCATGCTGCCTTCGAATAATTCAGCAGGTATAAAGCGTTCCACTTCCACCTGCTTTTCTTCGAGCTCATAGCCGGCTTCGCGGGCCAGGATGAGCAATTTTCGAACCACATCTTTTCCACTCAGGTCGATACGCGGGTCTGGTTCTGAATATCCGGCATCCTTTGCCATACCAATGGCTTTGCTCAATGGAATCTCGCTACTCAGGGTATTGAAGATAAAATTGAGTGTACCCGAAAGGACGGCCTGAATTTTAATAATCTTATCTCCACTGTTGATTAAATCCTTGATGGTGGAGATGACAGGCAAGCCGGCTCCCACATTGGTTTCAAAGAAAAATTTAATGCCATTGCGTATGGCCGAATCCTTCAACAACCGGTAATTGGAATAAGCTGACGACGCGGCCACCTTATTTGCAGCCACAATGGAGATGCGCGCCTCGAGGATGTCGTGGTAATGTGTGGCTAGTTGCTCGCTGGCTGTACAATCGACAAATACCGAATTAAACATATTCAAAGCGATCATATTTTCGGTAAATTCTTTAAATCCTGACACCTGCCCTTTTTCGAGCAAAATTTCTCTGTAAGCATCCAGCTGAATTCCATCACGATTAAAATACATTTTTTTGCTGTTGGCAACGCCCACCAGCTTTATTTTCAACCTTTGTTCTTCGAATAATTTTTGCTGTTGTTGTTGCAGCTGATTCAGGAAATTACCACCTACAGTTCCAATTCCGATCATGAACAAATTTAACTCTTTGTACAGGGTGAGGAAAAATGCTTCATGAACCACATTCAGTGTTTTTCGCAGATCGATGGTTTTTACTACCCACGAAATATTGAGCTCCGAAGCTCCCTGGGCAATGGCACGAATATTAATCCCGTTTTTCCCAAGGGTATTAAAGAGCTTGCCTGCGATGCCCGCACTTTCCTTCATATTTTCACCCACAATGGCCACAATCGAAAGCTCTTCCTCGGCCATGACCCCATTGATTGACCCTGCATTGATTTCGTGTGCAAATTCCCGCTCAAGGGCTGCATACGCTTTGGGTGAATCGGACGAGGGGATGGCCACCGAGATGGAATTCTCGGATGAAGCCTGTGAAATAAGAATTACATTCACCTGCTGACTTGCAAGTGCCGAAAACATACGCATTGAAATGCCGGTTACTCCCACCATGCCGGCACCCTGTAAGGTCAGCAGTGTAATGTTCGATATTGATGAAATCCCTTTGATCAGCCTTTCTTTTCCGGCTTTCTTTTCATAGCCAATCAATGTGCCTTCAGCCTGAGGATCGGTTGTATTTTTGATGCTCACCGGGATTTTTTTCCTGTAAACTGGCAATATCGTAGGCGGATAAATGACTTTGGCTCCGAAATGCGACAGTTCCATGGCCTCGGCATAGGTCAGGTAATCGATGGTGTAAGCTTTGCTGATCACCCGTGGATCGGCTGTCATAAAACCATTCACATCGGTCCATATTTCAAGGGCTTCGGCATCGAGTGCAGAAGCATAAATGGCAGCTGAATAATCGGAACCGCCTCTTCCGAGTGTTGTTGGTTCACCTTCAGGGTTCGAAGCAATGAAACCGGGAGCTACAGCTACGCCCTGAAAATGCTTGAACTCTTTCTTTATCTGCCGGTCGGTGGTATCGAAGTCGACCTCTGCTTTCACAAAATTGCTGTCGGTTCTGATCAGCGCACGACTGTCGATCCAGCGGGCCTCCAGGATGGCTGCAATGATAAGCGATGAAAGCATTTCCCCCATGCCGCCAATGCGGTCGAGTGTTTTATTGGTCAGTTCTCCAACCATCGAAACCCCTTTGATCAGTTGCTCCATTTCGCTCAGGTGCTTCTTCACCTTTTCGATGGTTTCAGCTTTTAGTGCTTCCGGAACCAAAGCATCGATGGTGGTCATGTGGCGGGTCGTGACCTCTGTCATTTGCGTGGTAGAGAAGGTTTTCGTGTTGGCAGCCGTGGAAGCCATGTTCAGAATTAAGTCGGTTATTCCGCCCAGGGCAGAAACTATTACCAATACTTCGCTGTGCTGATCAGCCACAATCTGTTTTACCTTTCGCAGGTTGTCTATGCTTCCTACCGAGGTCCCGCCAAATTTTAAAACCTTCATCTTTTTTCTTTTTTAAATGTTGAATAAATGTCGAATCGCAAATATAAAGCAATCCTGTTTTTTCATGATAAATATCAAGTATTGTTTGTGTAAAAAAAACTTTCCGGTAAAAAACGAGTTTACCGGAAAGTCAGTTATCTATAATTATGAACAATAACTAGACCTCCTCGGGGGCCTTCGTCATGGCTGCGATAATTTTTGTTTCGAGTTCGAGAGCCAGTTCGGGGTTGTCTTTGATGAGATTCTTCACCGACTCACGTCCCTGTCCCAGTTTGGTTTCACCATAACTGAACCACGATCCGCTTTTCTTGATAATGTTGTAATCGACTCCCATGTCAACTATTTCACCTGTTTTTGAAATGCCTTCGCCATACATGATGTCGAATTCGGCTTTTTTGAACGGTGGCGCTACTTTGTTTTTAACAATCTTCACACGGGTATGATTCCCCATTACCTCTTCGCCATCTTTAATTTGTCCAATCCGGCGAATATCAATACGTACCGACGAATAAAACTTCAGTGCATTCCCACCGGTGGTGGTTTCAGGGTTACCAAACATCACGCCGATTTTTTCGCGCAACTGGTTGATAAAGATGACACAGGTTTTGGTACGGTTGATATTGGCAGTGAGTTTACGCAATGCCTGCGACATTAAACGAGCCTGTAGTCCCATGCGGGAATCTCCCATGTCGCCTTCAATTTCGGCTTTCGGAGTCAGCGCAGCTACCGAGTCGATTACAATGATGTCGATTGCTCCCGAACGGATCAGGTTATCGGCAATTTCAAGCGCCTGTTCACCATTATCGGGTTGAGAAATCAGCAATTCATCGATATCGACACCCAGTTTTTTGGCATAGAAGGGATCAAAAGCATGTTCAGCATCAACGATGGCAGCAATGCCGCCGGCTTTCTGGGCTTCAGCAATGGCATGAATGGCCAGGGTTGTTTTACCCGACGATTCTGGTCCATATATTTCAATGATTCGTCCCTTTGGAAAACCACCCACTCCTAAAGCATAATCGAGACCGATTGAGCCCGACGAAATAGCTGGTACATCTTCAACAGCGCGGTCGCCCAAACGCATAATCGACCCTTTCCCGTAGGATTTGTCGATTTTGTCCATGGTTAACTGCAGTGCCTTTAATTTTTCCGAATTGATTTTTTCTTTATTATCACTCATCTTATTCTATTGTACTTAGTATTTGGTTTGTATGATCTTTGGTTTTCACCTTTTCAAAAATTTCTTCAATTATACCTGCTTCATCAATCAGGAATGTAGTACGTAAAACGCCCATGTAGCTTTTTCCGTACATTTTCTTTTCTCCCCAGGCCCCGTATGCTTCGAGTATCTTTTTTTCGGTGTCGGCAATCAGATTGAACTGAAAACCAAACTTATCGGCAAACTTACGATGAGAATCCACACTGTCGGGGCTAACACCAATTACCTCAAAACCCTTATCGAGCCACATCTGGTAATTGTCATTTAAATTACACGATTCGGCGGTGCATCCCGGAGTGTTATCTTTGGGGTAAAAGTATAAAATAACTTTCTTTCCATGGTAATTGCTCAGCGAAATTTCTTCACCATTTTGATTGATCCCGGTAAAAACTGGTGCCTTATCGCCTTTTTTTAATTTTGTCATCTTCTTTATTGATTAAATTATCGCTTGATATTGTTATTTTTACAATTAAGTTTAGAAATAGCAAACATCGTTTGCAAGTTATAAACATTAAAACGCAGAATAATCAATGTTTAAATTGAATATATTACAGGTATTGAACACATTTTTTACAGCAATTGTTTTAATTTCCCTGCCTATTTTATCAACAGCGCAAAGCGAAGAGGCCAGGGCCAGGGATTATTTTGAACAAGGGGACTTCGGCAAGGCACTCCCCTTTTTTCAACAGGAATATACTTTGTATCCTTCCGATGCTTCGGCGCAATACCATTATGGCATCTGTTTAAGCGAAACCGGCCAGTATGGTTCAAAGGCACGTAAACTGTTGTTAGGAGCTGCTCAGGATGCCAATACACCTCACGATGTTTATTTCTATATCGCCAAGAATTACCATGCTGCCGAAAACTTTGAATTGGCCCTGAATTACTATCAACGTTTTCGGGATAAAGCAAAAAAGAAAGAGCGGCGAGGTGTAGAATTTGATCATTTTTATGATGCTTGCCGCGAAGGCATAAATCCTTTCACAGCCAATGTTGTTGAAGAAACCGCTCAACAGGATGAAAACATACTGATCGAAAGTGAGATTCAGTTACTGTCTGAAAGTTCCGATACAGTCAAAGCGAAGCCGGAAACCTTCAGCGACAGCACAGACAGCCATATCAGTGAGGAAGCAAGTGAAGCTCCTGTTAATAACAATAGAGTGGTCGAAACGGATGAATGGCCCGTGGTACCTGCCGTTCTTGCTGATACCAGCTTCAATTTTACCCTGGCACCCAAAATTACTTATCAAATCATCAGTCAGTTTAAAACGGCCAAAGGACAGCATCATTTTATTGAAGGCTGGATGAACAGGGAAAAACTGGCCGCCAATATGAGAACACTCGAAAGTTTTAGAAAACAATACCAGAGAACTGACAATCAGGAGGAACAGGAAAAAATAGCCAAGGAACTGATTGCACTTGAACAGGAAAATTTTGAATTAAAACCTTTGGCCGACGAACACCATTGGCAGGCACGCGAAGCAGAATTGTTGTTCTGGAACACAGCAAGCGATGTTGCGTTAAAAGCACTGAAAGCCGAAAACGACTCCATCAATAACAGTAAGCATCAGCAACTGGTGGTGCAGCCTGTCGAAATTGAACCCGTAATCCCTGCTGAAACAATTCCTGCTGATACTACAGTATCTGAGGTTATTGCAGAAGATAAACCTGTAGTAGCTGAAGAAGAGAAGAATGAATTGATTTACCGTATCCAGATTGGTGCTTTCAGTAAAGGGCTGCCTGAATACATCGACAGGCTGTACAAAAAGCTGGCTGTTTTGCGAAGAATTGATTCCTATACCGACGAGCGCGGAGTAGTTGTTTACACAGTAGGTGAGTTACGCAATTTTGATGATGCCGTAAAATTACAGCAACAAATCAGACAGGAAGGTGTAAAAGATGCCTTTGTTGTTGCATATCATAACGGAAAAAGAATAACTTTGAAGGAAGCCAGAGAAATCACTAAAAATGACTAAGGAGCAACAAAAACAAACAAGCGAAACGATAGAACAAAAAAAGGATCAACATCAACTGATTCTGATCAACGACGATGTTCATACCTTCGATTACGTAATTGATGCCCTGATTGAAATTTGTGATCACACTTTCGAGCAGGCACATCAGTGTGCCATGATTACTCACACGAAAGGCCAGTGCGATATTAAGCGGGGAAATTTCGACCTGTTGAGATCGATGCGCAGGGCCCTTATCGACAGGGAACTGAAAGCCAAAATCAACTGAACTAAAAACTAAACAATGGAAATAATCACCATCTTGCTTTTGTTATTACTGGGAATTTCCCTGTTGATCATCGAGTTTATGCTGATACCCGGGGTAACGGTAGCGGGCATCGGCTCGGTAATTGCTTTTGGAGCCGCAGTTTTCTTTTCTTTCAAATACTGGGGTAGCCTGGCGGGTTTTTTAATGCTGGTAGCCATCATCGTATTTGTACCCATACTGCTCTACCTCCTATTCAAGGGGCGTGCAGTCAAACCCATGATGCTCGATTCGATTATCAACGGAAAGGTAAATAACATTGATGATCAGATGGTACATGTAGGTGATGAAGGCTTCACCATCGGACGTCTTGCCCCTTCGGGAAGAGCTAAAATCAATAATGTATCGGTCGATGCCCGCTCACTTGGCGGCTTTGTCGATCCAAAAACCCATATAAAAGTGATTAAAATTGAAGGAAACACCGTAATTGTAGAACCCATAAAAGAATAAGTTATGATGATTGAACTAACGTCGATCCTGATTGTTGTCGGGATCATTATCCTGCTTTTTATCGTCCTTTATTTTGTACCCATCGGAATCTGGTTCTCGGCACTTGTTTCAGGTGTGAGAATTTCCCTTCTTCAGCTCTTCCTGATGCGTTTCAGAAAAGTCCCACCAGGGATCATTGTTCGTGCCATGATTGAGGCATACAAAGCAGGTTTACAAGCGGTAAAACGCGACGAACTGGAAGCCCACTACCTGGCAGGCGGACATGTCGAAAATGTAGTACATGCACTGGTTTCGGCCGAAAAAGCCAATATCGACCTGAGCTTTAAAATGGCCACTGCCATTGACCTTGCCGGACGCGATGTATTCGAAGCCGTTCAAATGTCGGTTAACCCGAAAGTAATCAACACCCCTCCTGTAACCGCTGTTGCCAAAGATGGTATTCAGCTGATATGCAAGGCCCGTGTTACGGTAAGAGCCAACATCAAACAACTGGTGGGTGGTGCCGGCGAAGAAACTGTTCTCGCCCGTGTAGGTGAAGGCATCGTTTCATCAATTGGTTCAAACCATTCACACAAAGCCGTACTCGAAAATCCTGATTCTATTTCACGGGTAGTACTCGAAAAAGGTCTGGACGCAGGAACTGCATTCGAGATTCTGTCGATCGATATCGCCGACATCGACATCGGCAAAAACATTGGTGCCTATCTGCAAATCGATCAGGCTGAAGCCGATAAAAACATTGCACAGGCCAAGGCTGAAGAGCGCAGGGCCATGGCTGTAGCTACCGAACAGGAAATGAAAGCCAAAGCCCAGGAGGCTCGTGCCAAAGTGATTGAAGCTGAAGTGGAAATTCCGTTGGCCATGGCCGAAGCTTTCCGTAACGGAAGCATGGGCATTATGGATTACATGCGCTATAAAAACATTGATGCCGACACCAAAATGCGCGACAGCATTGCCGGTGAAGGCCGTGGACCTAAAAAGGAAGAATAAACCCTCTGTCTCGATAGCATGTAAAAGCAGTTGTCAAAATCTAATTTTGGCAACTGCTTTTCTATTGCTGTTCAGGGCTCACAGGAAGCAGATCATAACTTCCACATCGGGGACAAACCTCAATGGCATCATCCCCCATGCAGCTTTCAACCGGTTCGTGCTCCAATTCCTGAGCACTCCCCTGCCAGTTGCAGTTCCGGCATTTGAATTGCAAAATATTACTTTCCATTAAGCAAAGTGTTCGATATTAATAATCTGATTGTTCACCAGGTACCACACAAAACCTTCTACCTGCTTGTGCCCCATCTTACGAATTTGGTTCACATAACCTTTTACCTGTTTTATATGAGCAGGCCGTAGCTGATCGCTCGTTTTATAATCAACCACAACAACCTTCCCGTTACCCATCATCACCCTGTCGGGACGCAGCAAACCAAAATCGGGGGTAATGAGCGTGGTTTCATTCAATACTTTCCAGCTCCTGTCGAACCAATGTTCTGCCTGCTGATGGCCAAGCAAGGTTTTCACATCCGATAGCAATTTCTCCTTTTCACCCCCTTCGATGAGGCCGCCCAGCACCATGGTTTCGACTGCCTTTTCCACATCGTCGGCAACAGCTATCCGCGACAGCAGTTCATGCATCAGTTTTCCCTTACTGATTCCCTGCCTGCGTAGCTCTTCCCTGCTATCGATGAAGCCTTCATAGTTTTTTCGTAAGCGCAAAGTATCAGCAAGCTGTGTTTTTCGAACCACCTTACCCGAAAGCGGAGCAATGGTTCCTTTGGCAGCACGATGCTCAGGAGAAGCAAGTGTTCCCCTTTCATATACATTCTCTCCGCATTTCTCAAGTAAAGCTTCGTCTTTGACCAATTGTGACAATAAAGCCCCAACTTCAACCGCTTTTTTAGGTTCTTTGGCTTTGGTATACAGGAAGAGTCCGTCCACAGCACGGGTTAAAGCCACATACAGCACATTCAGGTTATCGATGTACGATAAAAGCGTTTCGGTGTAGTAATCTTCCGAAAAATACGAATCACGTAATTTGCTGCTGTACTTAACCGGCAACAGGGGCAACAGATTAAAAGGGGTATTATGGGTTGAACACCATAAAATGTTTGATTGCCGGGCATCGGTAACAAACGACCAGTCGCAAAAGGGAACCATCACGATGGGGAATTCAAGCCCCTTCGATTTATGGATGGTCATGATCCGGATGGCATCCCGCTCGCCTGCCGTTTGTAGTTTCACTTTATCGCCATGCTGTTCCCACCACTCGATAAACTTGTGCAGATTTCCGCTTTCCTTTCTCGAAAAATCATTAATCACATCCCTGAATGCCTGAATATTGGCCTGCTCGCCCGGTAAAAAGTCAAGATGATATTGTTTGATAAGCAATTCAACAAGGTCGATGAGCGACAGTCCGGCCCAGTAACGGGTAATGTTTCGATATGCTTCGTTGTTAAAAAACGGGAAGTAATCATCACGAACTTCGTCAGAAATAAAGCGGAAACTGCTTTCCTTTTTTTCATCAAAACTTAATTGCTGCTGCTCACCTGTTACCAAACGTCCGGGAACCCTGCCTTCGCGCTTTAACAGAGGCAATATGCCGACAGAGTATTCGTGGATGATGCTTGCCTGAATTACCTGATCATAGGGCGAAATCAGGTAATTCATTAATCCGCACAGGAAGCTGACAAGCGAAGAACTGCCAATGTAAAGGGTATCGTCCGAAACCAGTTCAAAATTATAGGCCGGCTCGTTACGCTTTGCTTTCAGCAGTGCTTCGGCGATTGCCTTGCCTTCTTTGTTTCGCTTTACCAGAATGGCAATATCGCCAGCCCGGTAGCCCTTATCCTGCACCTCCTTGATGGCCTCAATTAAGCGATTACAGGTACTTTGCTGATATTCAGGAGTCGTTCCGTCTTCAACAAAGTGACAACGGATCAAACCCTGTTTGCGACCACTGGCCACCAACTGCTGAGCATCGCTAAATGCCGATGTAATTGTGTTGTGATACACTGCCGGACTGTTATCGCCCAACTGATTGTACTTTTGCTGTAACCAATCGGCCGACCTTGCAAATAAGCGGTTATTAAATAGTACCACCTCTTCGGAACTGCGCCAGTTACTATCGAGTGTTGTTTCAACAACGCTGAATTGTGTAAGTTCTTCCTTTAAACGACGATCGAGCAACTGCCAGTCGCTGTTTCTCCAACGGTAAATCGACTGTTTTACATCGCCTACTACCAAATTTGGATAGTTTTCGGCCAATGAATTAATTACGAGCGGCTTGAAATTTCCCCATTGCGTAAGCGAGGTATCCTGAAATTCATCAATCATGAAATAGCGGTAGTAGTTTCCTGTCTTTTCATAGATAAAAGGAGCATCGTTGTTACCAATGATTCCGTTCAGCAACAGGTTTCCCTCACTGAGCAGCAGGGCATTCTTCTCCCGTCCTACTTCGCGTACCTTGCCCGAAAGCACCGATAAAACCCCAAGGGAGTAAAGGTATTTCTGAATTTCGACTGCACTCAGGTACTTCGGTCTTTCCTTATCCAGAAAATCAACAAGTTCTTTTAGTTTTCCGTTTAAGCCGTTTTGAACACAGGCTTCTATTTCGTTCTTCTTCGTACTTTTTTTAACATACCAGGCTTCGGGCTCATCGATGGCATTTAGTAAGGTCGCCGTAGGTTGAAGTCTGTCGCTTCTGAAAGTGCTCCAATAAGAAAAATAGTTGACAAAAGAATTCTTTCCTCCTTTAAAGTCAGTCAGTTCAAGTCCGGCTTCCGCAATGAGCTGCAGGGCATTGGTTGCCATTTCCTTCAGCCTGTTTTCGAACGAGCTTGTAATTTGAAACAATTTATTTTTCAGTTCGTTTAACTGAGCTCTCTCCGTTTTCGTATCGGTTCGTGAAAAGAGATAACGCTGAAAAGGTTCATTCTGCAATTCACTTCCCAGTTCCAGAATTTTGTCTCTGATCTGCCAGTTTTTGCCTTGTCCCAACTGATCTTCCGACATGGCCAGCAACCATTTGCGCAGTTCCATATCCTCTTCGACCGATAGCAGCAGGCGATCACAGGCTTCGTTTAACACGGCATCCTGATCGAGTTCAATTTCATAAGTCCCATACAAACCGGTTTCGCGGGCAAACGAGCGCAATACCTTTTGAAAAAAACTATCGATGGTACTGACCGCAAAGCGATCGTAATCGTGCAGTATCAAAGCCAGTGCATTTTGTGCATTGCTTTCGATAAGCGCCGGCGCAATTCCTGTTTCCTTGTGAAGCAGTTCAATCATTTGCTTATTTATGCCTGTTCCCACCTGATGCAAATCGCGGATGATACGGGCTTTCATTTCGGCTGTTGCCTTGTTGGTGAAAGTAACAGCCAGAATGTGCCGGTAATTGAACGGATTATCGACCAGTAGTTTGAGGTATTCGAGCACCAGGCGAAATGTTTTTCCCGATCCGGCAGAAGCCTTAAAAATGGTGAGTTGCGACATGGGTTTTCAGTTTCTTTTTTGAATTGAAGCAATGATCAGAAGACAAAGGTATCAAATTAGAGATAGCGTTTCATGATGTCGATGGCCTGGTTTTTATAAAAACCGCCAAACAGCAAATAATGGTTCAGCACATGGTAAAGCTGATAAATCAGGTTGCGATCGCGCCATCCGGCTGGCAGAGGATCTGTTTCGTTGTAGGCCTCGTAAACACGCTGCGAGAAGCCACCAAACATCGTCATGATTCCCAGTTCAAACTCCCGGTCGCAATACGACACACAGGGATCGATCAGGGCAGGTCCTTTGCCTGTATACAGGTAATTACCCGACCATAAATCGCCGTGAATCAACGAAGGTTGAACAGGATGCGACAACAGGGCCGGTACTTTCTGCAAAAATTTCTCAGCAGTTTTCTCATCACTTGCCGACCATGTACGCGAAGCCCTGATATTTTCGAGTAGTTTGCCTATGCGGTTTTGGCTGTAAAAGTCGATCCAGCTCTTTTTAGGACTGTTGTCCTGTAAGCTCGCCCCGCAGTAGTTATTTTGGTGAAAGCCAAATTCAGCACTTCGGTATTGATGCAAGAGCGCCAGACCGCGACCCAGTTGTTCATCATCGTTGCCTCTGTTGCCCGGCTCAAGGTAGCTGGTAAGCAGATATCCCGGCAGCTGACCAATTTTTTCGGCCAGTATGGGCTCAGGGAAAACAAGTACTTCATTCCTCGTTTTGAGTAATTCGTTGAGCGATTCGGCCTCGCGCAGAAAGAGATCATCGGAACCGCTACTGTTCCACTTAAGGAAAAGCGCTCCCTGGTTGGTATCGAGTTTCATAGCATGGCTGATGCATCCTCCACCGATGGTTTGTGTTGATTGAATATTCAGCGGCCGCGAGAATTTCCCGAAATATTTTTCCTGAAGATGCTTCAGTAGTTGCTTTTCAATGTTCATGTTTGAAAATTAAAGAAGATATTTTCAAATAACAAAAAAAAGTCCAGGCGAAGCAGCTCTAAAATTTCATGCTGATAAAAATAAATTCTCACCGCATAGAAAAAAATTTCCTGCTGTATGTCCGGAAAGAGTTAAAGCAAAAGAGGCCGTCCTTTTAAGACAGCCTCCTATATATTTCACCTAAGTAATCGAATTTATTTTGCCACTTTCTGTACAATCGCTTTGAAAGCTTCGGGGTGATTCATTGCTAAATCGGCCAATACTTTACGATTGATCTCAATTTCATTTTGCTTAAGCAAGTTCATGAAAGTTGAGTAGTTCAGACCTTCTTCGCGAACTGCAGCATTGATACGCTGAATCCAGAGGGCCCTGAAATTACCTTTTTTCTTCTTTCTGTCGCGGTAAGCATATTGTAAACCTTTTTCATAGGTATTTTTTGCTACCGTCCAAACGTTTCCACGCGAACCAAAATTTCCTTTGGTTTGCTTCAGCACTTTTTTTCTTCGTGCGCGTGATGCAACGTTGTTTACACTTCTTGGCATAACTTCAAAATTTAGAGTGGTTAGCGTCACGCTTTGTGCGTGCTCTTTCAGGCTAATTCACTCGGTTAATTACTAATTTTACTTTTTTTAAAAGGATTACTTCATAGCAAGCAACTTCTTTACGTTGGTTTCGTCGGCTTTGTCGACTACGCCAAAGTAAGTAAGGTTGCGTTTTTGCTTCGTGCTTTTTTTGGTCAGAATATGACTTTTAAAAGCATGCTTCCTTTTAATTTTACCTGTACCGGTTAGCTTAAAACGTTTTTTAGCCCCGGCATTAGTTTTCATTTTCGGCATTATTCTGCTTTTTTAAATGATTTCCTAATTATTTCTTTTTCTTAGGTGAAATAAATATTGTCATCCGTTTGCCTTCTAACTTAGGCATCTGGTCTAGTGATCCCAGTTCTTCGAGTTCCTGTGCCAGTTTGAGCAACAGGATTTCTCCCTGTTCTTTAAAAAGGATGGATCGTCCTTTAAAGAATACATAGGCTTTCACCTTAGCACCCTCCTGTAAAAATTTTTCGGCATGCCTTAGTTTGAATTGAAAGTCGTGTTCATCGGTATTCGGTCCAAAGCGAATTTCCTTCACCACTACTTTAATTGCTTTGGCCTTCATTTCCTTCTGTTTCTTTTTCTGTTGATAAAGAAACTTCTTGTAATCGATGATTTTACAAACCGGCGGAACTGCTTTTGGTGAAATCTCGACCAGGTCCAATTCCATTTCATCGGCCATTTTCAATGCCTGCTGTGTAGGTACAACACGTGGGTCTTCGATGTTATCTCCTACCAGTCGAACTTCAGGAACTCTGATTTGATAATTGATCCGATAAGAAACATCATCTTTCTTATCTCGTCTACCTCTTGGTGCTCTTGGTGCTATTGCTACGTCCTCCTTATTTAGTTAAACAATCGGGTTACTGATGTATTGAAGCCAGTTGTTCCTGTACTTCATTATTAATAAAACGGGCAAATTCGTCAATGGCCATAGTGCCTTTGTCGCCTTGCCCCTGTCGACGAACAGCTACAGATTCTTCATCTGCTTCTTTTTCACCAACGATTAGCAGGTAAGGGATTCGTTTCAATTCATTATCGCGAATCTTTCTGCCAATCTTTTCGTTACGATCGTCGACAACGCTGCGAATATCGGAAATATTTAAAATATTTGAAACTTTTCGGGCGTAATCGTTGTATTTTTCACTAATTGGTAAAACCACCACCTGCTCAGGAGTTAGCCAAAGCGGAAACTTTCCGGCAGTATGTTCGATGAGCACAGCAACAAAACGCTCCATCGAACCAAAAGGTGCACGGTGGATCATAATGGGGCGGTGCTTTTGGTTATCGGCTCCGGTATATTCGAGTTCGAAGCGCTCAGGCAGGTTGTAATCGACCTGGATGGTTCCCAGCTGCCAGCTTCGTCCTACGGCATCCTTGATCATGAAATCGAGCTTAGGGCCATAAAAAGCGGCTTCTCCTGTTTCGGTTACCGTGCGCAAGCCTTTTTCGGCAGCGGCTTCAATGATGGCTTTTTCTGCCTTCTCCCAGTTTTCATCCGACCCTATGTACTTTTGAGTATTCCTGGGATCACGAAGTGAAATCTGTGCTGTATAGTCGTTGAATTCCAGTGCCTTGAAGATGATGAAAATAATGTCGATTACTTTTTTGAATTCATCTTTCAGCTGGTCGGGTGTACAGAAAATATGAGCATCGTCCTGGGTAAAGCCACGTACACGGGTCAAACCGTGCAGTTCACCGCTTTGTTCATAACGATAAACTGTTCCGAATTCGGCAAAACGTAAGGGCAGATCCTTATAAGAGCGTGGGCGTGCCTTGAAAATCTCACAGTGGTGAGGACAGTTCATTGGCTTCAGCAGGTATTCTTCCCCTTCCTGAGGGGTGTGGATCACCTGAAATGAATCTTTTCCGTATTTTTCGTAATGACCCGATGTTTTGTAAAGGTTCACATTACCAATGTGCGGAGTAATAACCTGTTCGTATCCGAACTGTTTTTGCACCTTACGTAAAAAAGTCTCCAGCTGATCGCGCAATTGTGCTCCCTTGGGCATCCAAAGCGGAAGCCCCATGCCTACTTCCTGCGAAAAGGTAAAGAGGTCCATCTCTTTGCCGATTTTACGGTGGTCGCGCTTCCTGGCTTCCTCAAGTAAGACGAGGTATTCATCGAGCATTTTTGCCTTAGGGAAAGTAATTCCGTAAATGCGGGTCAGCATTTTATTTTTTTCGTCGCCACGCCAATAGGCACCTGCAACGTTTAAAAGCTTGATTGCTTTAATCGGACTGGTATCAGGCAGGTGAGGTCCACGACATAAGTCGGTGAAATTACCCTGGTGATACAGGGTAATGGTACCATCCTCGAGTTCACTGATCAGCTCGATTTTATACGGGTCGCCCTTTGTTTCAAACATTTCAAGCGCCTCGGCTTTCGATACCGGACGACGCACAATTGCATTCTTTTGCCGGGCGAGCTCCAGCATTTTTTTCTCGATTACCGGCAAATCCTTTTCGGCAATTACCTGTCCTTCGGGCAAATCGATGTCGTAATAAAAACCGTTTTCTATGGTTGGTCCGATTCCAAAACGGGTACCGGGATACAATGCTTCGATGGCTTCGGCCATCAGGTGAGCAGACGAATGCCAGAAAGCATGTTTGCCTTCCTTGTCTTCCCATTTGTGCAGATTGATGCGGGCATCGGCATCAATGATGCGGGTCAAATCCCAAATTTCATCATTGACAGTTATCGACAGTACTTCCCTGGCAAGCCGGGGGCTGATGTCGTTGGCAATATCAAAACCGCTAATCGCCTGTTCATATTGCCTGATGCTTCCATCGGGTAAGGTTATATTGATCATTTTCAATGCTTTTTTCAAAATGTCTGCAAAGATAATGAATCTACCATAAATTCAAGATTTTTAACCATAATAATTTATGATTTCAGGCTTCTGAAATTCTGAGAATTAAACAGCGAGTGCGTTGCTTTCCGACTTGCTATTGACTGACATCACTTCCGCCTGGTATCATCACATAAAAAGTGCTTCCTTTTTTAGGTGAGCTTTCAGCCCAGATATCGCCATTGATCCGTTTGACCAGCTCGTAACACAAAGACAAACCAAGTCCACTACCCTTTTCGCCCGAGGTACCTATTCCTGAATGCTTTATTTTTGAAGTAAAAATGTTTTTTACCTGCGCGGGGGCCATACCAACTCCCTCGTCCCTCACCACAACAACAATGTTAGTACCGCGCAATTCACAGCGAATGAAAACCTGCTGATCGGGATAAGAAAACTTCACCGCATTGGATAGCAAATTACGCAGTACCACCCTGATACTGTTGTTGTCGGCATTTACTGTAAGATCTTCGGGAATATCGGGCACGATCGTCACCCCTTTTCGGGATGCAACCTGTTGAAAGTTTTGAACAACCTGACTGACAGTGTGTGCAAGATTCAATTCTTCAAGCTGGATTTGAATATTGTTGGTCTGTGATTTTCCCCAAAGCAATAAATCTTCGAGCAACTCCTGGGTGTCGATAGCGGTTTGAGAAAGAATATCATTGATCTTTTTAAATTCCTTGTCATTGTAGTTCAGCCCATTCTCCTTGATCAGTTGCGTTAACTGAACTATTGATGATACCGGACTGCGCAAATCGTGAGCAAGAATATTGAAAAAACTATTCTTCAAGTCATTGGCCTTCTGAAGTTCCTGTTTCTGGATTTCAAGCTTGTTTTTCTGCTCTATGATTTCCCTGGCCCGCTCCTCTACTTTATTTTCAAGTAGTACTTTTTCCTTTAGCAATTTATTTTCACGCAATCGGATGTAAAACAACACCAGCAACAGCAAAAACAAACCTGCCGTCAATTTAAACAACAGCGTGTCCCAAAAAGGAGGTTCTACAATGATTGCAATGCTTTTACCTTCATTATTCCAAACTCCTTCATTGTTGGAGGCCTTTACATGCAGGGTGTACCTGCCTGGATTCAGGTTGGTATAATTAATTTCCCGTTTTGTTCCTGCCTGATTCCAGTCATTTTCAAAGCCTTCGAGATACCAGGCATAACGATTGTTTTGTGCCCCCACAAAATTAATGGCTGAAACTTCGATTGTGAGCACCTTATCCTTGCGGGACAATACAATTTCATCGGCTACAATGAGGTTCTTTTTTAGCACGCTTTTGTTGTGCACACTAAAGGTCTTGTTGAATATTTTCAAACTGGTAAAATAAACTTTTGGTGGCTGATCGTTGTAGTTTATTTTTTGAGGATCGAAATAGGTTAATCCATCCACACTTCCAAAAAACAGTGTGTTTTTACCATTATTGAACACCGATCGGGGCACAAACTCGTTGGAGATCAGACCATCGTCTTTGGTCAGGTTAAGCACCTCACCGGTTTGGGGCCTTAGGCGGGAAATTCCATGGTAGGTTCCTACCCATATATTGTTTTCGTCGTCGTCGCTTATCGATACAATATTGCGGTTGGTAAAACCAGTACTATAACGTTTGAAACTATTACTTTCGGGCAGGTACAAATCAATTCCCTTCGGTGTTGCAATCCACACCCTGTTCAGGCGATCGACAAAAACATCGTGAATTAAATTTGCTGAAAGGGAACTTGTATCGCCATCGATGTATAAGAAAGAATCAAAATACTGTTTCCCTGGTCTCAATACACTCAGTCCCCAGGCTGTGCCTACCCAAATATTACCCGTTGAATCGCATGCCACGTCGAAGGTAAAATCGTTGGATAGCCCGTGTTCTACCGTGTTATAATGAGTAAATGTCTTTTGCTCCACATCAAAACGATCGAGCCCCTTTCCATGTATAGCAATCCACAAAGCTCCTTCGCGGTCTTCAACCATCGAGCGAACATCGTTTCCTGCCAGCGAGCTGGGATCCGACTCATTGTGGATATAAGTTTCAAACTTCCCGGTTTCGGGTATAAACTGTTGCAGCCCACCCCAGTAGGTGCCTACCCAAATACGATGTTCCGAATCGGTATAAACATCCTGTACCGCACCTTTGCCAAGGCTTTGTTGATTTTCAGGTTCATTCGAATAGCGAAGCGTGGTACCCTTTATCCAATGAAAAATATCCATTCCATTCTGAGGATTGCCCATATACAAATTACCCAACTCATCTTCTGTGATAGCTGAAACATAATCGTGAGTCAGTCTGAAAGGCGAGTTCACGTGTGAATCGAAACGGTCGAAGCCTTTGGGTTTCGGACTAAAACCTACCCCGCCCGGATGATGCAGGCTCCAGTAATTCCCCTGAGAATCCTGAAAAAAACTCCCTACATTCTCTTTCAGTGCATAATCATATTCATTATTGGGATAATAGCCCTGGAAAAAATCCCGGTCGCGAACGTATAATTTTAAACTGGTATAATCGATGAGCCATAAAAAGCCATCACGATCGACATATAGACTTTTAATTCGCGAAGCATATTCATCATCCGAAGGATAATGCTTAAAAGCCCCATCTGCCAGGTTGTATGACAAAATTCCGTCGCCATCGGTTCCAATCCACAAGTGTTGGTTCAATAAAGCCAGCGAGGTAACCTGCCTTGATGAAGAATGATTTTCAGGAATGGCAAGCAACTTGTATTCAAGTGTTTGATTGTTAAAATGGATGACACCTTCGCCGTTGAGTGTGGCTATCAACAGATTACCCTGCCCGTCGATTACAAAGTCGCTGATAGCTCCTTCAGTAATTCTGAAAACTTCATTAAAATAAAGCGAATCGGAAGACAGACGATAAATTGTATTTTCGGTACTCACAAAAAGCTCACCCTGCTTGTTTTCGTAATAGTTTGAGACATGAGGGCTGTTTAAACCCCGAAGATTTGTTTCGCTGGCCACTACATTAACCGAGTCGGTCAGAAGGTCATAACGGCACAAATAAGAATTCAATGTAATCCAGAGATCTCCTTCAGCGTCAGTAAAGATTCGGTAAATGTTTGATTCATTGATTCCATAACTCATCCCCTCATCGGCAAGGTAGCTTTTCATCTGGTAACCATCGTAACGAAATAAACCGTTGTTCGAAGCAAACCACAGAAAACCCAGTGAATCTTCTTCAACATCGTTGATGTAAAGTGATGACAGGTCATTTTGAGCATCAAAATCGACAAAACGCAGGTCAACAGTTTGCGCATACAATGCTAAGATTAACATCAACGCTAACAAGCTTGTTATGAATCTTTTCTCCATAAGAACTAAGTACCCTTTTCCTTAAGGCCTTCATGATAAACTTACCTCCCCTAAAGCAATAATTACCAGCCTTCGTATCACATCTTCAACTCAATGGAAGAAGTTTGGAAACTTACAATAATTTTTTGGGATTAACAAAACACGCAGGCTGCATGTTGTCGGCACCATTTTTTAATGAATAAAAATGTAGTATTTTTCGGAGCATTTTAAAATCTGTTACAATATGACATTTTCCGGAAGATTACTTTTTGCCCTTTTACTTACTTTCATGGGGGTTAATTTGAAAGCAAGTGAAAAACAAGCCTTAAAGCTCGAAGACTTTGTTCCCAATAACATTTTCAAAGCACAAACCGTAGCTGGCGTTAATTCGATGAACGACGGAGTTCACTTTTCATCCTTAGCCGAAGGCAGAAAAATTGTAAAATACAGTTATAAAACCGGTGAAGAATTGGGTGTCATCTTTTCGCTCGACCAGGTGGAAGACTGCCCGGTGAAGTACATCGAAGCCTACTCCTTTAGTAATGATGAACAACGCATTTTAATTCAAACCAATAAAAAGCAAATATACCGTCGATCATATACAGCCGACTTTTATGTTTGGGACCAGTACACCGAAAAATTATATCCGGTTTCGGAATACGGTGCTCAGCAGGTAGCTACTTTTTCGCCCGATGGAGAGCGGGTTGCTTTTGTACGCGACAATAACATCTACATAAAAACAATCCGCTTCGGAACAGAACAGCAGGTAACTTTCGATGGTGAAAAGAACAAAATCATCAACGGTGTACCCGATTGGGTGTATGAGGAAGAATTCAGTTACAACAAGGCACTGGCCTGGTCACCCGACAGCAAGACCCTAGCCTTTGTGCGTTTTGACGAAAGTGAAGTGCCTGAATTTTCGATGCCAGTTTACAAGGGCCTGTCTCCTTCAAAAGAAGAAAACGCGCTGTATCCGGGCTACTACACTTTTAAATATCCCAAAGCAGGTGAAACCAACTCCACCGTTACCGTTCATCTTTACGACATTAAAACCCGTACAACACTGCTGGCCGATACCGGTGAGGAAAGCGACATTTATATTCCCCGCCTGAAATGGACTCCTGACGGAAACGATCTGGCAATTTTCAGATTGAACCGCCTCCAAAACGAATTGAATGTACTCTATGCCAATCCGCATACAGGCGACACGCGTTCTATTCTTACAGAAAAAAACGATCGCTTTATTGATGAATCGTTTCTCGATTTTTTTACCTACCTCGACGACAAAGAACATTTTGTGGTGCTAAGCGAACGCGATGGCTGGGCACACCTGTACCTGTACAAAAACAACGGATTCAAAGTAAAACAACTGACACAGGGCAGTTTTGACGTGACCGATTTCTATGGCTATGATGTTTCAAAAAAACTTTTTTACTACCAGGCTGCTAAAAAAACGCCTTTACAGCGCGAAGTATATTCCCTGCGTCTCGATGGTAAAAAGGAGGAACTACTTTCTGAACGTGAAGGTTTCAACAAAGCCATTTTCAGCAAGGGCTTTCAGTATTTTCTGAATTATTTTTCAAACAGCAACACCCCCATGCA
Organism: Roseimarinus sediminis; assembly: GCF_050433125.1. NCBI lineage: Bacteria > Pseudomonadati > Bacteroidota > Bacteroidia > Marinilabiliales > Prolixibacteraceae > Roseimarinus > Roseimarinus sediminis. Next base: position 158,109 of record NZ_JBNPXV010000007.1, on the reverse strand, counting down.
GGTCACGGTTAACAACCGGAACGGTGAAGCCGAAAGGACACTCGAAGACAACAATGAATTAAAAGTTAAACTTCAAAACTACGAATTGCCTCAGCACGATTTTTTCCAGTTCACCACTTCCGAAGGAATCAGCCTGAACGGCTACCTGTTAAAACCATCCAGTTTTGATGCATCAAAGCAATATCCGGTGGTAATAACGCAATACAGCGGGCCCAATTCGCAGGAAGTAAAAGACAGCTGGCAAATCGACTGGCATTATTTTTTGGCTCAGCAAGGCTATGTGGTGGCTGCGGTCGATCCGCGCGGAACTGCTGCACGCGGCGAAGAATTCAGAAAAGCTACCTATATGCAGTTGGGGAAACTCGAATCGGACGACATGGTTGAAGCAGCCCGTTATCTGGCCGCTTTGCCCTATACCGATGCTGAAAACATTGGAATTTGGGGCTGGAGCTATGGCGGCTTTATGACTGCGCTTTCGCTCAATAAAGGAGCTGACTTATTTCAGGCCGGTGTTTCAGTAGCTCCGGTTACCAACTGGCGCTTTTACGACACGGTGTACACCGAACGCTACATGCGCACACCGCAGCAAAATCCTTTTGGTTACGACGATAATTCGCCCATTAATAATGTTAAGGACATTACTGGTCATTTACTGGTCATTCATGGTACTGCCGATGACAACGTTCATGCGCAAAACACCTATGAATATGCCGAGGCGCTGGTGCAGGCAGGCGTGCCTTTCGACATGCATCTCTACACCAACCGTAACCATTCTATCTACGGTGGAAATACCCGCCTTCATCTTTATCAAAAGATTTTTAATTATTTTGAAACACATTTAAAATAGGCTGATTCATTATAATACCTCCGAATGATCCGGGGGTATTTTTTTAAGTAATTTATTCAAACAAGATCGAAGTAATCCTGTATTGTTAAAAAAATTGATCAGAATGAAGCCAACGAGCAATTAAATGCTGTTCTTTCAGTAAAACATAAACTATTTTTACAATCATTTCGTTATTAACAGGTATTCATTCATCTCAAGCCAATAGATACAAATCCTGCTAAATGAATATCAAAACTTACAAAATCGTTCGAAATACCCTGTTTGCCTTTACCGGAATCATTGTACTCTTTTTCCTGTCGCTTACAGGTTTTATTTTACTGGTAGCCAACGGTGCTTTTGGCCCGCTCCCCAAGCGCGAGGCACTGAAAAGTATCACCAATGAAGAAGCATCACTGGTATTCTCATCGGATAAAAAGTTAATAGGAAAGTATTTTGCCGAAAACCGGACCAATATCAAATGGGATGAAATCCCGAGCCATACCATACAAGCCTTAATTGCCACCGAAGACAAACGCTACTACGAGCACGAGGGGTATGACACCCGCAGCTATGTCAGGGTACTACTGCGCACCATTATGCTAAGAGACCGAAGTGGTGGTGGTGGTAGCACCATTACCCAGCAATTAATCAAAAACCTTTATGGCCGGAACAATCATGGTATCTTTACTTTTCCTGTCAACAAAGTCAAGGAAGCCATCATTGCCTCCCGCATTGAACATCAGTATTCAAAAAACGAAATCCTGCTGTTGTATCTCAACTCCGTTCCTTTTGGTGAAGAAGTTTTCGGAATTGAATCGGCAGCAAACCGCTATTTTAATAAGCCTGCAAGCGAATTAAAAGCTGAAGAATCGGCAGTACTAATTGGCATGCTCAAAGCCAATACCTATTACAATCCGAGGATTTATCCCGAGAATGCCATAAAAAGGCGAAATACCGTGCTTCAACTCATGGCTGCCGAAAGTTATCTGGAGCAACAGGAAGCCGATAGTCTGAAAGCACTTCCGCTTGAACTTAACTATGAAAACATTGACCAGCGGGCACCGGCTGCCTACTTTGTGTATCAGGTCAGGAAAAAAGCTGAGGAACTTCTTTTACAAACGAACAAAGAAGACGGTACAGGCTACGACATTGAGAAAGATGGCTTACGCATTTATACCACCCTTCATTACGGCATGCACGAATTGGCAACCCAGGCAGCAAGGTCGCATTTATCGGGCATGCAAAAACTACTCGACAAGGAGCTTGAACAACGTCAGGCCCGCAGAACATGGCAGAATAAGGCTATAAAAGATTCACTGATCGGAGAAAACGATCTGCTTAAAAAAGCCACCGAAGTATTTGACTTCGACAGTATATATACTGCCCAAATGAGCAAAGCCGACAGTCTTTGGCATTATTACAAGATGCTGCACGCTGCTGTTTTGATCACTGAAGCCCAAAGTGGACGGGTTTTGAGCTGGGTTGGTGGTAATAACTTCCAGCATCTGCCCTTCGACATGGTACTTTCGCACCGGCAAATTGCTTCAGCTTTTAAACCGGTACTCTATGCCACCGCGCTTGAAGAAGGTCTTACGCCTTGTACTTATCTAAACAACGAAGTCAATATTTATGAAGAATATGAAGACTGGGAACCTCAGAATTTCGATCTAAGTTCAACACCCGATAGTTCGATTGCGCTTTGGTATGCCCTGGTGCATTCAATGAATCTGCCCAGTGTTGATTTGTATTTCAGAACCGGCCATCATCCCCTGGTAAGCATGTGCAACCGTCTGGGCTTCCCTCCGGTCGTTACTGAAGCTCCATCGCTGGCTTTGGGCACCATCGACCTTTCACTGTACGAGGTGGCACGGGCTTATGGAGCTTTTGCCAACCAGGGACAATTAAGCCCGCTGGTGATGATCGACAAAATCACCACTTCAGGCGGAGAAATAATTTATCAACATCAGGCAAAGTCCCCACAGCAGGCAATGCAAGCTGAAACCAGTGCCACCATCACCGCCATTCTGCAAAAAGCAATCGACGAAGGAACAGGAACAGCCATACGAACCCGTTATGGAATTAAGGCAGAACTGGCAGGAAAAACAGGAACCTCGCAAAACAATTCAAATGCATGGTTCGTAGCATACACTCCTCAGCTGGTTATTGCCAGCTGGGTAGGCGCCCGTTCGCCCGAAATGCATTTTATGAGCAATGCCGGTACAGGATCGGCGCTGGCACTGCCTATTGCCGGCAGGATTGTTTCTGAAATTGAGAAAAACAGTACGCTTCGAAAACAGTATCTTACTTCATTCAGCCAAAGCGAAAACCCTGCTGCCGAACTCGACTGTCCTCCCTACCGAACAAAGGGAATGAAAGGCTTATTCGACCGACTCTTTAACAATGAAGAAAAAGAAGATGAGGACAAGGAAGAGAAAAAAGTGAAGAACTTCTTCAATAAGCTTTTTAAGAAAGGGAAGCGCTAAGAATCACCACCGATTTTCACACTTACATTCTTTCAATTTGTGTAAACCGGTGGTCATCTGTTGATAAAAACAATTTGCATTTTAAACCCATTGCTTTGAAAATACTGATTGCTCCCGATTCATTTAAGGACTGCCTGAGTGCAAGCAAAGTTGCAACTTTTCTGGCTAAAGGCATTGCTTCAGTCAGCCATAAAACAGAAATCAAAACCATGCCATTGTCCGACGGGGGTGAAGGTTTTGTCGATGCCCTGACAACTGCTCTTGGAGCAGAAAAAGTAAGCTGCATGCTTGCTGATCCGCTGCTTCGCCCCATTCAGGCAAGCTACGCCATACACCACAAAAGCCAAACTGCCATCATCGAAATGGCTGCTGCTTCGGGGCTCGAATTACTGCAAGCCGCTGAACGAAATCCGTTGATTACCTCAAGCTATGGTACCGGCCAGCTAATGCGCGATGCCATCAACCGGGGTTGTCGTACCTTAATCATTGGCATTGGCGGCAGCGCAACAAACGACGGAGGAAGCGGGATGGCCCGTGCGCTTGGCTATCAATTCATTGATAAAAACCATCTGCCCCTTAACGATGGAGGTGGCGCACTTCAACAACTTGATGCCATCATCCAAAGTGAGATGTACCCACTCCTTTCAACAATCAGGATCCGGGCAGCTTGCGATGTCAACAATCCGCTGACCGGCCCCAATGGTGCTTCAGTGGTTTATGCCCCGCAAAAAGGAGCCAGTCCAGATCAAGTTGTATTGCTCGATCGAAACCTTCAACATTTGGGAGCCATCATTCTGCGTGATTTGAAAAAAGACATCACCCAAGTCCCGGGAGGTGGAGCAGCCGGAGGCCTGGGTGCAGGACTGGTGGCATTTGCAGGTGCGGAACTGAAACCTGGCTTCGCTCTTGTAAAAAAGCTGATCCACCTCGAAGATGCTGTTTTAGCTGCCGACCTGGTCATTACAGGTGAAGGAAAAATCGATGATCAGAGTCTCAATGGTAAAACACCGGTCGAAGTAGCCCGCCTGGCCCGAAAACACAACAAACAGGTCATTGCAGTGGTCGGAAGCACAGGGAAAAACCACCAGCTGGCAACCAAACTGTTTACTGCTGTTTACTCCCTTTCAGCAAAAACACAGTCAGCAGCCGAAAGCATACAAGATGCCCGCCGACTGCTGACCGAAATAGGTAAAGAAATAGGAACTACCTATTGTATTGAATAAGCTGTTATTCCCTGCTAACTCAGAAATTTCTTTCTCAAATCATCCACTTCTTTTTGCCCTATGGGTACCAATTCGCCCATGGGTGCAGCCATGGTCAGCGATTTGGCACTGAACTCAGCCACTTCAAGGCGGTCGAAAGTTCCCAATAATTTATCGCCGGTAACAATTACCGAATCGTTTTCAATGATCGCTGCAGGTACGCTCTCCGAAATCAAATCAAGCAGGGTGTCATTGTTCTGAAAATGAGATCCAAAAGGAACATTGGGTACATCCTGAAGGAAGATCCAGCTTTCAGGAATGGTACGTACATCAAATTTATCACCCGTTACACCGTAAGCCATCAGGTAGGGCGACTGCGTGAGAATGATGGAATTAATGTGCGGATTTCGGCGGTACAATTCCTGATGCAGCCAGGTAGATCGACTCGGAATTTTACCGGGCTCCCGCTTCCCGTCTCTTATTTGAACCACGTCCTCACGAACGATGTCCCAGCGCGAAACATTGGTGGGTGTAATCAGAAAATCGTTGCCTCTCCACCGCCGTGATACTGTTCCGTAAGAACTGATCATTAAGCCCTGCTGACAGGCACGACGCACAATGCGTACAATTTCCTCCCTGATTTCCCGCTCATCCGAAGGATGTTCCACTACGGCCTGCTCGGGAAGCAAATGCGGAATTTGCGCTTCAAACTCATCGATCTGAGCATCCGACAAAGACTTTACGCGACCAATGGTTTTACCGTTGATGATGGTTCGGGCACTGAACTCAAGGGTTTCGAAACGTTGAAAGGCATCCTGTAAATCGCTGCCTCCTACAACCGTTCCATGATTTTCCATGATAACCGCCTTGAAGTCCTGTCGAAAAACATTGGCAATGCTGTCACCCAGATCGTCGCTGCCCGGTAAGGCATAAGGAGCATAACCAATGGGACCGCAAACATTTTTGGCCTGCGGAATTACGTTGGTATCGGGAATGGTACGAACAATACTGAACGACACCAATGCCGGCGGATGCGCATGAATCACTGCTTTAATATCGGGGCGGATATCATAAATGGCCTTATGAAACGGAAACTCCGACGAGGGCTTGTGCTTCCCGACAATGCTGCCATCGCTCTTAACCAAAACGATGTCGCTCGGACGGAGTGAACCTTTATCGATGGCCGAGGGGGTTACCCAAATATCACCCTGCTCATCAATTACTGAAATATTACCTCCCGAAGTAGTGGTAAGTCCCCTGTTGTATATCCTTCCGATGATTAAGATAATCTGATCGCGGGGATGCATCAATTCAACATCTAATTCATTCATAGCGTTAACAATTAGTGATCGTTAGTAAGTTTCAGAAATAACAAGAATCCTTCTGTCCTTTCCTGAAACAGTAAAACTGAGCACTAATTTAAAAAATAAGGCAGTGAAATACACTGCCTTATTGGTAAAATGAAAAATTATCATCTAAACTTAACGGATAACAAGTCGCGACAAGGCCTGGTTTTGTCCGTTCCGAATTACCACCAGATAAACCCCCTTGTTCAAATCAACATCAAATGTAGCACTTGAAACGGGCACTGCCACACTGCGTTGAAAAACTTCCTGCCCCGCCGTGTTAAACAAAGCAACACTGGTAAATTCATGTTCACTTTGAATGGTAAAGTGATCACTTGCGGGATTAGGGAAGACAGCCAGTTCGCCCATTGTTCCAATTTCTTTAATACCCACCGTTTGATTACTCACTACCAACTCGGCCGTTCCCTTAACTCCTACAGCATCCCACGATGCAACGGTTATCGTTGCGGTTCCGTCGGCCAATGCAGTTACCAGCCCGTTCTGATCGATGGTGGCAATGCCAGCCGGAGCAATGCTCCAGGTAATGTTTTTGATGGTGGCATTGGCCGGAAGTAATTCTGCATTCAAATCGAGCGTTCCATCCTTTTCATCGATGGCCAATTCACCACTTTGGGCCGTAATATTGATCGATTCAACATTTTGCAGCGTATCGTTAACAAATGCTTTCAGCCAGGTAAGCGCAGGACGTTCCCTTCCGTCGGGGGTAATCAGGTAGGCCCCCTGTTCGGTACGCCACAATCCATGACGAAAGCCCCAGAAAGTCACTCCGGCTACTCCGGTATGATTCCAGAAGATAGGGAATACACGCATCATCTCCTTTAGCTGTTCCCGGTCGGTAGGACCATCAATATCAACTTCGGTAAGGTAAATGGGAAGGCCAGTTGCAGCCAGCGCATTCAAATTGTTTCTCAGCACGGTGGCCGAAGTATTTTTTGTAGTGAAAGCATGTGCCTGTTCTCCTATTCCGTCGATCAGATTTTCTTCCTTCAGTAAATTAATCAGCTTCAGGTACTTTTGTGTTTCATTGCTGCTGTTGATCACGCTGTACTCGTTCAAAATCAGCTTCGAGTTGGGAAAATACTGTCGTGCCAGCCTGAATCCTTCAAGCAGCCATTCCCACCCCGATTCACCTGCTCCGCCAAGAGCACCCGAATAATCGACATTGGGCTGGTTAGTACCCCAGGGCACCATGCCGTTGGGGGCATTATGCAAAGGTTCGTTCACCACCTCGATCATGTCGATGTCGGGGTAGCGATTGGCCAGGGCAGCGTACCATTCTTCTATTTCCTCGCGCTGTTGGGCCGAATCGAGCGCTCCGATCCATCCGGGTTGCTGAGCTCCCCACAACATGGTATGCTGCTTGAACAACATGCCATAGCGCTTGGCAACATGATAGGTCGAATCGAGTGTCGTCCAGTTCATTTGATCCCTTGTTCGTTCAACACTTCCCCACTTTCCTGCATTTTCGGGCGTACTCTGATTCCACAGATCGGCAAAGTCCTGCGACTGATTATAATTCCAGGCACTGCCTAAAAATTTGTCACTGTTCATGGCAATGGGCCGAACTTTCGGGACGGCATATGGATCTTCAACACCGGCCTCACCTTTGTCGAGCTGATCGACTGTAAAAAAGAGTTCGGCCTGCGCAAATACCAACTTATCAATCAGCAAGCCATCTTCACGTGCACCAATCTGAAATTGTTGGGTAAGCGAGTCGGGGGCCACATAAAATACCAATGGTGGAGCATCGGCAGCATATTCCGAAATGTTGATCCATTTCCACACCTGACTTCCGGCATCTCCCTTTCCATCAACAATTGCATCAGTCGCAGTATAACCACCGGCTGCCAGTCCGTTTACCCTGATCCAGTCGGCATCGCTCAGCGGATCCTTTATTCCGAATCCGTTTCCATAGAAATAACTGTCATCATCGAAGGTTTGTGCCCCCACATTGATGCGGGCATACAAATCGTAATGCCCCGAAGCGGGAAAAGTTAATTCGTAAGTTACGACCCTTTCAGCACTTCCCGGATTCAAAGCGTTGATCAAAGCCGATGCCGGTGAAATGGCTGTTACCCCATTCATCTCAAGCGTCTGAATTTCGCTTCCCGCAGTACCCCACTCTGCCTCGATCACTAAGGGAAACTGCTGTGCGTGTAGGCTAAGGCCTGCAAACAATACGATTACGCATGTAATGCTAAACTTTCTTTTTCGTTGCATGTATTTGTTTTTTTGCATTTGATTACGAATTATTCTACCACCAGTTTCTGACTGTGCTCAATGGCTTTGCCGATAAATTTAATAACATAAGTGTCGGGAGGCAAATCAGCCCTGAAACTATGGTCCTTCTTACCAATGGTTTCGGTATGCATTACCCGGCCATCACGTTTAATAATTACCATTCTGAAAGGAAACTGGTCCTCCAATCCATCGATATTCAATCCTAATTTAAAAGCCATATTCTTTTCTCTTTGATCGTGAAACGTTATGTAAGCCCTTTGCCAAATATTTTCCAGTAAGCGTTCTTCACCGTGTTACCTGAACTTACCGACTAATCAGGCATCCCGTTTAAAGCTATCAACTGTGTATTAACAAGCAGTACAAAAACACGATTTTTGACCTTTTTTAGCGCGCTCGCTGATCAAAAACGTTATTTTTAACACCTGCATCAAAAATATTTCGACCCTGGGTATGGAGAAGACCATCCATTTTTTGATCATGTACACGATGCTGGTGCTGTCGTTGTTCCTTTTTTACAAGGGACGAAAACACCCGGCCAGTCTGATGCTGGGCATCTACGCCCTGGTAGAAGTGCTGACCAATGGGATCAACAGCATAAACCTGGCAGCCGGTGGTGGTTTCTTTTATCATCATCCCTATACCCATTTTATATGGAAACCGCTGTACTGCCTGTGGGTACCCTTGTTTTACCTGTATTTCAGGCATGAATTATCGTCTGAGTTCAGGCTAAAAAGGAAGCATTTGATTCACTTAATCCCTTTTATAGCCTTTCTCCTGTTCTTCCTTGGGATATGGGTTTTCAAAGGAAATAATTTTATCCGCGACCAGCTTTATATCGAAAATTCAATGGTTTACAATTCGGTGCTGGCAATTGATGTGACCGTTAAAATTCAATACCTCATTTACAATGTTCTCATGATTGGCAGTTTGCTAAAATTTGAGAAAAGCTACAGAGATCAGACAAAGCGGACTTTCACAGCTCAGGTGAATTTGAACTGGCTTCGTTTTATAGCCTATGGCTACGCCTTTGCCTGCCTTTCGAATACCATTGCTTTTTTTGCCAGGCAGCAGGATATGATAGTCGCTGACACCATCAACCTCATAAGTATCAGCTACTTTTTTGTGTTCTTTTTTATAATATTTTTCAATACCATTACCCGAAAAACATTTGATTTTGGCTTGCAGGTTAAAAGTAACACATTAAGCGACAGCGAACTATCCTTATTAATGGAGAAAATTGATCATGTGATGGAGAAAAAGGCGCTCTACCTGCATCCTGAATTAAACCTTCAGAAAATTGCGGCCGAACTCAATGAAAAAGATCGCCAGGTCTCCCATGCTATCAACAGCATCAAAAAACGGAATATCAACGACTACATTAACTATTTCAGGGTGGTTCATGCATGCCGGCTGCTGCAGTCTGATAAGAATAAGCCGGTTTTTGAAATTATGTACGAATCGGGGTTTAACACCAAGGGGGCATTTAATCTGGCCTTTAAAAAGATGACAGGAAAAACTCCGTCACAATACAGGGACGATGCATTTAAAACAAAGGCAAATGATTAAAATTCATCATCGTCTGCCCTCAATTTACAAGAATAGTGACCCTGCCTAATAACTCAATTCAACCGAAGATGTTTTTGTTTCCGTTTTAACCGGAATGAGTTCGTTGCGCTCCAAATCAAGCAAAGCCATGGCCGATGGTTTAAAATGATGCTCACAAACCGGAACCAGGTACCATTCACTGCATCCCGCTTCCACTTTCTGCACATGCACTACATTACTGGCCATGCATTTACAATTGGCTCTCGAACAAAAAGGTGATCCTGTTCCGGATCTTAATTTCCAATATGCAAGCCAGCTTCCATATTCACTGGCCTGGTCATCAACACAACGGAGATTTCGAACTAACATCATTTGTGATCAGGTTTAATTTAAAAATCAAATTACCTTCTCCTCTCCCGATTGAACTTCTCCCCCTAAATACTTACTGAATCGGGTTTCTCGCCTATTTCTTCAGCAAGATAAAGATGCTGTACTTCAATTCCATTTTTTTTGTGTGAATGGTACAAAATTTTGAGTGAATGGTAAGTTTTATTGAGTAAACCGATTTTTCCCATTTTAATTCCTACTAAAAAAAACAGTCCCGATCACAATAAGGGATCGGGACTGTCCATACAGCTTGTCACTTACAGCTGATCGCCGTTTGCAAGCAGATATTCTTCGGCTTCTACACTCCAAAGCCCTTTGTTTGCTGCTACCATCCCGGCCAGTTTGGCGTAAACCGGATTGGTCTTGCCTTTCTCGGCAAAATCGGTCAAGGGAGTCAGGGGCATTTCAAGATGCGTATAAATCAACTTTTTACCACCGGGAATATTAGGCAGATTGAGTGTTGTTTCAGCCACAGCATTCAAACCACCAATGTGGGTTACCAGTCCGGCAGGATCAAGGCCTTTGCTCATAATATCGAGCGCCTCAACCATGTCGTCCATATTTCCGCCCGAGGTGCCAACAATGTGCGTATAGGCATAATGCACATTATAAAAGTTCAATTCGGCTTTTAAATTGGTATTCGACGGTCCTGCAAAGAAATTCAGACAGCCATCAAATGCCAGCACTGCATCCGCCTGTTCAATCACCGGCTTCACAGGTGCAAACACAAACACATCGTCATACCCCTCGCCATTAACAAGCGCTTGCAGGGCATCTACCGGATTTTCAACATTGCCCGTATTCAGATAAACCAGCTCAATGCCTTTTTCTTTGGCCGATTCTACGGTATAAATCTCTGCCGCCCTGTCCAAACGCGCCTGGTCAATGTCGGTCACCACGCAAATCCCTGGCTTTCGGTCGGCACGGTTAATCACATAGTTAATGGCTGCCAGCCCCATGGGACCCACGCCTGCCAAAATCGCCATTTTTCCACCATCCACAATTTCCATATTGTGCAGGTACGATCCGGGCGTTGTATGGTAATTGGCATGCATGGCTCCAATTACGCAGCTAAGCGGCTCGGCCAGCGATGCGGGATAGTAACCCGGACCATCATAAATCAGCAAACAATCCTGTTCGAGCACATCTTTGGGAATAATCACATACGTTGCATCGCCCCCTACATATTGGTAAGAGTAGCCCGGAGCACTCAACACCCCCACCGGTCCGTCTTCGTAATAAATGGCCGGCTGAATCGAATATTTTTGTCCGGGTTTAAACTTGTCCTTCCATTTTGCACCCACTTCAACAATCTCGCCCGCAAATTCATGACCAATAATAATCGGCTGTTCTGCCACATTATCGGGCACACGCTTATGATCGCTTCCTTGTGTTGCCGCCTTGTAGCTCGACATACAAATGCTGTCGCTCACCACTTTGGCCAATATTTCATCATCTTTAATTGCCGGAAGTTCAAACACTTCCATACGCAGATCGTTTTTACCGTACAATCTAACTGCTTTCGTTTTCATTCTATATCCTGTTAAATAGGCATTACTGCCCTTCGTTTATATTGATTATTTGGCGGGCTGATCGGCCTGCGGCTGCAAGTCCCGCTATGGGCGTCATTTGCTCACAGGCGCTGCGGTGGCTCCCTTTGGTCGCCTCCTCGCTGCCGTTCGCAATGTGCCGCCCATAGCGGGAGCTTTTCGCCTCCGTCCGGCCCGGCGCACCAATGCTGCCGTATCAGCTATTTCTTGTTGCTATAAAGTCTCTCAATTCTGCGGCCGAATCTACAATGATTTCACATCCGGCCTGTTCTAATTCATTTTCCTTAGCATAACCCCAGCTCACTCCCAGCAGCTGCATTCCTGCATTTTGTGCCGTTTTCACATCAACAGCCGAATCACCAACAAACAAAACCTCTGCCGGATCGAGTTCCAGTTTTGAGGCAATGTGCAAGGCTCCAGCCGGAGCGGGCTTTTTAGGATATTCATCCATTTGCCCCAAAATGATGTCAAAATGAAAAGCTTTCAACAACTTTGAAGCAATCAGCATGGTTTGGTCATGCGGTTTATTGGTGTTAATGGCCATTGGAATTTTTTCTTCATGTAGCCAATCCAACAGTTCCGAAATCCCTTCAAAAAGCTTGCTTTCATCTACAATATTTTCTTTGTAGCTCACTTTGTACTCTTCAAGAAAGGCATCCACTACTTCTTCCTTTTCAGCCAATTCAGGGGGAAGTGCCAGTTGCACCAGTCGGCGGGCTCCGTTACCGATAAAGCCAACATAATCATTTACCGAATGCCTTGGCAATCCGTGTTTATCAAGAACCTTATTATTGGCATTTGCAATATCTGCAACTGAGTCAAGCAGGGTGCCATCGAGGTCAAATATGATTCCTTTTAATGCTTTCGTCATTTTACTATCATTATTTTTTGAGCAAACGGCTCATGATCCAGGTGGGTAAGCAAACAATAACTGCCACCTGGAAGTTGTAACCCGTTTAAAGAAACAACATGACGACCGACCTTATAGTTTGCATCGGTCAGCTGCTTTATTCTTTTTCCGCTTAGTGCATACAGTCCAATACTTACATGCTGCGAATGTTCCAGTTCAAAAACCACTTCAGCCCGGTCGGTTAACGGATTCGGAAAGATATTAAAAACAGGTTTCCGCTTCATAAATTCCCCAATGCCCGTTTCAACCGATGATTCATAACATCCCAGATCAGGAGCCGTACCATTGAACGAAAATCCAATGTCGATTCCCTGATCAATCAGATCGCTGCCCTCAACAAGCTGCAAAAAGCCGGTTTCGGGCAAGGTCCCATTTTCTGCCCGCGAAGCAGTTAACAAGGCTTCATCGAGGCTTATAAAATCATTCTGATCAGCCTTCAGCTTCAAATCAAAATAATTGTTTTCCAGCTCACAGGCCAACTTATCAATGTTGCTTAGCTCGGCATAAGTCGCACCAAAACCCAGGTTATTCACCATGTGGTGCCCCCAGCCCGGTACATCCACCAGATAAGTTTCCTGGCTGGTACCTTCGCGGTTCAGCATGTTGTAATTGCGTTTGTTGCGATAGGCAGTGTTGTTGTACCACTTGTTTCCTCCCGGATGATGGTTGGCATAAAATCCGCTTTGCTTATTTCCCACAGCCAGGCAAAACCGGATGGTATTTACGGGCACCACGTCGGGCAACCGATCGGGCGAAGTACTGCCATAACCGCCACACTTAAAGCCGTTTCCGTCGCCACGACTAATAAAACCAGGCGAGTAACCATTGTAAAAAGCCTGACAACTGTCGATCAGCACCGGCTCATGCGAGTTGATCAGATCGAAGCCGTCATCGCTGTTGAACCAGGCACGGCATCCCTTGAAAATATTGCCCCGGCTACCCTCGCTCAAATGTGCCCCAAAGCCGTCGACATTCCCGCCCCGGCCATCTTCCGACACCGGATCATAATTTCGGTAAGCATCACAATTCAGGACTAAATTGTATGACCCCTCGAGCAGGTAAACGCCGATGGCCATCCCATCGTGCATCGATACATTTTCGATGATGTTGTAGCTTCCTTTTACTTCGAAGCATTCCGACTGGGTATGGGTTTTAATAGTCACCTGCACACCAACAATTTCAATTCCTCTGATGTGGATGTTCGAAGCGGTAAGATAAAAGGCAATTACCCGTTTACCGGCCGGCTTTATATTGGAAAAATCAAAAACAGGCTGTTCTCCCGGATAGGCAAAATAACAGATCCGCTTGCCTGTGGTTCCGCTTTTATCAAGCACTGTTACGTAGGCCCAGATATCTTTATAAGCTGCAATCTGGCCCTCACGCATGCTGTAGCTTCCTCCTCTGATGTACACCGTATCGCCGGCACCAACACTTTGCTGTGCCCTGCTGATGCTTTCAAAAGGATATTTCAGCGTACCGGTAGCACTGTCGCTGCCGTCGGGAGCAACATAAACCGTTCGCCCGAAACCATGCATGGCCTGCAAAAACAGAAGTACCAACAACAGGTATTTAAACAATAATCTCATGTGTCAATTTTTTCTTATTTTCCGACTGCCCTTTGACCAACCAATATTGGATATTGGATATTCTACATTCAAAATTTAAAAATCCAATAATGAATAAGCAATATCCAATTTCCAATACTTTATGAATGTTAGTGCAGCAACCAGCAACCAGCAACCAGCAACCAGCAACCAGCAACCAGCATCTAGTTCAGCATAATCTGACCGCCACTAACCGGCACTGCCTGTCCGGTTTCGTTTTCCTGCTCGATCACATAGAAAACCGCCCTGGTCACATCGGCCGGTGTACAACCTTTGCCAAGCGGAACCTGTGCTAAATAGAACGCTTTCACATCGTCGACTGTTTTCGCACCAGGCACTTTTCCGGCATTGAGGTATTGAACAAACAAACCATTTTCGGGATCGCTCCACAGCGGGCCTTCGTAAAAATTACCCGGACAAATGGAGTTCACCTTAATGCGGTCGGGCGCCAGTTCAAGCGCAAACGACTGTGTTAAGCCAATTCCGCCAAACTTACCACCGGCATAAGCAAAGTTTTTCCTGCTGCCGGCAAGCCCCGATTTTGAGTTAATCTGTACCACATCGGCATACATTTTATCGTTGTGCGATGTTTGTAATTTCATTACCGGAGTTACCGCTTTAACGCCATAAAAATAAGCGTTATAGTTAATTTTGGTTACCAAATCAAAATTCTCGGGCGTCATTTCGTCCAGACCGCCTGCACGCAGGATTCCGGCATTGCTCACATACACGTCAATACCGCCAAATTCGCAAACGGTTTCATAAACCAGCTTATTCAACGATGGCATTTCGGCCACATTGGTTTTTACAAAAATTGAACGACTGCTATTTTTAATCCCGTTAAACGAAGCTGCCGTTTTTGCTCCCACTTCATCATTCAGGTCGGCCACAACAATGTTGGCGCCATTTTCTTTCATAATACGGGCAATGCCTTCGCCAAACCCCTGTGCAGCGCCGGTAACAATCGCAACCTTGTTCTCTACACGTCCGGCCGAAGCACCTGCCGATACCTTACGTCGGTAATTTTCTACCTCCCAGGTATCAATGAAATTGATCTGTTCTGGAGTCATGAAATGCTGACCGCCAAACGATTCGCTCAGCCAGGAAATTTTCATGGCATCTTCAAAAACTTCTTTAATAATGGTTGACTGTGCGGCATTGTCACCAACCGACAACATGCCAATACCCTTGATAAATACCACTTTGGGAGCATAACCGTTGGCAGACACAAAACTTTCGTATTGCTTTTTAAAAGCTGCAATGGTCAATTCAGGCGAACCAACCTCATCGATATAAATATATTTCGACTTGCAGTAAACAATGCTGTCAGGGTTAAACGGCAATTCAACTTTTTGAAATGCCTGGGCGCTGGCATTGAATTTTTCAACCAATTTCGAATTCGTCACCTTGATAATTTTTAACCCTTCAGTCGAGACCATAGCACGAATTGCAGGTACTACCGCTGTAACATGCTCTGCAACCGGAAGCGCGGTTTCATCAACCGGCGTTTGAATGGCTTTTTCAATATTGGCCATTATGTCATCGTAAATGGCCTTCACTTCATCGGTGGTATCGGCACTTACAAAAATACCATGGTTCTGAAGTAAAATTACCTTTGGATCGTATCCTTTCGCTGCCCTGAAATCTTTTATTTTAGCTTCAACAGCTTTAAAGAGGATGTAGCCGGGGTCGATATAAGGAATATAAACAGCTTCAGCTCCAAATATTTCAAGCACCAATTCTTCAGCTTTGTTGCTGCACATAATTCCATTAACCAGTGTTGGGTGCAAATGAATTACAAACTTGTAGTTAATTGCATTATGAAAAGACGTTTCAACCGATGGACGTTTGTCTTTAGTGATGGTCGCATCTGCTAAATCGTCTTTAATCTGGCGTTCACGTTCAAAGGCATCTTTGCTATATTCATTCTCCGATATTTTTGCCAATTTTTCACGATCCATCACGGCAAAGCCTTCTTCTGTAATGGTCGATAATGCAAAACCACTGGCTTTCACCCACAGTTTATCGTCGGTTTTGAACGAAGTATTACCACCGCCGGCAATCACCATCGCTTTGTCTTTCCCGTAGAATTGGGATATTTCTATTAATGATTGTATTTCTTTCATTTCAAACAAGTAATTAGTCATTGGTCATTGAGTCATTGAGTCATTGAGTCATTGGTTCCCGATGTCGTTACCCTCATCGGGACTGGTCGCTTTAGCTCCCTGCATTAGTTAAAAAGTCGTTAAGTCATTCGCGTTATTATAGCAATAGTTTTCAATTGTTTTCAATCGCTTTCAATTGCCTTCAATTGCCTTCAATTGCCTTCAATCGTTTTCCGAATCACCTCATCACCCAACTTTACATATTCATCGCGCTTTGCAATGTCGGCAACACCATTTTCATCAACATATCCCTTTTTACCTTGGGCTACCAGGTGCTGATGGGCAGCTACAACGCATGCCCCTTTATAGTTCAGTTCAAGCATGGCCGGCGATAATTTTTTATTCTTTTCAACATGCACCTCGATGGGTTCCATAGCCGGCGAATTATGCTCGGTCCCGAAAGTAACCACAAAACCATTGTCCCAAAAAAACTGCGAATACGCTTCGAGTACCGGAGCTGTATTACGGGTTGGAATAAGTTCAATGGAAGCAAAGCCACGCTCTTTCAATATTTTCAGGGCTTTTTCTTTATCACCTTCAAAATCGGTAAACTGCCCGTCGCCAAAGTCGGCCAAAAACGGATAGGTTGGTATTCCGCCGGCATGAAGGATAATCTGGCGCACATCTTCCATTTCGAGAAAAGCGGCCGGACTTTCAGGCACAAAGGCTGCACCCCCTGCTTTTAACAGGTTACCACGTATTTCGTTTTCGATGGCAGCCAAATCGTTCAGACTGCTTTTTAAAACTTTGCCACCAAATACTTTTTCGTAGAAAGCATTTTTTTCTTCATCGATATTAAATGCTTCATCCACCTTCATGCGCAAGGCCGTTGCCAGGTGACGCTCGCGAATACTTCCTTTGGTAAGCTCTTTCTCAACCTTTTTGAAATCAATTGAAAAAGGAGCATCAATCGAATTCAGCAATTCATTCATTTTTTCACACATCATTTCAACATGATGATTTGATTCTGCCTTTACATCGTTGAGCTGTTGCAGGTATGGATCTTTTAAAATTTGCGGAAAAGCCAGGCCCTTACCACTGATGTAGGTACGTCCGGGGTTGTTGGGGTCGTTTACCCGAATACCTTTTGCCTGATCTTCTTTATTCAAACTAATAAACTCGATATTGAACAATGGATAAAGATCGCGTTTTTTGCATTCTTCAGCCCATTCGGCATACCCTTCAGTCGCATAAAAGTCGTTTATACCAAGCACTTTTACCCCTTCGGCTTTGGCCATATCCAGCGCCTGCGGGATACTTTCAAATGCCGAAAATGAGTAGGGCGTGTGCATGTGGGCGTTGACAAAAGCCCCTCCCAGCCCTCCCCAAAATGGAGGGTTCTGGGTTTCCAGGTTATTGTTATTTTCGTTCATCTAAAGATTCATTTTTTCGCCCTTTCAGGGCTTGATATACTAATTCATTCCTGTCTCACAGGGCTTTGCCCTGTGCTGGTGATTGCGCCCCGTTGGGGCTTTTATATTGAATATTGGTTATTCTAAATACCAACAACCAACATTCAATACGTTATAGCTACGAGCTTGCAGCCCTTAAAGTCCTCCCCCTTTGGGGAGGATTTAGGAGGGGCTTACACCCCTGCCTTTGATCTTCTGATTTGCTCGGCATCGGTAAAATTCTGGCCGGGCACGTAATCTTTCAGCGGTACCATTTTTTCGTGGATCGCATCGAGGAACCAGCTGGGTTGTGGGAAGAAAGCATCTTCCAACTCATAAGCCGGGGTAATCCAGTTGCGTGCGCCAACCACCACTGCCGGTGCATCGAGGTAGTCGAATGCCAGTTCGCTGATGTTGCGGGCAAGGTCGTTCAGGAACGATCCGCGGGCATTGGCATCACCCGAAATAATAATGCGGCCGGTTTTCTTAACCGACTCAATTACTGCTTCGTAGTTAAACGGCACCAACGAGCGGGCATCGATTATTTCGGCACTCATTCCATATTTTTCTTCCAGCTCTTTCGCTGCATCGAGTGCACGGTACAAGGTGGCTCCAATGGTGAGGATGGTTACATCCTTTCCTTCTTTTTTCACATCGGGCTCGCCAAACGGAATTTCGTAATACCCTTCGGGCACGCCGCCTTCGTGAAATTGCTCGCCCACATCGTAAATCCGCTGACTTTCGAAGAAAATCACAGGGTCCGTTCCCTGTAAGGCTGCGTTCATCAAACCTTTGGCATCGTAAGGTGTAGCCGGGAAACAAACCTTCAGTCCGGGAATGTGGGCTACCAGCGAAGTCCAGTCCTGCGAGTGCTGTGCTCCGTATTTCGAACCAACCGACATGCGCAATACCACCGGCATTTTCAGCACGTTGCCACTCATGGCCTGCCATTTGGGCAATTGGTTAAACACTTCGTCGCCACAACGGCCCAGGAAATCGGTGTACATAATTTCGGGGATCACACGGCCGCCACACATGGCATAACCAATGGCTGTACCTACAATCGAAGCTTCCGAAATTGGTGAGTTGAACAAACGGTGATAAGGCAGCGCTTCTGTTAATCCACGATAAACGGCAAAAGCCCCACCCCAGTCGCGGTTTTCTTCTCCGTAGGCAATCAGGCTTGGATCCTTATAAAAACGGTCGGCAACGGCTTCGAACAAACCATCGCGCAACTGGTACTGTTTCATTTTTGAGAATGCTTTCCCATCCTTATCAAAAGCAAAACGCTCTTTACGGGCAATTTGCTGTACGCGCGGATTTTCTTCCATCGGATGGTTTACCTCCGGTTTGCCTTCGAGCATGGCATCAATCGAACCATTCGAAAAAATCATCTCGCCAATTTGCTCCGGTTTCTTTTGAATGTCCATTTTTGGCGAAACTTCATCGTTAATCGACAATTTAAACATATCGAGAATGACCGCTTTCACATCGTCCCACACACCATTCAATTGCTCTTCGCTGGCGACTCCGGCATCAACCAGTTGTTTTCCGTAACTAAACACACAGTCCTGTGCCTGCCATGCTTCCACCTCTTCCTTTGAGCGGTACGATGAAGCATCGGATGGAGAGTGCCCCGAGAAACGGTAGGTCAGTACATCGAGCAATACCGGCCCTTTTTTATCTTCAATTACTTTGCGCTTGCGTTTGTAAGCATCAATTACAGCCAGCGGGTTGTAACCGTCAACACGCTCGGCATGCATCTGGTCGGGGTTCACACCGGCACCAATACGCGCGGCAATGCCAAAGCCCATGGTTTCGCCACATGTTTGGCCACCCATTCCGTACTGATTGTTCATGATGTTGAAAATCACGGGAAGACCACCTTTCATCGAATCGTCCCATAACTGGCTGAACTGATCCATGGCTGAGAAGGTGATGCCTTCCCACACCGGACCGCATGCCATCGATGCATCACCAATATTGGCAACTACCAGTCCCGGTTTGCGGTTTACTTTTTTGAATAAGGCAGCCCCCACAGCAATATCGCCACTACCGCCTACAATGGCGTTATTGGGATAAACACCGAATGGTGTAAAGAAAGCATGCATACTTCCACCCAGCCCTTTATTGAAACCGGTTTCGCGTGCAAAAATCTCGGCCAGGGTACCGTAAATCAGAAAGCGGCGTCCCAGTTCTTTTACCGAGCCATTGAAATCTTTTTTCACCACATTCACCACATCGCCATCGAAGAATTCGTCCATAATTTTGGCCAATTCATCGTCACTCAATTTTGACATGGCACTTAAGCCCTTGGCCAGAATTTCGCCATGGCTGCGGTGCGAACCAAAAATAAAGTCGTCAACCGTAAGCGTGTAAGCCATACCAACAGCAGCCGATTCCTGTCCGATCGACAAGTGGGCCGGACCAGGATGGTTATAAGCAACACCATTGTATTCGCCTGTTGTTTTAATCAGGTTCAGCATGGTTTCGAACTCCCGGATGACCACCATGTCGTGGTAAATGCGCACCAACTCTTCATCCGAAAAGTTTTTTCTTTCTTCCTTAACAGTCTTCTGGTATTGGTTAACCGGAATATTTTTCAGTTTGATCTCAGAGGCTTTGCGCACTTCCGAAGGATCGATAAATTGTACTTTTGGCATATCGGTTTATTTATTATTTGCGATTTATTAATTATAATTTGAATGCTGTTGAAAGCGATTGAAAGCAATAGAAATCAATTGTTTTCAACTGCCTCCAATTGCTTCCCATTGCTTTCTAAAAGGAAAACACTGTTTCCTTAAATATTTCACTTACGGTTGGATGCGGGAATACTACTTCCTGCATTTCGTCGAGGGTCATTTCGGCTTCGATGGCGATGCAGGCCCCATAAATCATTTCACTTGATGGGTTCCCTAACATATGCACGCCCAACACTTCGCCATGTTTTGCACCAACCAGCACTTTACACAAGCCGTTTCCGCCTTCGTTTTCGGCAATAAACCGGCCGGCATAAGCCATGGGGAGCGTGGCAATTTTATAGTCGATCTTCTTTTCTTTTGCTGCGTCTTCGGTTAACCCCACCCCAGAAAATTCAGGATTGGTATAAACCACGCCGGGTATGGCATTGTAACGCATACGGTCGGCACGGCCGATTAGGTTGTTAACCACCACTTCGCCTTCGCGGCTGGCTGTGTGGGCTAATAATGAAAATCCGGTAACATCGCCCGCCGCATAAACATTGGGTATATTGGTACGCATTTTTTCGTCCACCTTGATGCCACCTTTAAAAAGCTCAACACCCAGGTTTTCCAGTCCAAAACCTTTGGTCACCGGGCGACGGCCAACACTTACCAATATTTTATCGCCGCTGACGCTGTGTTGCTTTCCGTCTTTTTCAAAAATAACTTCGTTCCCTTTTACTTCAGTGACTTTAGCTGAAAGGTTGAATTCGACCCCCTTTTTGGCATACTGCTCGCGCAACATCTTGCTCATCTCCTTGTCCATGCCGGTAAGGATTTCGGGCAGCATTTCAACAATGCTTACTTTAGTTCCCAGTGAATTGAAAATACTGGCGAATTCCATCCCGATAACACCTCCACCAATTACAACCAGCGATTCGGGTTTTTCTTTCAGTTCAAGAATTTCACGATTGGTTACAATAATATCACCTGAAGAATCGAGTCCCGGTATGGGAGGCACAAAAGCTTCCGATCCGGTGCACACCAACAGGTTTTTAGCTGTAAAAAGCTTTCCTGCTGCAGCAATTTTCACACCTTCGGCCGAACGGCTTTGGATAAATGCTTCGCCGATAACCGTCTCTACTTTATGGGCTTTCATTTTCATGCCCACGCCACCTACGAGCTTCTTTACCACCTTATTTTTACGTGCAATCATCTTTTTAAAATCGAAGGACACGTTTTCGGCTTCTATACCATATTTACTGCCACCAACAGCATTGTCGTACAGTTTGGCACTGTACAGCAAGGTTTTGGTTGGGATGCAGCCTTCGTTCAGGCATACCCCGCCCAGCTCTTTCTTTTCGAAAAGAACCACCTTGAGGCCTTTGGCTCCGGCACGCTCGGCAGCCACATATCCGGCAGGACCGCCACCGATGATGGCTAAATCAAATTTAATTTCAGCTGTCATATTTAAATTCATTTTGAAAACAATAGAAAGCAGTTGAAGGCAATCGAAGACAATTGTTTTCTATTGCTTCCAATCGTTTTCCATAGCTTATAATCCAATTTCCAAATTTTCAATTTCAACAGCCACCTGCTTTACAAAGCGGGTTGCTTCGCCGCCATCGAGGGCGCGGTGGTCGTAGGTAAGGCTGAGCCCGATGTATGGAACAAAGCCATAAACGCCATCGCCAAGATCCTTCGGACGGGGCACGATGGTATTAACACCCAAAATGGCAGCCTGTGGCAGGTTGATAACCGGAGTAAACATTTCAACGCCATAATTGCCAAGGTTTGAAACGGTAAACGAAGCCGCTTCGGGAGAAAGTAAATCGGGGTCGATGTTTCCTTTGCGGCATGCTTCAGCCACCTCTTTAAACTGGCTGGCCAGTCCGGATATTGAAAGATCATCGGCATTTTTAATGGCAGGCACCATTAATCCGCGATCGGTATCAACAGCCAATCCTAAGTGAACTTTGTTAAAGTACTTTACACTTTCGCCCATAAAATGCGCATTCACCTGCGGGAACTTTTTCAGGGCTTTGATGGTAGCGTAACAAACCATGTCGTTCAATGTAATATTGGTAGGATAGCCTTCGGCCATGGCAGCCTTCACCTTTTTACGCAAAGCAAGAATATTTCGGGCATCGGCTCCTAAATGGTGGGTGAGCTGTGCCGAGTTTTGCAGCGAAGCATGCATGGCTTTGGCAATGATTTTACGCATGTTCGACAATGGTTTGATCTCGAAATCGGAACCATAAACCGGGTTTCCGGCAGCCAAATCGCCACCTTTCACCGTTCCAGCCAAACCGCTGCCACTTTCAGCTTTAAGCGTAGTGTCTTCTTTGGCCATTTTTTTTGCCAGCGGACTCAGTTTCGGGCTGTTTTCGGCAGCCACCAGTACATCGCGCTCAATCACACGGCCTTTAGGACCACTGCCTGCAAGCGACGCCGTATCAATTCCTTTGTCCTCTGCTGTTTTTTTAGCACGAGGCGACACAAAACCAGCACCTTCAGTTTTAGCAATTGGCTCCGGTTTTTCATGCTTAACTTCTTTCTTTTCCTCAACCTCAACCTTAGTCTCAGTCTCAGCCTCTTCACCTCCTGGACGAAACTCATCGCTGCTTTCGCCTTCGCTGCCTATCACCAGCACATTTTCCAATACCGGCACTTCGTCGCCTTCGTCGTAGAATACGTCGAGTATGGTTCCTTCAAACTGGGCTTCCTCTTCAAAAGAAGCTTTGTCGGTTTCGTAAGCAAACAACAGATCGCCCACGCTTACCGTGTCGCCTTTCTTTTTATAAAACTCGGTGATGATACAACTCTCTACCGACTGCCCCTGCTTGGGCATAATTACAACATTTGCCATCTATCTTTCAGCTTTATTGATTCAATTTAATTCAACTTTATTGATTCAATTTAATTCAACTTTACAACACAAACCTACGAAGCCAAACTTGTTTATACAAGTTGTTTCAATTAAAAATTTCTACCTTCAAAAACACAGAAGCTTAATCACTGTTTTTCAATCTATTAAATCTACTTATTCATTTAACAAATCCCAACTTGTAAACACATCAATAAAGACAAAATTATATTCTACTCACTTCATTGCTGAAAAGTTTCTTACTTTTGAAGCGCTGTAATTTTTGATCAATACCAATTTAAACATGAGCACTTCCGATTTACCCCTGCATAAACTGATTTACGAACAATTAAGGCGACAAATTAGCGATGGCACTTTTGCCGAGGGTACCCTCCTGCCTTCGGAACATCAGTTGTGCTCGCTGTATCAGAGCACGCGGCCTACCATCCGAAAAGCACTCGACCGGCTTACGTCCGAAGGCTATATTAAAAAGCAGCAGGGCAAGGGAAGCATTGTAAAGGGAGTTCCAAGCGGAATTGGCATCCTTTCGTTTTCGGGGACTACCTCGGCCATTGGTCAGGAAAAGCTGACTACCCGCATCATCAGCGGACCGGAAATCAGAGCGTGGGAAAAAGCATTTTCCTTTAAAATCAGCGAAAAAGAAAAGGCCGTTGGCTGTTATTACCTCGAACGACTGCGACTGGTCAACAACCTTCCTGTTTTTTTCGACATCACCATGGTTCCCAACATTAACCTCCCACGCTTTTCGCAGCGCTCGTTCGAAAACAAATCACTGTTTGATATTCTAAGGAAGAATTACCAGCTGGAAGTAAAGGGAGGTGAACAGAAACTACAGGCCATCAAGGCCGACGAACGACTTCAGCACCATTTCAAAGTCAATGCCGACCACCCGGTACTGCAGCTCGACCGCAAAATGGAAACCAACCGGATCGATTTCTACCTTTACAGCCAGGTATTTTGTAATACCGAAAGCTATACCCTGTACGGGACTTTTTAGGTTGAGGTTAAGGTTGAGGTTGAGGTTGAGGTTGAGAGAGGGACAGATATTAAAGTATAGAAAGTTAATTTACACAATTGTCTACCTAAAAAAGCAGATACTGCAACCACTCCTGCCCGCTCTTTGTTTCTTTTGCAGGACCAATAAAAAAAGAAAAAAAATGAAGTATTCGGCCTACCTGATTCTGTTTCTGTTTTCAATGTTTATGTTTTCGTGCAAGGAAGACGAAGTGATTCCACCCGACAACAAGGAGGATGATGAAAACCCAGGCGAAAATTATACAGCCCCCGACTACCCCGACAACTATGTGGATATAGCCGGATGGAACCAGCGACAGCAATGGAACCTTGCCAATGTGCACGACCCTACAGTGGCAAAGGATGGCGACTACTACTACATGTGCCAGACCGACGCATCGTATGGAAACGCTCACATTGGACATGGCCATTTTCATTTCCGGCGCTCGAAAGATTTGGTTAACTGGGAATACCGTGGAGCGGCATTTTATGACCCGCCGGCATGGGTAAAAGATTCACTCAACAACATGCGCTCACGCGACGGGCTGCCGCCCATCGACCATCCCGACTATGGCTATTGGGCACCTGTTCTCCGCAAAGTCGGCAATCAGTTCCGACTCTATTACAGCATTGTGGTTACGAACCCGATTGTTGGTACCAACACTGATTATTCGTGGACCGAACGCGCCTTTATCGGCCTGGCCGTTACCGACGACCTCGCATCGAACGATTGGGTAGACAAGGGCATGGTGGTTTCATCGGAACCCGACGGGAAGGAAACGTACACCCGCCGCAACGGAAACGACTGGAGTGCCTATTTTCAGTTCAATGCCATCGATCCGTCGTTTATCGAAACACCCGAAGGCGAACACTGGCTGGTTTATGGCTCATGGCATTCGGGCATAGCCGCCGTTCAGCTCGATCCCGAAACCGGCAAACCCTACAGCTGGAACAAACTGAGCGACTACGGAGTCCGCATTGCCGGACGTGGCAACGTGAGCACCAACCGCTGGCAGGCGCTCGAAGGTCCCGAAATTATTTACAACGAAAACACCGGCTACTACTACCTGTTTCTGGCTTACGACGAATTGTCGGTGGCCTACAACACCCGTGTGGCACGGTCGAAAAATATTACCGGCCCCTATTTGGGATTGAACGGCATGAACGTGACCAACGGTGCCGAATGCTGGCCCATGCTGGTTCACCCCTACCGCTTTGACAATCATCCCGGCTGGGTGGGAATATCCCACTGTGCCCTGTTTCAGAATCCCGGGACGGGCGAATGGTTCTATACTTCGCAGGGACGACTCCCCGAAGGTGCTTATGGAAACCCATACGCCAACGCCATCATGATGGGCCATGTACGCAAGGTGGAATGGACTTCCGACGGCTGGCCTGTGGTAATGCCCGAACGTTATGCCGCCGTGCCTCAAACAGCCATCAGCGATTCGATGCTTGTTGGCAACTGGGAACAAATTATTATGGAATACCGCTACCGCGAAATGCAAACTTCGGTCAATTTTACCCTCAACTCCGATTACACCGTTTCAGGAGAACTCTCGGGAAACTGGTCGTACAACGCGGAGCAAAAACTGCTCACCCTGGGCAATTATGAACTCATTGTTCGCAATGGCCTCGACTGGGAAGCAGACCCCCGCACGCCAACCCTGGTGTATTCAGGATTGACGGGCTACGGCAAACCGGTTTGGGGAAAGAAAGTAGAGTAAGTTTACGGAATAATCAGCTTGCCACCCGTAGGAAGCAAGCCTTGTTTTTTTAGTTGGTAGAAGTAAATACCGGGAGTTATTGCTGAAATAGCTAACGTATATTTGTCAAGCCCGCTGATAGCTTTTGAAAGAACAAGGTGACTATTGTTGTCGTACAGCTACAGTTTTTCAACATAAGTTCAAAAAAAATGGCGAACCTTCATGGTCCGCCATTTTTTTATATAACTACTGAAATGTTCTATTTTACTTCTTCGTCGAAAACCACGGCCACCTTGCCGCATTTCCCTTCGTTCATCAGCTCGTAGGCTTTATCAGCCTGCTCAAGGGTAAAGCGGTGCGTTACCAGCTCTTCGGGATGGATGCCCCAGCGAACGAGTCGTTCTACCAGCTCTTCCATGCGCCAGATGTTGGTGACCCACGATCCGTAAATGGTAATCTGGTCGTGAATAATGTCGGGGCTTGGATTGAATTCCACTGTACCGCCTTCACCAATCATTACCATTTTACCCCACTGGCGGGTAGCCCTTATACACAACTGGCGTCCGTGGGTGTTACCAGAGCAGTCGACCGTGCGTTCAAAACCTTTGCCCTGATAAGTTACTGCCTTCACCTTTTCGAGTGTATCGGGGCCCGAAACAAAGACCTCATCGGCCAGTCCCAACTTTTTGGCAATGTCGCAACGTTCCTGCACCGTATCGACGCCCACCAGTTTGTTGGCGCCCATGGCCTTAGCCAGCATGAGCGCTGCCAGGCCAACCGGGCCTAAACCAACGACCAAAACGGCATCGTTGCCCGATACTCCTATTTTCTCGAGCCCTTCGTACACCGTACCAAAACCACAGGCTACCTGTGCCCCGTCGGTATAGGTCAGTTCATCGGGGAGCAGTACACAATCCTTTTCATCGGCCACAATGTAAGGAGCCATGCCCCCGTCGCGCTGCCATCCATATGCTGCACGGTGCGGGCTGCTGCACGAAATCATATAACCACGGCGGCAATCGTTGCAAACACCGCAGCCCGAGATATGGTAAAGGATCACCCGGTCGCCTTCCTTAAAGCGTTTCATGCCCGGTCCGCATTGTACAATCTGACCGCAGGGTTCATGACCGGCAATTTTGTTCTGGTAGGCCTCGGGCCCTTTCCCCAGGTGTTCACGGTAAATGGCACGTATGTCGCTTCCACAAATGGTCGACGATTTGGTACGTACCAACACCTGTCCGTGACCCGGAACAGGTATTTCTACTTCCTTCAATTCAACCGTGCTGTTGCCCGGCAAAAAGGCTGCGGACATTAACCCCCCACCCCCTAAAGGGGGAGTTTGGGTAAGTGCATTATTGTTTTTATTAGTCATAATTGTTTTTATTTTATCGATTACTTATTTAATACAAATTAGCTTTTAACGATATTAATGTCGCCTGGTCAGGAATTCTTTCGCCCCTTTGGGGCTTCTTATGTCTTATTTTAAATACACAGGGCGATGCCCTGCGCTGATGCTTGAAGGCCGTTGGCCTTAACTAAGCGACAATAATTCAGCAATTACAATGATTTCAAATCATCAACAAAAAGATATTTCACAAAACTGCTTGTCATCAGGCGATTTCCTTGAAACTGTTCCCGGACTGGCTGGCGGACTGGCGACTTACTCCCACAAATCTTCCCATCCTTTGGCGCCTTCCCATAAAAATACCTGGCCCTTAATAAGGCGGCATTTTTTGTCGATCGTTGCCAGTTCGTTCATTTCCTGATCCGTAATGGGCTCACCCATCACCCCCTGAAGGTTGCCCAGCATTTTTGACGGAGTAACCGAAAACGGGATCACCACTTCACCCCGTTGAACACCCCATTTGATGCACACCACGGCAGGATGTACTCCCAGCCGTTCGGCAATCTTCACCACGATCGGATCTTCAATATCTACCGTGTCGGCTGCAGTACGGTCACGCTCAGGCCGCTTGGGAGAACCAATGGGCGAATAGCCGATGGGAACCATGTCGTTTTCAACAACAAAGGAAAAAAGCTCGGGCTGTTGAAAATGCGGATGAAGTTCCATCTCGTTCACCACCGGTTTGATGCGGGCATCGCGCAGCAGCAGTTCCAGTTTGGAAATGGTCATGTTCGATGTCCCGATCGATTTTACCAGGCCCATGTCGACGAGCTGCTCCATTTGTCGCCAAACGGCCATGTAGTCCTCATGAATGTAGGGTTTCGAATCGGGATTGCGCGCATCGCCGTCGCAGCCGGGTGCATGAAAATTCGGAAAAGGCCAGTGAACCAGGTACAAATCGAGGTAGTCGAGCTGCAGGTCCTCAAGGCTTTGTTTACACGAAGCAATTACTTCTCCATCGCCGTGCATGTCGTTCCATACCTTGGAGGTAATCCATAGTTCTTCGCGCTTCACCACTTTTTCGTCGAGCAGCTTTTTCAGTGCCTGCCCGATCTCCTTCTCATTCATGTACACCGAAGCACAGTCGATGTGCCGGTAACCGTTTCGTACGGCAAAATCAACTGCCGAAGCAATTTCATCGGCCGTGTAATTGTCGGAACCAAAAGTTCCCAGGCCAATTACCGGAATCTCCATCCCGTTGGCCAGCTTCTTTTTTGGTACTTTGTTTGGATCTATCATATGTTTTAAGTCATTAAAAAGTCATTAAGAAAGAAGTCATTGAAAAAGTCATTAAGTAAGAAGTTATTGGTCATTAAGTTGTTAGACTCTCATTCTTTCATTCTCTCATTCAAACTCAATCATCGCCTTCATCACCCCGTCGCGGTAGTTTTTGACCAGATCGAAGGCTTCGGCTACCCGATCGAAAGCGAAATGGTGGGTAATCATGGCCGAACCGTCAACCAGGCCTTCTTCCATCATTTTCAGGGTATCGTGGGTACAATTGTTCTGCCGTCTGATATTGATGAAGCTCAGCTCTTTGCGACGGGCTACATCGGCACTGAAACTCCAGCGGTCGAACTCCGGAATGCCGATCATCACAATTTTCCCACCGGGTTTGGCTATTTCGATGGCCGTATCAAGGGCTTCCTGATCGCCACTGCACTCAAACACCACGTCGAGGAGTTCGGGTACGCTTTTTTCAATTCCCCTGCGGATACTTTCCTTCAGCGGATTGCCGGTCCAAAAGGCTCCGTTTTGATCGGCCATCTTCCTTCTCTCTTCAATTTTTTCTGAAACAAACAGTTGTTTCACTTCCCTAGCCCGTGCCATTTGCAATACGCTCATTCCGATGGGCCCAAAACCAATGATGCCGCAACGATCGTCGGCTTTCAGGGCTGCCTGACGAACGGCATACAATCCGATGGCCAGCGGTTCGGAAGTGGCACCGTGTTCGGCCAACAGGGGCTCGCTCAGCAAGAGGCATTGTTCTTCGGGCATCACAATGAACTCGGCCAGATTGCCTTCAATCTGGCCCGGACAGCCCAAAAAGCGATTGTTCCGGCAGGTATGGGGCCGGCCGGCCAGGCACTGGTCACAATGCCCGCAGGCCATCGAGGGTTCCACTGCAATCAAATCGCCCACCTTGAGCGAAGTAACAGCCGGACCCACTTCTTCAACAATGCCCGCTCCTTCGTGCCCCACCGCAAAGGGATACTGCACCACCTGACTGCCAATGCGGCCGGTGGCATAATAATGGATGTCGGAGCCACACACGCCCACCGCTTTCATGCGGATTAGCACATCTTTGTCATCCATCAATACAGGACGGGGAGCTTCGATCATTTCAATCCGGTCGATGCCGGTTAAAACTGCTTTCTTCATGCTGCTTTCTTTATAAATTTACCCTGTAACGCTTCATCGAGCGGTATCCGTACCAGGCAATGACCATGAAACAGATCAGCGGCAGTATAAACGAGAAATTAACTGCGGGCATTCCTGCAATGGTTCCAAAGTCGATGATGAAGCCCTGCAAAGGAGGCATCAACGCCCCGCCTACAATGGCCATTACCAGTCCGGCTGCACCCAGCGTGGCATCCTCGCCAATGCCTTCGAGCGCAATACCATAAATGGTGGGAAACATCAGCGACATGAAGGCCGAGGTAGCTACCAGACAGTACAGTCCGGTCATGCCCTGAATGAAGATGGTTCCCGAAATGGTGAGTATACCCCCAATGGCAAAGACCATGAGCAGCCGACGTGAATTGAAATACTTCATGAGCCAGGTGCTGATAAAGCGGAAACTGATGAACATGGCCATGGCCACAATGTTGTATTTTTGCGCTGTTGCCTTGGGAACCCCCAGGTTTTCGGCATAATGAATGATGAAAGTCCAACACATAATCTGAACGCCCACATAGAACACCTGGGCCATAACGCCCTGCATGTACACCTTGTTTTTCAACAGACGTTTCATCGAGTCGATGGCCGAAGAGTTGGGATCGTCGGTGCGGGTTTTGGGCATTTTGGTCACCAAAAATACCACAATCATGCCCAGTACCACCAGCCCCAGAATCACATAGGGATTGCGGATGATGGCCAGATCGTTGGTCCTCACAATGGCTTTCTCGGCCACACTCATGCTGTCGAAAAGCAATTCGCCTGTTGCACTGCGCTTTTCCGAATCAAGCGCAGCCAGGATGACATTCGAGGCCACAAACATGCCCAGAATCGATCCCAGGGGATTGAACGACTGTGCCAGATTCAACCGTCGGGTTGAAGTGACTTCGTCGCCCATCGACAGGATGTAGGGATTGGCCGTAGTTTCCAAAAAGGCCAGTCCGAAGGTGAGAATGTAAAGCGAAGCCAGGAAAAAGCCAAACTGCTCAAAACGGGCTGCCGGATAAAAAAGCAGGGCGCCGGTGGCATACAGTGCCAGTCCGACAATGATGGCCTTCTTGTAACTGAATTTACGCACGAAAAGGGCTGCCGGAATGGCCATGGTGGCATAGCCTCCGTAAAAGGCAAACTGGATCATGGCTGCTTTGGCATTCGATATTTCCATGATGGTGCGAAAAGCCGCCACCATCGGGTTGGTGATGTCGTTGGCAAAGCCCCACAGTGCAAACAAACTCGTTACAATGATGAAGGCCAGCAAATATTTTTTTTCGACTAATACAGGTTTCGTTGTCATAGTGAATGTTTCGTTATGTTGAAGTCATTAAAAGAGTCATTAAGTTATTGGCCATTAAGTTATTGGTTAGTTGGCATTGATTATTAGATATTTAGTAATCAACTTGCTAGTTCGTTCGCTCATTAAAACTACTCTATAGAGTGAATTGAATTACGCTATAGCGTGGTTTGAGCAGGCCTTAGTCATTTAGAAAAAGTCATTGGTCATTGGTCATTTAGGAAAAAGTATAGTGATTAAGCAATAACAAGCATCATTATCCATTGTCAATTATCAATTATTCATTTTCAATTATCCATTATTCATTCCCCAAAGGCGTTACCCCTTTTTTTAGCAGAATGTTGCCGTACTTGGCTGTTTCGCCGGTCATTACCACTGCAAAAGCAGTTTTGGTGCGTTCGTAAAAGGCAAAGCGATCGATCCGTTCGATGGGAGCAGCATCGGGATTGCTTTTCTGAATGCTGTTTACGTAGCTTTTTTGTACTTCCGGGTCGAGGGTATCGCCTTCAACGGCAGCCATCATCACCAGCGGATGGTCGACATAAGAGTCGAGTTCGAACAGGGGTAAAATGGCAGCCAGCAGGTCGGCAATCTTCAGCCCGTCGGCTCTCAGAACCCTGCCGTTAAACGATTCGCCGGGAAAGTGGGCATCGGCCAGCACAATTTCGTCGCCATGCCCCATGCGGGCCAGTACACTCAGTAATTCGGGACTGATTAATGGTGAAATTCCTTTTAACATCTTCTTTTATTTTGAATGAGTTGAATTGATTTCAAATATATCTGCTTTAAAAATCTTTATTTCAGGCTTCTCGTCTGCGCCATTCATGGCCTTCATTAAAAGTTCAAAGGCTTCACCGGCCATTGCTTCTTCAGGCTGTCTGATGCTGATGATTCCGGGATACAGCATGCTTACATCGTTGTTTCCGCCAAAAGCTGCCAGCCCAAACTCGTTGCCCGGAACCAGCGAAGCTTCTTTGAGCTTCATCAACACGGCCAGCATCAGGATGTGGGAATCACAAATCAGGGCATCGGGCCTTGTGCTTTCCTTCATCAGGGCATCGAAAGCCGCTTTCCCGTTTTCAACAGTAAAGCCCCCGGTCAGCGCCACACATTTTTCAAAACCGGGTGTCAGCTTCGACACTGCATTGCGATAACCTTGCTGGCGGTCGTGAAAAACATTGGTCACCGGCGTACCCGACAGGTAGGCAATTCGGCGGAAGCCCTTCCCTACCAGCAGTCCGACTGCTTTCTCCACGATTTCAGCATTATTTAGTACCACCGAAGGCACTTCCAGCTGCTGACTGATCCGGTCGAACAACACCAGGGGAATATGAAATTTCTTTAGCTGTTCAAAGTGCTGCACGTCGGCGGTTTCCATCGACACCGAGGCCATCACTCCGGCTACATTCTGCTGAATCAGTGCTTTTGCAATCTGACGTTCCTGAGCCGCCGATTCGTTCGACTGAAAAACAGAAACCACATAGCCCTGCGCAAAAGCCAGGTTGGTTACCGTGCTTACATAGTTCGAAAAAAAACTGTGATGAATGTTGGGCACTACCACTCCGATGACATTGCTGGCATCGCCCCGCAAATGCAGGGCATTGCGATTGAGCTGATAGCCGTTCTCCCGCGCGTAGGCCAACACCTTCCTGCGGGTTTCGCTGTGTATGCTCTTCTCATCACGCAAGGCGCGCGATACCGTCGAATGATGCATGTTCAACGCTTTGGCAATGTCTTTGATGGTGATTCGCTTCATGCTAAAAAATAAAAACGAAGCAAAAATAAACGTTTATGCACACGTGTGCAACTCTCTGTCAAAAAGAAGGCACTTGTTCTACAACATATTTTTAGTAGCTCTTTAAATTGGCAATGAAAGGCTTACACTTCCCAGCGTTGAAGACCCAGATCGGGCTTTAAGTTACTAAGGCCCAGTGCATCTTCGGCACAAACCATGGCGGCGCCCAGGGCCGAAGCATTGTCGATTTCGCTGGTGTACACTTTTTTATCGGGAAAACGTGCTGCCAGGTATTGCATGAATATCGGGTTACGGGCAAAGCCACCCGAAACAATGAGTGCACTTACATTGTCGTGCTTGGGAACGACCAATTGCAGTGAATGAATGGTTTCGTCGCTTAAATCGAACATCAGCTGATGATAGGCTTCGTTGAAGTCGGCAAAAAGGTTCAGATCGGCGGCTTCATCGAGATAGCCTTCAGGGGTGCCTTTTTTGAAGAATACCTTGCGGCCCGATTTCATTTGCTGCTCCAACAGCGACTTGCTCAACAGCACTTTTTTATAGTCATCGTCAGCAGCTCCAAAATGGGTATTGATCCGTTCAACATTCACATCGTGAATGTGACCCATAAAGTAGCGTGCCGATTTAACCGGCTTTTGGTAAATATTGATGTAGTTCAGACAGTCATTGCGGAGTTCATCGGCGGTAAGTACCTCATCGTTGTAGGGGTTCATGCTGATGCACCAGGTTCCGGTTGAAAGCAGAACAAATTGTTCGTCGCTGCCCATCAGGTAAGGAACGAGTGAGGCCGAACTGTCGTGTATGCCCACGCCCACCTTCAAATGCTTTCCATCCACTTCGGCTTCGACCAGACGGGTATTGCTTACAGGCGCAGGCAGGTCAATCTCTTCGTCGGCCAGCCAGCGATGATAGCTGTTCTGATCGAAATTCCACATATAGGTGTGGCAGCCAATCGAGGTCGATTCGGCCAGCACTTTGTTGGTAAAAAGAAAGGAAAGGTACTGCGGAAAATGAAGGATGGAAGCCGTACGATCAAAGAGCTCACGACGGGTTTCCTTCATCCACAAAATTTGAATTCCTGAATTCAAAAGCAGACCAAGCGAAGGGCTTGCTGTTTGCCGGCAAAACTCCTCTTCACCACCATATTTTTCGAACAGCCGGTGAGCAATGTGCTCTTCCACAGGTTTCAGGTAGTTATAAAGAGGTGTTAAAGGACGGCCCTTTTCATCGAGAAAAACCAGGCTTGCACCGTAGGTCGAAAAATTGACTGCCACCACTTCAAGCGATGGACGTGACAAATAATTCTTCAGACTTTCGATGACCCACTGTTCAATGGAGGCAAGATCATCACACTCAAAACCTTCGTCGTCGGTTATGGTGTTCATTTTTTGTTCCTGCTGTTCCACTACCTGCAGTGCTTCATTAAAAAGTAATACTTTCTTATTGGTTTTTCCGATGTCAAAAACAACAATTCCCTTCATGGTCTGCTTTCAATTAACTTAAACTAACAATCAACTATTCAACTTATCTTTTACTTAATTCTTCTTTTTCGTATTGCTGAATACTGGCAATGTAGGCTTCTCCTACTGCAACCTCGTTTTGCAGACAGTAATAATCCCACACGGCACCAAAGGGTTTTGTTTTCAGCAGTTCCAGCATGGCCAGGCGTTCGAAACCTTTTCCTTCTTCTTCGTATTTTTTCAGTTGGGCACTTGGCTCAAGCAGAGCCAGTAAGAAGGCTTGTTGTGCAGCGCGCGTTCCCACCACATAAGCACCAATGCGGTTAATCGAAGCATCGAAAAAGTCGAGGCCAATATTTACCCTGCTGAAGAAATCGTTGCGGGCCACTTCGGAAGCAATCAGCTGAATCTCGTCGTTCAGGGTCACCACATGGTCCGAATCCCAGCGCATGGGGCGGGTTACGTGCAGCAATACCTCGTCGACAAACTGCAAACAGGCCGAAATTTTATCGCCCACCTGCTCGGTCGGATGAAAGTGGCCGTTATCGAGACAAATCAGTTTGTTGTTCTTAATGGCATAACCCAGGTAGAAATCGTGTGAACCTACGGTCATGGCTTCGGCACCAATTCCAAAGAGCTTGCTTTCTACCGCATCCTTCATGTGTTCACGCGGATAATCGACCGACATGGCTTCGTCGAGCGATTGCTTCAACAGCGCACGGTGACCGTTGCGGTCGATGGGCGTGTCTTTCGATCCGTCGGGAATCCAGGTATTGTGCACACAGGGCGTTCCCAGTTGCTTGCCCATTTCGGCCGCAATGGCACGACAACGGGCGACGTGTTCGACCCAGAATTTACGGTTTTCCTCGTTCTTGCTCGATAGGGTGAAACCATCGTCGGCACGAGGATGTGAGAAACAGGTCGCATTGAAATCGAGACCAATTCCGCGTTCTTTTGCCCAGTCGATCCATCCCTGAAAATGCTCCACGGTAATCTCGTTGCGATCGACCTTCTTACCACCAAACTCACCATAAATGGCATGCAGGTTCAGGCGCTGCTTTCCGGGCAGCAATTCCATCACTTTGTCGAGGTCGCGGCGCATTTGCTCAATGCTTTTGGCTTTTCCGGGATAATTACCGGTTACCTGAATGCCTCCACCTCCCAGGGCAGCATCGGGCGTTTCAAAACCACCCACATCGTCGGTTTGCCAGCAATGAAGCGAAATCACGACTTCATCCATTTTTTTAATTACTGCCTCGGTATCAACTCCCAGGGCAGCATATTGTTCTTTGGCCATTTCGTAGGCCTTTATCACTTGTTCTTTTGTGCTCATGATATGTAATTTTATTGGTTAACTTAATCGAGACTGTTTCCCAAACCAACAATCAGTACCGACACAATGATGGTGGCAATACCGGCGATGATGGTATAGCGGGTTTTCTTTGAAACACCTTTCCATTCCTTATTATAGATACCCCACATGTTGGCAGTAATGATGATGGTTGACATGTGCAGAATCCACGAACTGGCTCCGTTTCCAATTTTACTTTCTCCCATTCCGAAGAAAAAGAATTGCAAAAACCAGGTAGTGCCTGCCAGTGCGGCAAACAGGTAGTTACGAAGCAGGGGTGTTTTCTTATTTACATAATCGGGGTACGATTTGTTTTTAAGGCTCAGGTAGATACACCAGATAAAGTTGGTAGTAAGGCCGCCCCACAAAATAACCACGAAGGTGACGTTGCTGCCAAACAGCTTGCTCGATCCGTCGAAGAGCTGATCGGGCATACTGGCTGCCACATTGGTAATGCTACGGCCTGCTTCGAGTCCAAAATTGAAAAACGAACTCAACACCCCCGAAACGATGGCAACAATCAGTCCCTTCACCAGGGCAAATTCCTTCACACTGCTGCTTTTTTGTTCTTCCGAAAATTCGCGGTCCTTAAGCATTCCGGCACGGCCAGTAATGGCAATACCCAGCAGCGAAACCGCCACACCCACCAACACCAGCAAACCACCAGTCGAACTGATCATTTGTGAAAACGATTCGGCTCCGTTGGCCGATGGATAAAAGTCATAAAAAATAGGAGGAACCAGAGAACCAAAAGCGGCGGTCACACCCAGTATCACCGAATTCCCCAGCGACATGCCCAGGTAACGTACGCCCAGTCCGTAAGTTAAACCACCAATTCCCCACAAAACACCCAGGGTGTAGGTAGCAGTAAGCACCTGACCGGATGCATTACTGATTATTTCCATGAAATTGGGAATGGTAAGATAAGCAGCCAGCGGTGGTACAATCAACCACGAAAAAAGGCCGCCAACCAGCCAATAAGTTTCCCACGACCATTGTTTTACCTTGTTAAAAGGCATGTAGAAACTACCTGAAGCGAAACCACCCAGGGAATGATACAAAATACCAAGTAATGCTTGCATAGTTTAAAAATTAGTTAGCTTGAATACTATTTGATATATTTGACTTCAGTAAAATAAGAGTCAGGAATCAAAAATAGTCTGATAACTAGCAAGAATCAATACACGTTTTGATCCAGCATTTGTATTTTTTGGCACAAGCATGAAAAATTTCTTTCAATACCTAACTACCAGCGAAGAAGAACAGAAATGGGGTCTCGCATTGACGGTCAATGGACGTTCGGAAACAGGTCCCGACGAAGCCTACCCTTCGTCGAAACACCCCAACGGCTACTATTTTACCTGGGAGAACGGACGAATTCTGCATGAATACCAGATCAACTACATTACCGAAGGCAGTGGCATCCTCGAGAACCGCTTTGGCAGCTTTGAACTGAAGAGAGGCACTGTGTTTATTACCTACCCGGGCGAATGGCACCGCTATCGGCCAAAATCCGACAGTGGATGGACCGAGAACTACATCGGCTTTAGCGGAAGCATGGCCGACCGCCTTTTGAACTCAGGTCATTTCAGTCCCAAACAACCATTAATCCACACCGGGGTACGCGAAGAAATCATCGACACCTATCTGAAGATATTCGAGCTGAGCCGCAATGAGAAACCGGGCTTTCAATACATTGCCTCGGGCATGATCGTCAAATTGCTGGGCTACCTTATCTCCTTTGAAAAGGAAAAAGATTTTTCGGGAAAGGAAATTGCCCGCGTCATCGAAGCGGTACGTTTTGAAATCCGGCAGAAGCTGAACCAGGAACCCGATTTTCAGCAAATGGCCGCTAAGCATCACGTCAGTTATTCCTATCTGCGGAAAATGTTCAAAAAATACACAGGCGTTTCACCCGGACAGTACCATCTTCAACTACGCATTATGCGGGCCAAAGAGCTGATTGTGACCACCGAAAAAAGCATCAAGGAAGTGTCTTATGAACTGGGCTTTCAATCCATTCATTATTTTAGCCGGCTCTTTAAGGACAAGACCGGTCTGTCGCCTTTGCAACTGCGAAATCAGCAGAAAAAAGGAAACAGCCTTTAAGCGGATAGCCAGGTACTCACATTGAGTGAACGGCTTACATAAGCACGTGCTTCCTGGCTGTTTCTGAAAAAGCCGGCTGCTTCGGCCTGAATCATCAGGTTCCCCGTGGCCGCACCTTCTGTCGGACCCGCCAGCACCTTTCGTTGTACATCGTTGGCCGTAAGCTGACAAAGCAGTTTCGACTGCGAACCGCCTCCGGTAAGATGAATACAGGAAAACGACCGACCGCGCAAGTGCTCCAGTGCTTCAATTTCATTCCGAAATGACCTGGCCAGACTCTCATACACACAGCGATAATAAGCCGCTTCGTCCCCGGGAAGCTCAAGCCCCCTCGCCACCAGCCACTCATCAATGGCCTCCTTCATACTTTCGGGATTGTAGAAAACAGGATCATTCGAATCAATCAGCACCCCGTCAGGAGCAGCTGCCGCAGCCAGCTCATCGATTTCGGCATACGAATGCCGGTTTCCAAAGTCCTGTCGTAAACGCTGAATGAGCCAAAGCCCCATCAGGTTTTTCAAGGGACGAAAACGCCCTTTGGTAGCACGTTCGTTGGTGATGCCCTGCTCAAAGGCTGCAGCGCCCGAAAGAGGTACATCACTCAGAAAACCGGCAATGCACCAGGTTCCTGTGGCAATAAAGGCAAAATTTTCGTCTTCATAAGGAATGGCATGCACGGCACAGGCCGTATCGTGACCCGCCACTGCATATACCTGCAAGGGTTCGTAACCCGTCACACCATAACTTCCCAACAGGCTGCCCTCGCGAACCA
Organism: Roseimarinus sediminis; assembly: GCF_050433125.1. Classification (NCBI taxonomy): domain Bacteria; kingdom Pseudomonadati; phylum Bacteroidota; class Bacteroidia; order Marinilabiliales; family Prolixibacteraceae; genus Roseimarinus; species Roseimarinus sediminis. The sequence goes on along the minus strand of NZ_JBNPXV010000007.1, from coordinate 119,609 downwards.
GCGGCAACTTGAAAAGCTTTTCCACACCGAGTTTCGTCAGGATATCACGGTCCCAGCCGGCTTTGTCAACGCCCAGTAGCTGGCTCGTACTGCTCAGCGTTAATTCATTGCACTTTTTTCCCGACAACAAATAATTAATGTAATCGGCCATAAAAAGCAGGGCCGAAGCATTGTTGATCTGCTGCTGCCCTTTCATGCTCTGTAACTGATACAGGGTATTGAAAATGTTGTAGTTGATGCCCGTTCGCCTGAAGGTCTCCTGCTGTGTCATCAGCTTTTCCCATTGCTCCTTCATGCCTTCGGTGCGCCGGTCGCGATAGGCCACCGGATCTTCCATGGCGTGCCCTTCGTTGTCGAGCAATACAAAATCGACACCCCACGAGTCAACACCGACACTGTGCACAGGAACCGAAGATTCGTCCAGGGCCTTTTCCAGCCCCCTGACGATTTCCTTCTCAATTTTCTTCAAATTCCAGCGCTCATGACCGTCGCTCTCTTCTATGAGATTATCAAAGCGGTAAAGCTCTTTCAGGATCAGCTTTTCGCCAAAAATCCCCTGAACAATCCGTATGCTCCCGGCCCCCATGTCGATGGCCAGACATGAATAAATATCCTGCATTTTCTTTTTTTATAAAAAAGTCAAAAAGTCATTGGTCATTGAGTCATTGGTCATTAAGTCATTGACTTTCTGACTCAATGGCTTTTTCCTTAATGACTTTTTCCTTGATGACTTTTTCCTTGATGACTTAATGACTTTTTCCTTCTTCCTACATTCCTTTAGCTCTTAACTTTTTGGCTTCGTATTCGCCGCCATTAATAAGGTGCATAAGTGGCTGCGGCCGATCAATGCCTTCGATGAAGGACGGACGTGCCTGCCATGGTGCCACCGACACCACATTGGCCAGGTCCATCCAGAACTGGAGTACCGAAGGTTTCAGTCCCCAGGTCATGTGAAAATGGTTGGCCGGTGCGTATTGTTTGTACTCAGTCATGGTGGCATACTTAGGAACAATCCAGCTGTGCGGCCAGGTCACGTTCGAGCTGTTGGCCACAAAATCGGCCAGTTTCTCAGGCAGGTCCACTGTTTCGGCTTCGTCCCACACCAGGCTAAACATGCCATTCAAATGACTGTAGGTTAAGCGGCTGGCAATGCCCTGAATGCCTCCGGGCGAAATGAAATTCACACTGTTACCACCACCGGGGAAATATGCAGCATCGGCATCGGGCATGGTGATACGCTTCAGCAGCGCAGCGGGTGAAGTTCCGGGAAGTCCGGCCCAGTTCAAGCTGGCCGATCCCGAGTTATCGCCGTCGACGATGCCCTTGCGGGCCCACAGCTCATCGCCTTTTACATCGATGCCCAGCGCTTTGGCACGTGCCACCAGTTCGGCTGGCTCCCACACCTTGCGGAAATCCATAAACAGGGGAGGATTGCCACCGGTCATCCAGGTTTTAAACAACATGGTGAGCGTGCCCTGCATGTCGGCCTCGGTACCGAAAGGCATTACTGCCTTGGGGCCGTTGTGATCGAAGGTTGAATTGAAGAGCGATTCGGCCATGTCGCAAATGGGCAGCGGATTACCTCTGCGGTCGCTACCCCACTCCAGCTGGTTCATAAAGGCACCTCCCACGGCATTCAGGTCGGTAAGCAGGTCGCGGATAATCAGGTACATGGCCAGCGACTGATTGAGCTTTTCACTTCCTCCGGCCGCCGGAATATCGATGCTTTGCACGTTTTGTTCGAGCCAGGCCCTCAGGGCTTTCAGTTCTTCCTTGTTGTAATCGCCCTTGAGCAGTTTGTCCGAAAGCAGTTTCATGTCCAGACGGGTGACCTCAACACCAAAGGTATTCCGGGTGGCGTTTACATGGGTCAGGGCTGTTTCCATGCCCATCGAATCGTGACCGAAACAAACCACACGACGGCCCTTCAAACCCACAAAAGTGATGGCCGCAAAAAGCCAGTCGATAAGGCTATCGATGGTGGCGGCGCTGATGTTGGGTTTTAAACCATGGTCGTCCCAGTTCCCAATATTCAGGTGCGAAAGAATTCCCTGCTGGGCAAAAGCACCATTCACGGCATGGGCAAACACCACGCCCGGCTTGGGAGCACTGTTTCCACAGGTAATGTTTAAAGGAGTGCCTTTGGGGAAATGCGCCATCAAACTCATGAGGGTAAGTTGAGGGAAAGCCCAGGTATCGGGCGTACAAACCACCACATTCACCCCTTCGGACTTAAACTGACGGGCCACCAGGTCGGCCTGCTGCTCGCCGTCGATGAGCACCGGTGTCCACACCACATTGACTTTTTCGCCGGTGGGCGTTTTTACTTTTGCCTGCACTTCGTTGGCAATCATTTCAATAATGTTGACCGTGCGTGTGCGTGCCTCCTCGTCGATGCGCGGATCGCAGGTGGCACATACTCCTATTGTTACCGAAGCAGCCGATCCCTGATCGAACTGCCCGCTAATGCGTTTTGCCTGTTCTGTATTCATTGTTATCAATTTTAAGTGTACTGTTTAAAAATGCTTCCTGCCAATAATTACCCTGCCGGGAAGCGAATGTTCAAATTTAGCAGCCTTTGTGTTTGTTCCGGGGTATCAAATTAATTATTTTGTGTCCGAAACTAACATCATTTGCTGCAGGCATGAAAAACAACAAGGAATTAAAGCTTGATCCTTCGGAAGTTAAACAGGAATTCAGGACACCCCATCCGGTGATTCATTGTTGTCGGTACTGGAAACTCAGCGAATGGGAATACAGCAATTTGTCGGCTCCCTTCTGGCGCTTATACTACAACAGACTGCCGGGGGCAGGCATCAGTCACCGCCGCGAAACGGTCCGGCTGGATGCTTCGGTGCTGGTGCTCATACCACCCAATACGCCCTATTCGACAGCCCTGAAAAATACCCGTAGTGAAAGCATCAAAGGACGGCGAATTGAAAGTGAAGAAGCATTGGAAAGCATCGGACGCAAGGGCATGGTCGATCATTTTTTTGTCCATTTCAACCTGGGCTTTCAGTTCGATCATGTGCTTCCGCGCATTTATGTATTTGCAACCGACGAGCAGCTGAAAAAAGAGTTGGAACAACTAATCGAACAGGTACTCAACACCAGCCATCATTTCGGGCCGGAGCAAAGTCTGCTTATCAGCAGCTTCCTGCTTTCGCTGGCCATGCGCATGCCCGCATCGGCCTGGGAAGGTAAAACCAGCGATGCCCGCATTTTAAAGGTGGTAGACTACATTGATGCCCACTACTACAATTCGCTGGGCAACGACGAACTGGCAGCCCTGGTTGCCATGGCTCCCAATTCTTTTCTGCGTTTGTTCAAAACGGCCCTGGGCACCACCATTCAGCGCTACCTGCAACAGGTACGCATCGAAAAGGCCATTATGGCCATGCACAACACGCCCGACAGCATCGAAACCATTGCCTTTCAGTGTGGCTTTAACGACCGGCACCATTTTTCAAAAGTTTTTAAAAAGATCATCGGCCTTCCTCCCGGCCAGTACCGAAAAGAAAAGATTTATCAGTAGCACGAAGCTGAAAGAAAAACAGGCAAAAAGTCCTAAAACAAAAGCAATCAAAGTGCTGGAGCCGGCGGCTGAAGCGACTTGCTAAAAAAGTAAAAAAATTGTGTTCATGTTAAATGAAAATATTTATATTTGCGGCCACAAAGCGATTACGATTGCTTTTCCTGAATAAACAAATGCCCAGTTGGCGGAATTGGTAGACGCGCTAGTTTCAGGGACTAGTATCCGTACGGATGTGAAGGTTCGAGTCCTTTACTGGGCACAAAAAGCTGCGAAGTTCGCGGCTTTTTTTATGTCCAAAAAGGTAAAAGAATGACGCGAAGGGATCAAGGATCAAAGCTATTTTGGCTTTTTGCGGATCCTTCGCTTCCAGGTCTGCCGGAGCTAGTCCCCACGCTGTCAGCTTCATTCCCCTCTTTTCAAAATGAAGTTCCCACTTTGTCGGATTCATTACTGATTCTGCCGGAGCTAGTCCTCACGCTGTCTGCTTCGTTCCCCACTTTTCAGAATGAGGTCCCCACTTTGTCGGATTCATTACTAATTCTGCCGGAGCAAGTCCCCACACTGTCAGCTTCGTTCCCCTCTTTTCAAAATGAAGTCCCCACTTTGTCGGATTCATTACTAAGTCTGCCGGAGTGAGTCCCCACGCTGTCAGCTTCATTCCCCTCTTTTCAAAATGAAGTCCCCACTTTGTCGGATGTGGCAACTATTTTGTCGGATGTAGATGTGTTGTTCGGGTTTGGGGAATGGGCCTTGGGTAGATCGGTACCAGCGGCTGGTTAGCCACAAAGGACACGGAGGAAACCACAAAGGACACGAAGGATGAAACGGGCAGGGAGCAGGGAGTGGCGATTCGTAGATTTCAACCTGAAAGGTAGAAAGCGGAACCCTTCTCCCCCTTCGTTACGCTAAAGCCAGATGAGGAGGAGTTTGGGGCTATTAAAAAGATTGATGGAAATAGATGGATGATTAACGATTAACGATTGATGATTAACGATTAACGATCAACGATTGATGATTAACGATTAACGAAAGGATTTCCCTTTTTCGCAGGCAGTACCATTTTTGATGGAAGATTAAAAGAGTCATTGAGGAAAAGGAAGATGGAAGATGGAAAATTAAAAAAGAGTCATTGAGTCATTGGTCAATGAGTCATTTCTGCTGATTCGTATCGTGTTGGGAGGCGCGAGCTCCAACTCGCGCACTTTTTTGAAAAACCATTCGAACACCTTTGCCCCATGCTCCCCTTCTCTCCCTCGTTTGCAACGAGGGATTTGCACTATCTCGTTTTTAACTGCCTGTCCCGAGCATCGGGAAGAAGCAAGCAACAAGCCCGAACTGCATTTGGCAAATGTTCCTATCTTTAAATCAAAAATGCCATGTCCTCAGAAAATTATATCATTCATGACCAGCACGCGGCACATTCCCTTACGTTTACAGTAATTGATTGGATAGACATCTTTACGCGTGCAAGCTACAAAATCGAGATTGCCAACGCGCTTGAATATTGCCAAAAGAACAAAGGGTTGAGCTTGTATGCTTATTGTTTAATGACCAATCATCTGCACTTGGTTTGCCAAACAGATGAGCCTTTCAACTTAAGCGAATTTGTTTGAGATTTTAAGAAACATACCGCCAAGACCATTCTAAAAAAGATTTGGGACGAGCCCGAAAGCCGCCGAAGTTGGATACTAGGTGCATTGCGCCAAGCGGGCAAGTACGATAAGCGAATTACCAATTATAAGTTTTGGCAAGAAGGATGCCATCCAATACAGTTACACTACAATGAGATGATAGACCAACGGATAAACTATGTACATGAAAACCCGGTTAGAGCAATGATAGTTGAAAAAGCCGAAGATTACCTTTTTAGTTCTGCACGAAATTATGCATCTTTAGGTGGTATAATCGAGGTTGAAGTGATCAAGTAGTTTTTTCACGCTTCGCGTGATAAGGTGTTCCCGCCTTGCGGGACAGGCAGTCACAGACGACTTTTGCCTTACCCCTCGTTACGCTAAAGCTAAACAAGGGGGAGGAGGAATTGACACATTCAATTGATAGTAAAAAATTATTATCTCCTCATGCTGATAATGAAATAAGTGATGAAAATGGATTGAAATTAGTTTTAGAAACAATCGATTCAATTATTGGTGAATACAATTCTACTGTTAAATCTTTAGAGGAATCGGATGAAAATTATGATAGTATCGTCGAAGATGATCCTTTAGTTTAAAAAACTAAGAATTATTTTCACCCTTGCTTGTCGGGATGTTCGCAGCGGCTGGTGGCGTTTAGCTCCGCTAATTCCAATTACAACCCGCTTTGTGGGAGATTCCCCTTAAAAAAGAGTATACGTTGATAATAAAAACTTTACAATTATGAAAAAAGCAATACTTGTAATTCATTTATTTCTTATAACTAATACGATCCTATCATCATGTAGTGAAGATGGAGAATCTTCATATTATGATTATGACAGTGAATATGGAGAATTTACTGATTCCAGAGATGGACATATTTATAAAACAATTAAGATTGGAGAGCAAATATGGATGGCTGAAAACTTAGCTGCCACCAAGTACAATGACAGCACTGCAATACCAAATGTAACAGATGGCTCAAACTGGGTAACATTATCAACGCCAGCTTACTGCTGGTATGATAATGAGAAAGAAACATACAGTAATACTGGTGTTCTTTACAATTGGTTTGTAGTTGAAACAGGCAAGTTGTGCCCTACTGGCTGGCATGTGCCTACCCATAGTGAGTGGTTGACATTAGAGGATTACCTTGCTAATAACGACTATAACTATGATGGTTCTATCGGAGACGCCCGAGAAAAAATTTCAAAAGCGATGGCAGCAACAAATGAGTGGAAAACATCAATGGTTGAAGGAGCCCCAGGTAATATCGATTATACGGAATATCAAAACAAAAGTGGGTTTACAGCCCTTCCTGGTGGTTCTCGCAGCGGTTCAACCGGGAGCTTCGCAAATTCAGATGAAGCCGGCTATTGGTGGTCTAGTACTGGTTATTCAAATTTGGCATGGTGTCGATACATCGTTTATGATAAACCAAATGTTGCTTGGGCTACCCCTATTCAAAAAACCGGACTTAGTGTTCGTTGCATAAAAGATAAATGAGTTATTTAACAATTTAATTTAAAGTATAGGGATAAAACACGTTTGTGATTATTTAACCCCCAGGTTCTTCGGGATGTGTCGTAAGTTTGCAGCGGCTGGTGCGGTTTGCAATCCGCGGCTTACAGGCTCGCCCGAGATATATGTCGGGGTGTGAACCCGTTTTTAAATATTTTCCTTATTTTCAGGCTATGTTAAAGAATGAAATGATAAAACCTTTGTCAGGAAGCACGGATTTCAATCGCAACGCAAGCGAAGCTAAATGTGCACTGGCAATTTGAACTTACATTGTGCAAACCCGGATGAGCAGGTCAAAATATCAAGACGCAAGACAAGGGTTATTGCAATAGTTTTCTTATGTACTCATGCATTCAGCCATAAAGAAACCTTATTCCTGTGTTTTAAACCTTAGTAGTCAATGCAGCAATCCTTTTTACCAAACCTTATTAACCTTATTAGAGGGAACGGCTGCAAACTAATGAACCTGAAAATCCTATGAGTACATTAAAAAATAAGGTAAATAAGATTGAATGATACTAGATGTTGCTGGCTACTAAGGTTGGCCCGGAAAAGAAGGTTTATTTATTCGATTTAGGAAATGCAGATATAGTTCTGGGACATGGTATTGATCGAGCAAATTTTGAGGAAGAAAAGGAATTGCCTCCTGACGATTTACCAGTTGAAGAGTTCGCAGATTGGTATGAACAAAATGATAATTGGGATTATTCATACGATACTGGCAAGGAGAGTATAATTCAATATTTTACCAACTCATATAAAGCAACAGAATCAATTATCAAAGAGCACGAGGTGTTTTTCAAAAATTTAAAAAGTATAAATAGGGTCTTTGTTTTAGGACATTCACTTGCTGATGTTGATATTGAATATTTCGAAAAAATTAGAGCTAATATTTCACCTAATGCAAAATGGATAGTTTCATTTTTTGGAGCGGCAGAAAAAGACTCACATGAATTAAAATTAGCTAGTTTAGGAGTTCACTCTGATGATATTGAACTTGTACAAATGTCACAA